>CAYGZE010000217.1:0-7978 GCA_964354185.1 uncultured Anaerolineales bacterium | reverse complement strand
CGCACGCCCGCCGCGCATCGCCGCCCGCGCCCAGGTCCCGCGCGCACGCCTCCGACACGACGGCGTAGTCGACGTGCGCGAGGACGGCCCGCGTGTGGTCGCGGACCCACGAGAGGTCGGCGACGACGGGCACGCCGCGCCGCCGCGCCGCGCGGGCGGCCACGAGGTCGCTCTCGGGCAGCGTGTCGTCGATGAGCAGGCACCCGGCGCCGGCCAGGCGCGCGGCCGAGCCGACTGGGCGGCCGGGGTTCAGCAGGCCCGTCGTGTAGAGGAAGTGGCGCTCGGCGGTGGCCTGGTCGACGCAGACGACCATCCACGGCCCGCGGCGGCCGTCCATGCGGACGACCTGGCGCGTGTCGACGCCCTCCGCGCGCAAGCCCTGGAGGATGAGGTCGGCCACGGGGTCGGCCCCGACGGCGCCCCAGTACTCGGCGCGGCCGCCGAGGCGCGCGACGGTCACGAGCGCGGTGGCCGCCATGCCGCCGCCCTGCGCCTGGCAATCGACGATCTTGTTCGACAGGACGGGGGCCTTGACGTCGCGCCACAGCAGGAGTTGGTCGAGGCAGCCGACGCCGATGGCGATGACGCGCTTGCGGAGTCGAGCGGCGACGGTCGGACCCATGGGCGGCTCCCTGGGCGGGCGGCGCGGCCGCAGCCCGGTCGGAGGCCCCGCGCGGCGCCGGCCCGCTGCGCGATGGCGCGCCTGCCAGGACTCGAACCTGGAACCTACGGCTTAGAAAACCGTTGCTCTGTCCACTTGAGCTACAGGCGCAACACTTGTTCTAGCAAGGACTTAGCAGCCACCATCCGCGAGCAAGAAATCTTAACGACAACCGCCTCAGCGGCTAAACTACGCTTGGCAGATTCAGCAATGCAGGTCGTCGAAAGGAGTGTCCTCATGCCCGCGCCTCGATCGCACAAAGGTCGGCGAAAACCCGCAAAGCCATCTCCTCCATTCCCCCTGACGCCGCACAACAGCGGCCAGTGGTGCAAGAAGATCCGTGGCAAGATCCACTTCTTCGGCGTGTGGGAAGATCCTCACGCTGCCCATGACCGATACCTGCACGTGGCCGAGGACCTTCACGCCGGCCGCGAGCCACACCGAACTCTATCGCCCGATGCGGTCACCGTCAAGAACTTGTGCAATCACTACGTGACTTACCAGCTTCGCCGTGCAGAGGCCGGGGAGATCGGCCACAGGTGGTTCGAAGACTGTCGTCATGTGGTCGAGAGCTTTGTTCCGTTCGTAGGGGGCGGCCGTCTGGCATCAGACCTTGTACCTGAGGATTTCCTCAAGTACCGACAGAGGCTCATGCGCCTTGGCCTTGGCAGCAGAAAGGGGCTGGGTGTCCATGCCCTTAACCGTGCGATCACTGTTGTTCAGGGGATGTTCAAGTGCGCCGCGGCCTTGGGAATACAGACTGCGCTCGTCTGCCCATCGCTGCAATACCGACCTAGAGCCCCTGTGTTACTTCCCACACGGGGACGGTACCCCTGGCGCGACAAGCCCTCCTGGACGAGGTAAGGCCGCGCGGCAAGCGGCGGACGCATCTCGACGTGCCCCAACACCTCCCCCCACTCAGGCAGGGGCGGATCTGGGCTTCGCGGCGCCGGCGGCGCTCCGACCGTGGGCGGCTGCATGCCGGCCGTGAGGTCAATGGGCGAGGCAGGCCACCCTGGCGGCGGCACCGTTGTCCGCTCGATGCCAGACTCGAGTTCGCCCAGACGGTGGGCAAGGGGGTCCATCACCAGCGTCGTCTTGCCGACCGCGGTCATGCCGAAGACGCCGATATGGGATGGCAGGTCGGCCTCGGACGGCCCCCCCCTCGCCGCCCACCACGTCGCCGCTCATCGCGGTGCCGATCAGGAAGTCTCTCGCCGCCATGCCCTGCGGCAGGGCGATGCGCGGCGGGTTATCAGGATTGACGCCGCGCTGCCTTGACCTCTTCCGGGGCAGCCGCCAGTTTCGCCCGTTCCGCCGTCCGCCGGGCCTGCCACTCGGCCCCGAGTCTGGCCAGGACCGCGACCGCCGCAAACCTCATGAACACTGGCCAAACGGCAGACAAGCGCTCTTCGCGCGGACAACGACAGGCCGCCATGGGATTCCTCCTGCATTGGGCGAGTCGAAGGGACGGGAATGGACGCCGTCCAAGGGCCGACATGCGCCGGCCCCCTGGCACAGTACCCGCGTTTCGGCACCCGCAGGCTATCGTAGCCTACCCCAAGCCGCTCTGTCAGGACGGATCGCACAGGTCGGCGTCTTTGCATACGGCCGGAATGTTCTGCCTGCGGCCGGAATGTGTGGTAGAATGCTGCCAGAGGGGACCACATCTCGAGCCGCATCGCCGCAGGCGCCGCGAGTCGGCGCCGCGATCTCACACCTTTCTCAAGTGGCCTTGGGGAACGTCTCACGTCGGAGGAGAGCGTCCATGCTCCCGCGTCACAGACTGTCGTGCGCACGTGCGGTCCTGGGCGGCCTGACCGTCCTTCTCTTGCCGGTGCTATGTTCCCGCCCGGCGTCGGGGCAGTACTCCCCGGTCAATAGCACCGGGCCGTCGTCCAACCGCGTGGACATCGTGTTCATGGGGGACGGCTACACGTCGGGCCAGATTCCCACGTACTGGAACGACGTGCAGACGCTCTTCTCCTACCTGTTCGGGCCGCCTCCCCCTCCTATCGCGCCCTTTCCCCCCCCCGCGCCCCCGCCGCCCAGGAACTTTGACCAGAACGAGAGGGACCCGTACGTGCAGTACCGCAACTTCTTCAACACCTGGCGCGTGGACGTGGTGTCCGCCCAGTCCGGAGCGGACGATCCCAGCACCAACACGTGGGTCAACACGGCCCTGAACGCGTCGTACGCGTTCGGCGGAGGGCCGCAGCGGCTCCTCTACATCGACTCCGCCCTGGGCTACGCCACGCTGACCCAGGCCCTGCAGACGGCGCCTTTTGCGGCCGAGGTCCGGCCCGTCGTCGTCAACGACGTGCAGTATGGCGGCGGAGGCGGGTACGGCGACTTCGCCGTCTATGCCGCGGGCGATCCCTTCAACACGCGGATCGCCATTCACGAACTCGGCCATGCGTTCAACTGGCTGGGCGACGAGTACCAAAGCACGCTGCCCTATGTCGGTCCCGAGCCGTGGGAGGTCAATGTGACCACGGACCAGACAGGGGCCAAGTGGGCCCCGTGGCTGGGGTACCTGGACGTGCCGGCTGTCGGCACCATCGGCACTTACCAGGGAGGTTACGGCAGTTACCAGACGGGCATCTGGCGACCCTCCGCGGACAGCAAGATGAACAATCTCGGGTACTGGTCCTCCAGCCCCGGCTACCCCAACGTCGTCTACGGCGTCCCCTTCAACGCCGTCTGCCGCGAGAAGATCATCCTGGATATCTACAGCTTGGTCGACCCCCTCGACGCCTGGACGCCCACGAGCGCGCCTCTGACCGACCCGAGTTCGCTTTCGGTCACCCCGATCGACCCCAACGTGATCCTGGTGGCCTGGTACATCGACGGCGCGCTGATCCCGTCGGCCTCTGGCTCGTCCTTCCAGATCCAGAATCTCGTGGGCAATCTCGGCGCCGGCCGCTACACGGTGGCGGCCAGGGCCTACGATCCGACGCCCTGGGTCGTGAGCGACCGGAGCACGTTGGAGCAGACCGTCACGTGGGACGTGCGGCTGACGGGGACGGGCGGGGCGAGCCAGTGGGCGCTCCCGGCCGACAGCCAGTGGTCCATCCCCGGGAATTGGACCGGCCCCGTGCCGAATGGCGTGGACGCAGGCGCCTCCTTCCTGGACACCCCGGCCGGGCCGCGCACCGTCACCGTCGACGTGCCCGTCACCGTGGGGACCCTCAACCTCGACAACGCGAATGCGTACACGCTGGCCGGGGCCAGTACGATCACCATGCAGACCTCCAGCGGCCCTGCCATCGTCAACGTCGCCGGCGGGAGCCACGCGATCACAGCCCCCGTTTCACTCGGCAGCGCGACCAACTTCAACGTCTGGTCCGGCGCCCTGACGGTCTCCGGCCCCGTCTCCGACCCCGTCGGCGGCGTGGGTAGTCTGAGCAAGATCGGCGGCGGCCTGCTCACCCTCGACGGGCCCAACGCCTACAACGGCCCGACCGTCATCTATGGCGGGGCGCTCCGGGCCAATTCGGGGGCGGGCGTGCCCACGGCGAGCAACCTCGTCTTGGCCGGCCCCGTGCCCAGCAACCTGACCTCGACCTTGGGCGACGGCGTCCTGGAAGGCATCGGAAACACCACCTTCACGCGCGGCTTGGGCTCGGGGCCCGGCCAGGTCCAGTGGACAGGGAGCGGCGGGTTCTCGGCCTCCGGCGGCGTGATGACCGTCAACATCGGCGGCGCCGCGCAGACCCTGACGTGGGGCTATGGCGGTTTCGTTCCCGCCGGTTCCGCCCTGGTCTTTGGGTCCGCCAGCGCCGACAGCCAAACAGTGTTCCTGAACCCCATTGACCTCGGCGGGGGAACCGAGACCGTGACGGTCCTCGATAACCCCACCGCCGGCGATTGGGCCACCCTCGCGGGCGCGGTCTCCAACGGCAGCCTGACCAAGGACGGGCCGGGGACGCTGTGGCTGGCCGCCGCCAACACCTACCAGTTGTACGGGGGGCTCACCACGGTGAACGCGGGCACCTTGGCGTACGGCAACCCCAACGCCCTCGACTACGGAAGAGTGATCGTCAACGGCGGCACATTCGACATCGGGTCCTACACGGCCATCGTGGGCACGGTGACATTGAACGGCGGCTCCATCACCGGCACGACGGCAGGCCTGCTATACACAACCTGGAGCCCCGGCTGGCCCGTCAGCGAACTGCGGAGCGGCACGATCAGCGCCAGCATGGGCGGCTACGATACATTGTATAAGACGGACCCCAACGGCACCGTCACCCTCACCGGCGCCAACATCTACGCCGGCACGACCTACATCTATGGCGGGGCGCTCCAGGCGAATCCGGGGGTGGGCCTGCCCACGGCGAGCAACCTGGTCCTGGCCGGCGGTGTCCTGGAGGGCATTGGGCCGGTGACCGGCGGCTTATACTTTACCCGCAGCCTGGGCCAGGGGCCCGACCAAGTGCAGTGGACCTACAGCGGCGGGTTCTCCGCGTCGGGGGGGGTGATGACGGTCAACATCGGCGGCAACTCGCCGCCGGACACCTTGGCCTGGGGCAGCCCGTACTTCGTTTCGGCCACGGCGGGGCTCGTCTTCGGGTCCTTGACCGCCGACAACGAGACGCAGTTCCTGAATCCCATCGACCTGAACGGGCAGAACTGCACGGTGATCGTCAACGACAACTACAACACGCCCGCCGACTTCGCCACCCTCGCGGGCGCGATCTCGAACTCGGTCGCTCCGTCGTGGGGCAGCCTGACCAAGACCGGCCCCGGCACGCTCGTCCTCAGTGCCGCCAACACCTACAGCGACCCGACCATCATCGCCGACGGGGCGCTCCGGGCCAACTCGGGGGCGGGCCTGCCCACGGCCAGCAACCTGGTGTTCAGTTTCGGCGTCCTGGAGGGCATCGGGCCGGTTACCGGCGGTCTCACCTTCACCCGCGGCCTGGGCACCGGGCCCAACCAGGTCCAGTGGACCGGCAGCGGCGGGTTCTCCGCCTACGGCGGGCGCATGACCGTCAACATCGGCGGCAACCCGACGCCGAGCACCCTCGTGTGGGCCGCGCCTGGCTCTTACTTCATCCCCGCCTATGCCGACCTGATCCTCAACTCACCGACCGCCAACGAGGAGACCGTGTTTCAGAATCCGATTGACCTCAATGGCGTCAACCCGCTTGACCTCAATAGCGCCATCCGCGGCGTCTATGTGTATGACAACCCGACGACTGCCTCCGACTTCGCCATCCTCGCGGGCGGGCTCTTCGACTCAGCGACTCCTCCCTTGGGCGGCCTGACCAAGGGCGGCCCCGGCACGCTCGTCCTGCCCACGGTGAATGCGTACGCCGGAGGGACGGCGGTGCGGGGCGGGACGCTCCGGGCCTCCGCCGGCGCCCTGGGGACCGGTCCGGTCGTCCTGTACGCGGGAAGCACGCTCGACCTCGTGGGCCAGGTGGGGGTGCAGCCGGGCCTCGTGGCCGAGTTCTACACGGGCAACCTCGGCGGTCCGGGCAGCGCCATCATGACCAGGCCCGGGGGGGCGGGATGGGACCCCTACACGCCCGCCTGGACGGGCGCTGTCCCCTATGCCGACTTCCCGGTGGGCCCGCAGGCTTCCGACAACGGCAACCCCTTCCGAGACTACACGGCGTTCCAGACGGACAACCTCTCGGCGCGGATAAGGGGTTTCATCAACATCCCAGCCAGCGGCGCCTATCGCTTCCACAGCGGCAGCGACGACGGGAGCACGGTGTGGATCCGCGACGACGCGGGCAACTGGGCCACGGCTTGCGGCAACGACAGCTGGCAGCAGTTCCCGGGGTATAACCCGGACGGCGTCTCGATCTGGTTGAGCGCGGGGTACCACGAGATCGCCGGCGGGTTCTACGAGGGCACCGGATGGGCCGGCTGGGAGATGCGGTGGGACGCCGGCACAGGCTCCGACTTCGCCGGTTCGCCACTGCCCTCGGCCATGGCCCCGTACCTGGTCCAGGTCCTTCCGGGGGGTTCGCCCGGTTTCGGGAACAATATGACCGTGGCGGACGACGCCACCATCAACGTCACCGGCCTGGCGTCCATGGGCAGCCTGACCATCAACGCCGCCACCTCGCTGCTGTCGGTGACCCGGGGCCTGGGAACGACCAGCGCGGTGACGTTCACGGGCACGTCGCTGAACGGCAACGTCACGATCGATAGCGCGGCCGATACGGACCTGGGCCCGGTCAGCGACGGGGGCACCGGGGCGGGACTGACCAAGTCGGGTCCCGGCACGCTCACCCTCGGACCGGCCAGCCGCAGCGGCCCCACGACGCTGCTCTCGGGCACCATCGCCCTGAGCGCGAGCGAGGCGCTGGGCACCGGCCCCGTGACCGTGAGCGGCGGCACGCTCAACATCGGGGGTTACACGCACACCCCTGGCGGCGTGACCCTGACGGGCGGCCTCATCACCGGCCCGGCTGGCGGCGCTCTCGCCACCACGGGCACGTTCGACATGCAGAGCGGCACGGTCCGCGCCACCCTCGTCGGCGGCGCTCCCATGACCAAGACCACCCCCGGCACGGTCGTCCTCACGGCCGCCAACGCCTACACCGGGGGCACGACGGTGGCCGAGGGGACGCTCCGGGCCTACGGCGGCGGCCTGGGGAGCGGCTGGGTCGTCCTCGCCGGCGGGACGACGCTCGACCTGATCGGTGAAGCCGGGGTGCTGCCGGGCCTCGTGGCCGAGTTCTACACGGGCAACTTCGGCGGCCAGGGCAGCTCCATTATGACCACCCCGGGGGCGGCCGGATGGGACCCCTACACCCCCGCTTGGACGGGCGTCGTCCCCTGCGCCGACTTCCCGGTCGGAGCCGTCGGGGCCGACGGCGGCAACCCGTTCCGGGACTACACGCCGTTCCAGACGGACAACCTGTCGGCCCGGGTCAGTGGCTACGTCGACATCCCAACCGGCGGTTACTACCGCTTCCACAGCGGCAGCGACGACGGGAGCGCCGTGTGGGTGCGCGACGACCTCGGCAACTGGGTCACGGCGTGCAGCAATGGCGACTGGCAGTCGTACCCGGGGTATCGGCCGAGCGGCAGCGCCATCTGGTTGAGCGCGGGGTACCACGAAATCGCCGGGGGCTTCTACGAGGGCGCCGGCGGCGCCGGGTGGGAGATGCGGTGGGACGCCGGTTTCGGCACGGACTTCGCCATTTCGCCCGCGCCCTCGGCCATGGCCCCGTACCTGTTCCAGGCGGTCCCGGGCGGCTCGCCCTACTTCGGAAACGCCGTGGCCGCGGTGGGCGACGCAACCATCAACGTCCGAGGCACGGCGATTCTGGGCAGCCTGGCCGTCGGCGG
>CAYGZE010000216.1:0-8040 GCA_964354185.1 uncultured Anaerolineales bacterium | reverse complement strand
ACGACGCAGGGCCGGGTGCGGAGCCTCATTCGGGTGCTAGGACACTACCTGGACGACAAACACCCCACCACAGCGAGGCCCGCAGGCCAAACGGTGGGGGTGCGAGGCGCTCCTTCCGGGTCTGACCAGTAAGCGGTTCCTCCGGGCTTCGCACGCGCCGCACGTCTCGGCGAGCGGCTCGGGGCCGGCCCCGCCCTCCCCCGCGACGGAGTAGGCCGCCACGCGCTCCCGCGCCGGCTGGAGGAACGCCTTCGGGCTGGCGCTGGGGCGCGCGTCCCGCAGCGCGAGGTCCGCCTCCGGCACCGCGCGCAGGTCCGCAAACTGCGGGGACCCTCGGCGGCGGATGGCGGCATAGACGTGGGGCGCGTCGAGCGACTCCAGGAGCCGCGCGAGGCCCTCCTCGCTCACGAAGTACGTCGTTCGCACAGGGCCCCCTTCCTCGCCTCGAGCCCGCCGGTGCGCTTCGGCGCCCCCAGTCCGGGAAATGAGGGGCGTCCGGTTTCTGCCGCGGAGGAACTCCGCGCAAGACTATCGATGAAGATTAGGGGGCCCGCTCGCCCGAAGTCAATCGGGAAAAAACACTCGGAGGCAAAATAGTTTCGTAAGAGACCATGCCCTTCTCGGCGGCGGCCTCTCAGCGCCTCGCCTGCGGCCGCCACCGGTACACGATCACCTTGGCCTTCGCGTCCTCTTCGACGAACACGAGGTACTCGCCGTCCCGGCGCCGCCAAGCCCTGATCGCGTCCGGGAAGTCGATCCACCCGCTCTCCCGCGCGACCTCGGGTCCCGGCGTCATCTCGCCGAGTTCCTGCCCCGTGGCCGCGTCGAACACGTGCACCCGGGCGGTCCGGAACTCGACCGCGAACACGGCGTCGCCCGCCGTGCAGAACGACTTGACCGAGACGTTCTTCGGCGGATCGTAGGGCAGCGCGACGCGCCAGCGCGGGTTGCGATTGCCCGCGCTCCACCGGTCGAAACGCAGGATCTCCGTCCCGACCTGCCCCCACTCGCCTCCCGTCTTCGGGCGGTCCTTCGTGTGCCCGGTCAGGTACATGACGTCCGTCGCCGGGTGGTACTCGATCCGCAGCAGGTGGTTCATCGGCTCGGGAAGCGCCAGGGCCTGCGACGACGCGCGGCGGTAGACCGGGTTGCCCTTCTCGTCGAGGCCCTCGAAGGGGAAGCGGCGGATGGGGTCCGGCCCGTCCTGGTTGCCCTGCCAGACGTCGCCCTTCTCGTCGACCCACCAGGCCCACGATTCCGGGTCGCGGACGCCGTCGGCGTCGCGGTATTCGTCGGCCTGGAATTGCCCATCGCCGCTGGAATCGCGCCAGATCCAGCGGCCCTTCTCGGGCTGGCCGGGCGGCTGCCAGGGGCCGACGTGGTACGGCCCCTTGGCGAACATGGCGGAGGGCACGGCGATCTCGCCCTCGAGCCGGTAGAAGACCAGCATGTGCTGGAACATCCCGCGGACCACGAGGAACGGCTTTCCGCCCAGCCGCCGGTAGAGCGGGTCGGTGAAGTCGTGGTGGTTCTCGTGCAGGCGCGGATCGTCCGGGTAGCGGAACGGGTCGAGCGTCTGCGACCGCCACCGCCACGGGGCGCCGGGGCCCGCGCGGCTCCAGTCCATCGTGTACCGGCACTCGGTCGTGAAGACGTCCGCCCCGTCGGACGCGGGGTCGGTGTCGGCGCAGTCGACGAACTCGAGGCCCAGGAGTTCCCAGAGGAGCGTGCCCGCGGGCGAGAAGGCCCGCAGGATCGACCCGCCCGCCGGCTGGTTGCAGCCGACGTAGAGGTTGCCGGCGGCATCCGTGCCGACGCCCATCGGGCCGGCCAGCCGCGCCGGCCCCGCCAGGCCGGGCTTCGGCCCGGCGTAGACGCCGCCCTTCTCGCCGAACGTCCCCTTCAGTTTCGGCGCCGTGTCGACGGCGGTGTAGATGAGGACCTGCTGCGCGGGCCCGTTGTCCGTGACCAGCAGGTCGCCCGTCTTGCGGTCGAAGGCCAAGGCCGTCGGCACGACGTCCTTGCCGAACGTGATGGCCTGGGCGAGCGGCTTTCCGTCGGGTGCGTAGCGGAGGACGCGCGGCCCCTGGCCGCCGGCCTCGCCGCCCTGGAGGACCCAGAGCGTGCCGCGCGCGTCGAGCGCCAGCGGCCCCGGCCGCGCGACCGGCCAGGCGCCGGCCGAGGCCATCGTATCGCACCGGAAGACGCGGACCTGGCCCGCGTGCGGGTCGCTCGCGTAGAGGAGGCCCTGGGCGTCGGCGGCCAGGCCCGTCACCTGGGCCCGCGTCTTCGTGTCGACCTCGTGGAGGACGAGCATGTCGCCGAACCGCCCGCGGCCGCCGTCGAACCTGGCGTGCGAGCCGTCCAGGCTCCGCCGCGAGATGCCGTACCACTCGGACCCCTTGGGCGGATACTCGGGCCCCTGGAGGTGGCCGCCCTCGTTGCCGTGCGAGTGGGCGAGGAAGAGGTACCTTGAGTTCGCCGTGACGGCCGGGCCGCCGCCGGTGCCCCAGCCGTGCGTGTCGGCGCAGTTGCCGACGACGTCGCCGCCCCGGTAGATGCCGAACTCGCGGCAGGCCTCGTCCCAGCCGCTCGCGGCGTAGGCCGTCCCGTCGGGCCCGACGTAGAGGCCCTCGATGAAGTTCTGGACCCACTTCGGTCCGCCGCCGAAGGTGTTGCCGAACCAGGTGGTCGTGTACTGGAGCGGCTCGGCCGCGGCCGCCAGCGCCGCGAGCGCCAGCGCCGCCAGCGAGGCCACCAGGACACCTCCGGCCAGTTGAGCAGAGACTCCCACCCTGCGCATGCGTCCTCCTTGGCGCGCCCCCTACTCGCCGATGATCTTCACCAGGACGCGCTTGCGGCGCTTGCCGTCGAACTCGCCGTAGAAGATCTGCTCCCAGGGGCCGAAGTCGAGCCGCCCGCCCGTGACGGCCACGACGACCTCGCGCCCCATGACGGAACGCTTCAGGTGCGCGTCGGCGTTGTCCTCCGCGCCGTTGTGGGCGTACTGCGCGTAGGGCTTCTCGGGCGCGAGCCGTTCGAGCCACGCCTCGAAGTCGCGGTGCAGGCCGGACTCGTCGTCGTTGATGAAGATGCTCGCGGTGATGTGCATCGCATTCACGAGGGCCAGGCCCTCGCGGATGCCGCTCTCCCGCAGGCACGCCTCGACCTCGGGCGTGAGGTTCACGAAGGCGCGCCGGGCGCGCGTCTCCATCCACAGTTCCTTCCGGTAGGTCTTCATCGATCCGCCTCCTTCCGCACGTCCTGCCACGCGGGGCTGCCGGCGGCGGCCTCCAGGCACAGGACCGTCTTCTGGACGTAGAAGAGGTCGGCCCGGCACCAGGGGATGTCGCGCCAGGCGGCCAGCCGCTCGGCCGGCTCGTCGAGGATCATTGCCCTGGCCGCGAACGCCTCGGCCGACATCGTCGGCAGGGCCAGGGGGCTCTCGTTCCGCCACATCAACTCGACGTTCCACGCCAGCCACCACGTGGGCCGGTGATAATCCAGGTACACGTCGGCAAGGTGCTTCGTGATCGGCCGGGCGTGCTCGCCGCACAGCCGGCCCACCTCGGGCACGAGGTGCCGCCACCGCGAGAAGATCGTCCGCCCCGTCGGAACGTCCGACATCACGCCGCCGCGCGGGTACGTGAACTCGTACGCGAGCCGCTCCCGCATCGCCTGGCGCGCACGGGAGGCGCCTTCGCGGACCGCCTGGTCGTCCTTGGCGCGGGCGGCCATGCGGCAATAGGCGATGAGGCCCGCCACGTAGCCGTTGCGGCAGTCCTCCTCCATCTTGTTCGGGCCCTGCCCGAGGAGTTCCTTCAGGTCCTTCCACGATCGCTCGATGCGGGCCCAGTCGCCCGTCGCGTGGGCCCAGAGCCACAGCGGATAGAGCCGCGCAACCTCGCTGCGCGTGATGTCGTCGGCGATGCGCATCAGCCGCTCCGGCGCGGGGCCGTAGAGCGCCCGCTCGGCCCCCGCGTCGCGCGGGAAGGTGCGCTGGCCCGTGCGGCCGGCGAGGGGCCCGCCGGGGGCCTCCATCGCGGCCACGCACGCGCGGACCTTCGCCCGGAGGTCGGCGTCCAGGTACGGGTACGCCCGCGCGAGGGTGTAGAGCGTCTCGGTCGGCTCGATGAAGAAGCGGTAGGCCTCGGTGGGGTGCTTGCCGGCGGGGAAGACGAGCGGCCGCCACGTCTGGGAGACGAGTTCGCGGACCAGGCGCGCGAGGTCGGCCTTGAGGTCCGCCGCCGCGCCGGCCGCCACCACGCCGGGGACGCGCGCCTCCCAGAGGACACGGTCCAGGTCGGCGTCCTTGATCTTCGCGACCTCGGCGGCCGCCGCGTCGGCGAGCGGGTCCTGGGGCGTGCCGGGCACCTTCCCGGGCAGGGCCTCCAGGACGTTCCTCAGGCGCGGCGTCGCCAGGATGTCCCAGTCCCAGGGCATCCCGCGGACCTTCTGCCACTCGGCCTCGGTGAGCGCCTCCGCGGGCGAGGGCGTCTCCTTGCCGGCGGTCCCCCCGGCCTGCATGCGGTACGCGATGACGGCCGCGCCGGCGTTGATCTCGTGCGTCGGGACGTAGTAGAACGTGTCGCCCGCGACCGAGACGGCCGCGTCGATGGCCGATCCGCCGCCGTAGACGGCCGTGCCGCGCGCCAGCCACTCCTTGCCCACCGGCACGGGCTTGTCGCGCAGGAGGTACGTCCACAGGGCGACGGCCTCGCCCTTCTTCGGCTCGTGGATGCCGCGGCAGAAGGGCTCGCCGTAACCCTCGCGCGTCTCCAGGTCCATCGCGTTGACGTTGTCCTGGTGGGCGTTGAGGAGCACCCGCCCCGCGACCGACAACTGGCACTGCTCGTCGTGCACCAGGAGCAGGCTGTCGTGCCAGCCGTAGGTCCGCGACTGGTCCATGGCCGCGTCGATGTGGCCCGTCTTCGTGTCCAGGTACCCCACGTTGAGGAAGGGCGAATAGTGGCCGTAGCGGCTCCGGAGGAGCGCCTGGTACTTGACGAGGACCTTGCCGTCGGGGGTGACCAGGGGCGGCGCGCCCGGGCCGTTCATGCTCTCGGCGTAGACGACGGGCGCGACGAACCGCTGCCGGCCGGTCGCCCCGTCGAGGACGAAGAACGTCTGGTACGCCGGCTCGTCGGCCAGGCGCTTCCGGAGGTAGGCGAGTTGCGCGTCGTACGTCCCCGGCTCGGCCAGTTTCCGGAGGTTCTCCTCGCGCAGGCGCTTGTTCTCGTCCTCCTTGTGGCGCCAACTGGCCATGTCGCCGAAGATCTCCTTCACCATGTCCATGAGGACGGGATTGAAGTCGTCGAGCGACATCGCGGGCGCGGCCGTGACCAGGACGGCCCCGTCGGGCGCCACGACGGGGTGATAGCCGCGGAGGCTCGCGCCGGGCAACTTGGGGCTCTGCCACGCCTGCCTGCCGTCGCGGAGGTCGAAGGCGTAGACGTGCATGTCCTCGCTGCCGACGTAGACGCGGCCGGCCTTCGCGTCGACAGCCGGGCTCGACAGGATCGGCCCGCCCGTCGGCGCCGCCCAGCGGACCCGGCCGTCGGCCGCGCCGATGGCGTACAACTTGCCGTCGCGGCTCCCCACCAGGACGAGGCCCTCGTGGACGGCCGGGGCGTTCCAGACGGCCGCCCCGGTCGCCACCGTCCACGCCGGCTTGCCGTCGGCCGCATCGAGGGCGTAGACCTTCCCGTCGGCGGCGCCGAAGAACACGCGCCCGTCTGCGGCGGCGGCGGCATGCAGGATCGCCCCGCCCGCCTGGAAGACCCACGCGTCCTTGCCCGTCGCATCGTCGATGGCGTGGAGCCTGCCCGCGAGGGTCCCGACGAACACCTTGCCGCCCGCGACGATCGGCTGGACGCCCGCCATGAGGCCCTCGTCCGGGAAGAGGCGGTACCACTTCCGCTCGAAGGGCGGGCGGACCTCGGCGGCCGTCGCGCCGGTGCGGGCGGCGTCGTGCGCGAGCATGGGCCACTCGGCGTCGGGGGCCGGCCCGGCCCGCGCCGCCGCGCCCCAGAGGGCCGTGACCAGGAGGAGTCCGACGGCGCCTGCCCGCACTGCCCGCCCTGCGTTCATCGCGCGCCTCCGCTCCCTCGAGGCCCCCGGCGCCGCCCCGGCGACCCAGGCGCCCGCGAGCCTACCGCCCCGCGCCGCCGCCCGCAAGGGCGTCCCACGCCCACCGCCCGGCCGGCCGGGTCGGCGCAGGTGCCGGACGGGCCTTTACCGCGGCCCGGGAAGTCGGTAGACTGTCCCCTGGCAATCATCCAGGTTATGGGCGTCATCCCGCGGCGGATGGGAAGTCGGGCCGCCTGGGCCGGACCCCGCCGGGACGCGAGGCGAGGGCCGGGCGTCGGGCGGCGGCGTGTCGGGCCTGCCCTGCCTCGGGCGGGCAGGCGAGGACGGGAGCGTGTGGCGATGACAAGATTCTGGCTGGTCGCAGTTCTGGCGGCGCTCGCGCTGACGGCGTTGGCGCCGGCGGCAGCGGTCCGCGCCGCCGAGGCCCCGGCAGCCCCGGCGGCCCCTGTGGTCGAACCGGCCGCGCCGGCCGCCCCGGCCGCGGAAGCCCCCGAGGCCGCCGGCCCCGCCGGGCGGCCCCGGGCGTTCGAGGACCTCAAGGCCATCTACGACGGGGCCGACCTCGTCGTCCAGTTCCAGGTCGACGCCACGCAGGCGCGGCCCGAGGTCTCGCAGAAACTGCCGTGGGAAGTGGCCGCCACGCTCGTCGGGGTCCTGCGCGGCACGCTGGGGCCGGGCAAGATTACCGTGCACGTCGAGAGCGTGCTGAGGGCGTTCGACCTCCAGCGGGCAGAGGCCGAGGGCAAGCAGTTCATCGCCGCCGTCAAGCCGCTGGCCGACGCCGCGCAGCGGCGGTTCTACCTGATGGGCGGCTGCGCGTTCCTGGCCGACTCGAAGGAGGCCGACGTCTTCCGCCAACTGGCCGACACCGACGCGACGCGCGGCAGCGGCAGCGAGGACCTCCAACTCCAGGTCCGCCTGGTCGGCCAGGTCTTCCCGGTCCGGGGGCCCAAGCCGATCGAGGTGCTCCTGACGAACCTCGGCAAAGAGTCGGCCACCTATGTCCAACAGCCTATCACGGAGCGCGACGGCAAGTTGTACCTGACGGGCCAGGGACAGATCCGGATTTACGACGCGAGCGGGCGCCCCCTGGCGCCGAAGGCCACGGTCCTCGCCGGCCAGGTGCCGCCCGGCCAGCCGACGCCCGCCCTCATCCTGCCGAAGGCCACGTTCCGGGAGATCGTCGACCTGGACAAGCACTTCGGCCTGTCGGCGGGGCGGTACACGCTGGCGGTGATGGTGGCGCCGCCGAGCGGCCGCGGACGCATCGCCTCCAACGGCCTCTCGTTCCAGGTCGGCGCGATCGACCTGCCGCCCGAGCCCGAGCCGGTCAAGAACCCCCCCAACCCCGCCACGCCCGCGACCGAGCCGGCGTCGCCCGCGACCGAGCCGGCCGCCAAGCAGGGCCCCCCGGTCCCCGACCCGGCCTCCTACGAGCCCGGCCAGACGGTCAGCGGCCTGTCGGGGCTCCTGAGGCCGGCGAAGGCCCAGTTCGCGCTGGGCGAGCCGGTCAGCGTCGAGTTCCGCATCGTCAACCGCGGCCCGCGGACGATGGCGGTGGACGCGCGGCTGGAGCGGACCTTCACGGTCCAGGTCGCGCCGCTGGCCGACAGCCCGCAGCCGCTCATCATCCGCCAGATCATCACCTGGCCCGCCGACGGGGCCGGCCGCCCCGAGCAACGGGCCTACCTGAGGGAAGGGTCGTTCTGGGGGCAGACGTTCAACCTGAACGTCCTGAAGAGCCGCGACGAGATCGTCCCGCCCACACCCGAGGAGATCGCGGCCGGCAAGGACCTGACCTACGAGCGGTTCGGCCAGACGCTGTTCGGGTTCTCGAAGCCCGGGTACTACGAGGTGACCGCCACCTACAAAGTCCCCCGGCCGCAGCCCGCCCAGCCCGGGGCCGCGCCCCCCGCCGACTGGTGGTTCGGGGAACTGGTGACCAACAAG
>CAYGZE010000215.1:7599-8048 GCA_964354185.1 uncultured Anaerolineales bacterium | reverse complement strand
GCACGAGGCACGGTTGCTGGACAGCGCAACCGTGGCACCCGAAATCGAAGGCCTGACGGCCCACTAGCCCCCGCAGGCGCCGCCGGCGCGGCGCCGCCGACTTCCATCACCACGCGCAGGCCGATCGTCCCCATCTGGTAGGCCGCCGGCGTGTTGCCGCGCGATGCGCACCGGCACCCGCGTTCGAGCGACGCCCACGATCCGCCGCGCACCACGCGCGCCTTGCCCTCGGCCGGGCCCGCCGGGTCGGTGATGGGGCCCGAGGGGTAGGCGGCGGCGTAGCGGTCGGCGCACCACTCCGCCACGTTGCCGTGCACGTCGTAGAGGCCCCACGCGTTGGGCTTCTTCGTCGCGACGGGGTGGGTTCGGGCGCCGCTGGTGTCGTCGAACCAGGCGAAGTCGGCGAGCGGCTCGCCCGCGAAGCGCCCGGCCGCGCCCGCCCGGCAGGC
>CAYGZE010000215.1:0-7589 GCA_964354185.1 uncultured Anaerolineales bacterium | reverse complement strand
GCAGGCGTACTCCCACTCGGCCTCGGTCGGCAGGCGGTAGGTCTTGCCCTCGGCCTTCGAGAGTTTCTCGCAGAACGCGACCGCCTCGTTCCACGAGACGTCCTCGACGGGCAGGTCCGCGCCCTCGAACCGCCCGCGCCGCCGGCCCATGACGGCCTGCCACTGGGCCTGGGTCACCTCGGTGGTGCCGATGCGGAAGGAGCGGCTCAAGCGGACGCGGTGGCGGGCCTCGTCCTCCTCGTGCCCCTTCTCGTCGGCGGGGCTGCCCATGTCGAACTCGCCCGCGGGAACGTAGGCCAGTTTCATGCCGACGGAGTTGACGACCGTGTCGCCGGGCTTCGGCGCGGGCGGCGCGTCGGCGGCGCGAAGGAGCGCGCGGCCGGCGAGCGCGCTCCCGAGGACGAGCGCCGCCAGCGCGGCGCGGCGGACCGGCGGCCTCATGCCCTCTCCCCTAGGCCTTCAGGCCCTTGAGGTCGAACGGGAGTTTCTCCTTGGCCTTCATCATCTCGTCCCACGTGACCTCGGCCTTCCGGTAGGCGGCGGTGCGGCCGAGGATCGTCGTCAGGTTGCTCCGGACGCTCGGCGCCGCCGTCGCGTTCTCGTACCGGCCCTCGGCGATGCACTTGTGGAACTCGGCGATGTTGACCTCGACGCCCGACGTGAACAGGTTCCCCATGTTGCCGCCGGCGTACGGCGTCTTCCCCCTGATGCTCACCGAGCCGAAGTAGTGGGTGTCGATGGTGCCGGTCGGGCCGAACATGCGGCAGCCGATGTCGTCGTAGCCGTCGCCGTACTGCTTCGATGTGAAGTTCACGAGCACGTCCTTCGGGAAGGTGAAGACGACGGCGAAGTGGTCGTTGACGTTGCCCGAGCCGGTGCGCGACTTGCGGCCGCAGGCGCCGACGGCCTTGACCGGCGCCTCGTCGACGATCCAGGTGGCCACGTCGAGGGCGTGAATGTTCTGCTCGGTGATGACGTCGCCCGAGAGGATCTTGTCGACGCCCCAGTGGCGCAGGCACGTCTCGGCGTTGGCGGTGTCGTAGGTCGGGTTGCCCCAGGTGTCGCCGCAGTAGTAGACGGCCTCGCCGCTGACGAGGCGGCCGATGTCGCCGTTGTGGACGCGCTTGACGGCCTCGCGGTAGATGGGGTCGGCGCGGGTCTGGAAGTCGGCGAGGAAGACGCGCTTGGCGGCCGTCGCCTTCTCGGCCGCCTCCCCGATCGTCAGGCACCCCGGCACGTCGACCGCGATGGGCTTGGCCACGTACACGTGCTTGCCGGCGGCGGCGCCGGTGGCCGCGTGGTCGGGATGGAAGTAGGGCGGGCTCTCGACGACGATGGCGTCCAGTTTGCCCTCGCACAGGCGCTTGCACGCCGCCAGGCCCGTGAACCGGCGGTCGGCCGGAATCTCGAACTTGTCGCCGAACGACTTCACGCGGTCCTCGAAGTAGTCGGCGCCCGCGACGAACTGGTACCCGCCGTGCTTCTTGAAGAGTTCGCCGATCCAGTTGCCGCGCCCCCCGCAGCCCACCAGGCCCAGTTCGATCTTCGCGTTCGCCTCCATCCCGCGGACGCTCCGCGCAGGGACGATCGTGAAGGCGAGCGCCGTCGCGCCCGCGGCCGCCAGGAACCCCCGGCGGCTGACGCGGCCCTTGCCCGCGGCCGGTTTCGAGACGTGCGGCTTCGTCATGGTAGGCCTCCTTGCGAGACTCCCTGGATTCACCCCACAAGACTGCTGCCCGCGCCTTCAGACGGACCACGGCGACCGGTAGGCCCGCGACAGTAGGCGGTCGGCCCCCGGGTCGTCGAAGAAGCGCTCCGCCGCGGGGTCCCACCGCACCTTGCGTCCGAGCCGCATGGCGATGTTGCCCAGGTGGGCGGGGACGATGGACCGGTGGGCCACGTCGACCGGCGCGGCCGTCGGGCCGCGCGACTTCACGCAGTCGATGAAGTTGCCGTGCTGGTCGCGGCTCTCGTACAGGTGGATCTCGTCGGTCCCGATGGGTTCCTTCTGGAGCGAGGCCGGCTCGGAGCCGCCCTCCAGGTCGACCCATCCGTCCGCGCCGATGAAGCGCACGCCGCCTCCTCCGCTCGACACGTCCATCTTGACGCCGCCGGCATACGTGCACTCGAAGTGGAAGTCCGTGGCCGTGTTCCACAACTCCGACGGCGGCGGGAACTTGCCCTCGCCCGCCACCTCCACCGGACCGGTGTGCTCGGCGCCCATGCCCCAGTGAGCCATGTCGATGTAGTGGGCGCCCCAGTCGGTCACCTGGCCGCCCGAATAGTCGAGGTTCCACCGGAAGTTCCAGTGGCACCGGTTGTACGTGTAGGGCGCCCACGGGGCCGGGCCCAGCCACATGTCGTAGTCGAACGTCTCGGGGACCGGCTCCGGCTCGAACGTCTCTTTAGCGTTGCTGCGAATCCAGCGCCCTCCCGGCAAGCCGACGCGGACGGCCTGGAGTTTCCCGATGCGGCCGTTGCGCACCAGTTCACACGAGAAGCGGCACTTGGCGCTCGAGCGCCGCTGGCTGCCGCACTGGAACACCCGGCCGTAGCGCCGGACGGCCTCGACCATCGCGCGGCCGTCGGCCACGGTCAGGCTCATCGGCTTCTCGCAGTAGATGTCCTTGCCCGCCTTGGCGGCCGCAACGACGATTCCCGCGTGCCAGTGGTCGGGCGTGGCCACGGTGACGGCGTCGATGTCCGTGCGCGCCAGGAGTTCGCGGAAGTCCTGGGTGCCGTCCGGCCCGCGGTAGGTCCCGGCGGCCTTGTCGCCGGCGTAGTGCTTCGCGACGGCGTCCATCGCCGGTTTCAGGCCGCGGTACCACGCGTCCTCGTAGCGGTCGCTGCCCTTGTCGACATCGCACAGGGCGACGATCTGGACGTCGCCGCGGCCGAGGAAGGCCTGCATGTCCACCGTGCCTCGCCCGCCGAGGCCGATGCATCCCATCGTGATCCGGTTGCTCGGGGCCGGGCGGCCTTCGGCGCCCAGCGCCGAGGCCGGGACGACCAATGGCGCCGCCGCCGAGGCCACGATGGCCGCCGTCGCCCCCCTCAGGAAGCCGCGGCGACTCACTTTCGCATGGACATCCATGGCACCTGCTCCCAATCCGATCTACGCCAGCCCCCACCGCCGGCAGTTCTCGAGCGAGATGCGTGCCGCCTCCAGGGGCGCCAGGGGCGTGCAGTCGTCCTGCTCGACGGCCGCCCACTCGCACCCGCCCGCCTTGCAGGCCTTCACGATCTTCGGCCAATCGAGGATGCCCGTGCCCACCGGCACCATCGGGCGGTCGGGGCCGCGGCCCATGTCCTTGAAGTGGACGGTCTGGATCCGCTCGGCGTACCTCTTCAGGTACGCCACCGGGTCCTCGTTGCCGTGCTTCACCCAGTAGGTGTCGATCTCGCAGCCCACGAGGCCCGGGTCGACGTTCTCGGCGAAGAGGTCGTAGCCGTACTTGCCGTCGAACGTGAGGAATTCGAACGAGTGGTTGTGGTAGCGCAGGTGCAGGCCGGCGGCCTGGAGTTTCGCGCCCAGGCCGCTGAGGACCTTGGCGGTGGCGCGCCACCCGTCGGCCGTCTTGCGGCGCTCCTCCGGCATCCAGGGGATGATGCAGTAGGGCGTGCCGAGCGTCTTGACCATGTCGACGGCCGCGTTGAACTCCTTCTCGAGCATCTCGATGCCGACGTGGACGCCGGCGGACCGCAGGCCCAGGTCGTCCATCATCGTGCGGACCGCGCGGGCGTCGTGCTTCTTCGTCGGCCCGGCCTGGACGCCCTTGTAGCCCAGGGCGGCCACCTTCTTGAGCGTGCCGGGGTAGTCGGCCTCGACCTCGTTGCGGACGGTGTACAGTTGCAGCGCGACGACGGGATTAGCCACGGCAAGACCCCTTTCGCATGGGGCGAGCATGCTTTCGCGACGGCGCGAAAGCATGGCACCCGCAAGAATAGCGTTGACGCACCACTAGACGAGCCCCCACGCCTTCAGGTTCTCGAGCGAGATGCGTGCCGCCTCCCACGTCGTCAGCGGGGCGCACTCGTCCTGCTCCACGCACAGCCACTCCGTGCCGCCCGCCTTGCAGGCCTTGAGGATGCCCGGCCAGTCGAGGATGCCCGTGCCCACGGGCACCATCGGCCGCGCGTCTCCCGGGCCCATGTCCTTCAGGTGGGTCACCTGGATGTGCCCGGCGAACTTCCGGAGGTAGGCCACGGGGTCGGCGCCGCCGTGCTTCACCCAGTAGGTGTCGATCTCGTTGTGGACGAGGGCGGGGTCGACGGCGTCATAGAAGAGGTCGTAGGCGTACCGGCCCTCGAACCTCTGGAACTCGAAGGAGTGGTTGTGGTAGGCGAGGCGGAGGCCCTCTTCCCGGAGCCTGGCCCCCAGGTCGGTCATGACCCGGGCCAGGGCACGCCAGTCGTCGGCCGTCTTGCGGCGCTCCTCGGGCAGCCAGGGGACGATCGCCCACTCGGTGCCCAGGTCCTTCACCATGTCGACGGCCGCGCTGAAGTCCTTCTCCAGCATGTCCAGTCCGACGTGCGTCCCGGCCGAGCCGAGGCCCAGGTCGGCCATGGCGCGGCCGATGTCGGCGGCCTTGCGGCCGTGGAGGCCGCTGACCTGGACGGCCGGATAGCCGAGGTCGGCCACCTTCTCGAGCGTGCCGACGAAGTCCTCCGCGCACTCCTTGCGGAGCGTGTAAAGTTGCATGGCCACAACGGGTTGCGTCATGCCGGGTCCCTCGCTCTCGCGCCGGGGGACGGCGCGCCACCCGGAATCGTATAGGCGCGAAGGACCCGTGCAAGGGAAAAACGGCCCGCCCCCGAGGTGCCCCGCTGCGCGGTGGGTCAGGGCTCGTGTTTGGCGTGCCCGTAACGGGGGTGCCACCCTGGCTGGGCGCCGTGGCGACCGCTGGCTGCTTGCAGCCAGTGCGGTTCCGGGCGGCACTGGCGGACAAGCCGCCAGTGGCACCCGCCGATGGGAACTTGCCAAGCACGCCAAACACGTACAAGTCCGCAGACCCACCGCGCGAAACCCCCACGTCGCGCAGGAGGATAAACGCTGGGGCGGCCCGGCCCGCGGCGCCGATAAATACCCTGTCCGCGTTCCGCGCGGTTCCGTAGAATCCGCGGTCGCCGCTTCGCCCGGAGGGTACGCTCCGTTTTCGGAGATGATGTCCACGCAAGAGGGCACGAGAGGAGAGCCGCCATGGAAGTCGTGATCTGTCGGGACTACGACCAGATGAGCCGCAGGGCCGCCCAGGTGGTGGCCGACGTCGTCCGCCGCAAGCCCAAGGCCGTCCTCGGTTTCGCCACGGGGTCGAGCCCGGTGGGCCTGTACCAGGAACTCATCCGGATGCACCGGGAAGAGGGCCTCGACTTCTCGAAGGTCACCACGTTCAACCTGGACGAGTACGCGGGCCTGGCGCCCGACCATCCGCAGTCGTACCGGCACTTCATGAACGAGAACCTGTTCGACCACCTGGACGTGCCCAAGAAGAACACGCACGTGCCGTCGGGGACGTCGGCCGATCACGAGGCGGCGTGCGCGGCCTACGAGAAGCGGATCCGCGCGAAGGGCGGCATCGACGTCCAGGTCCTGGGCATCGGGTCGGACGGGCACATCGCCTTCAACGAGCCGGGGAGTTCCCTCGGGTCGCGCACGCGCCGGGTGACGCTGACGAAGCAGACGATCGACGACAACGCCCGCTTCTTCGCGCAAAAGAAGGACGTGCCGATCCACGCGATCTCGATGGGCGTGGGGACGATCCTGGAGGCCCGGCGGCTCGTGATGGTCGCGAGCGGCAAGAACAAGGCCGCCGCCTTGGCCGCCGCCGTCGAAGGCCCGATCACCAGCATGATCACCGCCAGCGCCCTGCAACTGCATCCCGACGCGATCGTGTTCGTGACGGAGGACGCGGCGGGGGGCCTGAAGATGCGGCCCTACTACGACTGGATCCAGAGCCAGGCGCGGAAGGCGACGTAGACGCGCCCCGTCAAGGAACCCGACCATGCCCGACATGCAAGTGCTGCCGGCCGGCTCCCTGGGGTACCACTTCATCAGCGGGCCCTACGTGCCCGAGGGCCAGGACGAGTACTACCTGCGGAACCTCCAGTTGCCGCGGCCCGACGGGCACTGGCGGAACCTGCGGGCCCACGAGATCGAAACGCTCGTCAAGAACGGGAACAACTGCGACAACTGGGACGACATCCTCGTGACCGACCAGTTCGACCCGCTGCACGTCCGCAACTGCGAGTTCCACGGCCTGGTGCGGATCGGGCGGCTGGAGCCCGTGCTCCTGGAGTACCACGAACTGTGCGTCCCCGTGGGCTTCACCAACAGCCGCATCGTCTCCTGCGACATCGGCGACAACGTCGCCATCCACAACGTCCAGTACCTGGCCCACTACATCCTGGGCGACAACGTCGTGCTGCTGAACCTGGACGAGATGTGCACGAGCAACCATGCGAAGTTCGGCAACGGCATCGTGAAGGAGGGCGAGACGGAGGCGGTCCGCATCTGGCTCGACCTGGTGAACGAGGCCGGCGGGCGGAGCGTCATGCCGTTCGACGGCATGATCGCGGCCGACGCGGCCCTGTGGGCCATGCACCCCCACGACAAGCGCCTCACGGGACGCCTGGGCGAGATCACGCAGCACGCGTTCGACCCCCGCCGCGGCTTCTACGGCACCGTCGGCGACCGCTCCATCGTCAAGAACTCGCGCATCGTCAAGGATTGCAAGATCGGACCCTGCGCCTACATCAAGGGCGCCAACAAACTCAAGAACCTCACGATCAACTCCAGCGAGGAAGAGCCCACCCAGATCGGCGAGGGCGTGGAACTGGTGAACGGCATCATCGCGCGCGGCTGCCACATCTTCTACGGGTGCAAGGCCGTGCGGTTCGTCATGGGCTCGAACTCGAACCTCAAGTACGGCGCCCGGCTGATCCACTCCTTCCTGGGCGATAACTCCACCGTCTCGTGCTGCGAGATCCTGAACAACCTCATCTTTCCCGCGCACGAGCAGCACCACAACAACTCGTTCCTGATCGCGGCCCTTGTGCAGGGCCAGTCGAACATCGCGGCCTGCGCCACGATCGGCTCGAACCACAACAGCCGCGCGCCCGACGGCGAGATCCGCGCCGGGCGCGGCTTCTGGCCGGGCCTGTGCGTCAGCGTCAAGCACAACTGCCGCTTCGCCTCGTTCACGCTCCTGGCGAAGGGCGACTTCCCGGCCGAACTCGACATCCGCCTCCCCTTCAGCCTCGTCTCGAACGACGTCGCCCGCGACCGCCTCGTGGTCCTGCCGGCCTACTGGTGGCTCTACAACATGTACGCCCTCGCGCGGAACACGTGGAAGTTCCAGACCCGCGACAAGCGCAAGCACAAGTCGCAGAAGATCGAGTTCGACGCGCTGGCGCCCGACACGGCCGAGGAGATCTTCGCGGGCCTCGCGATGCTCGAGGCGTGGACGGCCAAGGCCCACCTGGCGCGCCGGGGCGAGTCGGCCGACGGCCGGGCGCCCGACGACCTGGCGGCCCTCGGCCGGCGGCTCCTCACGGGCCCCGCCGAGGAGACCGACGACCTCGAGGTCCTG
>CAYGZE010000214.1:0-8057 GCA_964354185.1 uncultured Anaerolineales bacterium | reverse complement strand
TTCGTAGAAGGGCAGGTACCGGTAGTAGACCTCGAGCGTCAGGGCGGCGATGGCGGTGGTGTAGACGCGGCCGCCGATCTTCTCATACCGGATCCACGGGTCCCAACTGCCGGCGAAGGGGCCGTCCTTCCGCTGGCTCTCGAGGAGGGCCTGGCGCAGGTCGCGGTTCCACTCGTCCCACCGCGGGCCGCCCACCTGGTGCAGGGCGAGCGTCGCGTAGTACCAGTAGTAGAGGTCGTGGTCCTCCTCGTCCTCGGGCTTGGCCTCGGGCCGGTGCTTCATGACGTACTCGACCGACTCGGCGGTCCGGGGCGAGCCGGGCTTGAAGTCGATGAGTTGCTCGGTGAAGAACCCCTCGGCCGTCATGGCGGGGGTGGCTTCGCGGCCGGGCTGGTAGACGTACAGGCCGCCGCGCCTGCCGCGCCGGACCTTGTCGAGCCAGTTGGCGGCCCCGCGGTAGCACTTCTCGGGCACGATGAAGCCGGCGATCTGGGCGCTCTTGAGGGCCATGACGCCCCAGCCGACGACGCTGGTGTCGTTGTCGCTCCTGGGCTCGTAGCGCCAGGCGAGGCCCGGGTTCTGCGACGCGGCGATGAACCGGACGGCGCGGTCGATGGGCCCGGCGAGCCGCGGGTCGCCCGTCAGCGTGTACGACTCGGCCAGGGCCATCGTCGCCAGGAACTGGCCGTACAGTTGCCCGCCGCGCCTCAGGTCGCCGTCCGCGTCCTGGCCGGCGATGATCCAGTCGATGGCGCGGCCGACGTTCTCGGCGTAGGGGCTCTCGGCCTCCGAGCCGCGCGCCGGCATGTGCGTGTGCCCCGCCCCCAGGAACGACAGGACCACCAGGCCCGTCAGGTCGAGGTCCTGGTCGGACCGGTCGCCGGCGCCGTCGGCGCGGCGGCCGCCCTCCCGGTAGTTCTGCATGAAGTTCTGGATGGACCAGCGGCCGTCGCGGCTCTGGTGCCGCGAGAGCCACAGCAGGGCCGCCCGCACCGCCTCCTCGGTCTCGGGCGTGCCGCCCAGTTTCTCGATCACCTTGCCGCGGTCGGGCTCGGTCCGGAGGCGGTAGATCTCCTTGGCAGGCAGCGGCTCGGGCGCCCGCGTCAGGGCCTCGCCCATCGGCGCCAGCGGCGGCAGGACCTGCGGCGGCGCCACGGCGCCGGGGCGGATCGGGTCGGCGACCACGGGGGCCACCTCCGCGAACCGCGGCTTCGGGACGGACGGGACGGACGGCGCGGCCCGTTCGACCTCGGGCACGGGCAGCGAGGGCGGCAAGGCGGCCGGGCTGGCGGCGCGGCCGGCCAGGTCGAGGCCCGCGGTGGGGGCGCGCGGCGTCGGGAGGGCCTCGCGCGGCGCCACCAGGTCGGGCGCCTTCACCTCGGGCCTGGCCGACGGCGGCGCGTTCGGGTTCGCGGTCCCGGCGGCCTGCGTCCGGGGCGACGCGATCTTCTCGGGCGGACCCAGGTCGAGCACCGGCACCGCCTCGGCCGCCCGCGGCACCGACGCCGCGATGGCCGTCTCCGCGAGGCGCGGCGGGGCGACGGCGCTCGCGGGCTCAACCGCCCGCAGCGCCGCGGCCGCCTTCGCCACGTCCGACGCCGGCGCCACCGCCTGCGGGGCCGGCTGTTCCCACACGGCCCCGGGCGCCGTCGCGGCCGGCGCCGGGAGGGTCTCTTCGCGGTGGACCGGCTTGAGTTGGCGCGGCGTCACGGCGCGGACCTCTTGGGCGGGGCGGGCCTCGCGCGGCGCGATTTCGGCCTTCGGCTCGGGAAGGGTCAGCGGCTCCTCCGGCCGCACCACGGGCTTGGGCGGCTCGACCAGTTTCTCGGTCGGCGGCTTCGGCTCGACGCGGGCCTCGGCCAGGCGGATCTCCTGCGGCGCGGGCTCGACGACGGCGGGCTTCTGGTCGGGCGCGGTCACCTCGGGCGCGGGCGGGCGCTTGGCCTCGAGCGGCTCTTTCTGGGCGGCCTCGAAGCGGGCCGTGTCGCGCCGGGCCAGTTCCGTCAGCGCCGCCCGCAGCGCCCCGGACGCCTCGCTCTCCTGGAGGCCCGGGATGCTCACCGACACCTCGAACTTCTGCTCGCCGGCCAGTTGCGACACCGTCTGCGTCAGTTGCACCATCGTGAACAGGCTCAGCGCCACCAGGTGCAGGAGGAGCGAGACTATCAGGGCCGTCGCCAGCAGGCCCGGCCGGCGCCGGAACTTCGCCACGGCCAGGATCGCCAGCCCCAGGCCCATCAGCACCAGCACCAGGCCCAGCAGCGGCCAGGACAGGCGGCCCAGGATGTACGCCAGGTCGAGCCGGTGCGTCCGCACCGCCTGGAACACCTCGTGGCTCGGGGCGTAGTAGATGGCGTAGGCCCCGTCGTCGCGCCGGTCGCTCGAGAAGTAGAGGCCGAACCCCTCGAGGCTCACCGCCGGGTCGAGTTCGTTGCGGGGGGTGTTGATCGTCGCGCCGAGCGACTCGGGCGGCAGCAGGCCCCCCAGCGGCGGCGCGGTCACGCGGCTGCGGTAGAGGTCGTAGTTGCGGCGCGGGCCGACGAAGCCGTCGCGGTCGGAGGCGAAGTAGACCCACCGCCCGTCGGGCGAGACGGTCGGCTGCCCGTCGTTGCAGGGCGACGCCAGGACGTCCAGCCGCCGCGGCGGCGCGGCCGTCGGGGCCCCGCCCGGCCCGAGGGCGACCGCGTAGAGGTCGTAGCCGTGCTCGTACGGCTGCTCGCGCAGGGTGGCGCGCCAGGCGGCCGCGTCGGCCGTCTCGACGCCCGCCACCGGCCGGTTCGACGCCAGGAGCAAGGTCCCCCCGTCGGGCGTGACGAAGGGGTCGTACTCGTTGAAGGCCGAGTTGACCGCGGGCCCGAGGTTCGCGGGCGTGCCCCACTCGGACCCCTTGCGCCGGGCGGCGTAGAGGTCGTAGCCGCCCTGCCCGCCCGGCCGGTTCGAGTAGAAGTAGAGCGTCTGGCCGTCGGGCGCCAGGGCGGGGCCGATCTCGTCGGCGGCCGTGTTGACGGCCTCGAGCGGCGCCGGCTTGGCCCAGCCGGTGGGCGTGCGGCGGGCGACGTAGAGGTCGGCCCGGCCGCCCGCGCGCCCGCGCGTGAAGTAGAGCGACTGCCCGTCGGGGGCCAGCGCCGGGTCGTAGTTCTCCTCCAGCGTCCCGAGGTCGTCCAGCGGGGTGCCCGGTTCCCAGAGGACGGTCCGCAGGCCGAGGTCGGCGGTCGATTCCCAGGTGCGCTCGCCGTCGGTGTAGAAGAACTCGCGGCGGGGCCAGAGCCAGACGCCGAGGGCCCCGGCGAGGAGCGCAAGGACGGCGGCCGCCCAGAGGAGGCGTCCGAGCCACTTCCGCTTTGTCGTGACCTGCTTCGCCATACGCCCTCGCTACGGGCTCGGCTGGATCGTCGCCAGGTACTTTCGCCGCACGTTGTACTTCTCGCACAGGCTCAGCACGTTGACGGGCAACTGGAGGATGACGCGCCGGTCGCCGCGGATGACGACGGCCTGGTCGGGGTTCTCCTCGACGCTGCGGGCCAGCAGGCGCTCCAGGTCCTCCGGCGTGTACTCGACGCCCGCGATGACGAGTTTGCCTTCGCGGGTGACGTTGACGACGAGTTCGCGCGGCGCGGAGGCGACGGCCTGGGCGTGCCGGGCGGCCGGCGGGTCCACAATGATGTCCCGCTCGATCTCCGAGTACCGGGCCCCCACGAGGAAGAAGATGAGGAGGTTGAACACGACGTCGATCATCGGCGTCATGTTCAACTCGACCGACTCTTCCTGTGCGTCCCTGTCGATGCGCATGATCCACCTCGATGCCGGGCCGCCGGCCGCAGCTTCAGGCGGCCGAGTCCTTGCCGTCGCCGATCGTCGTCTCCACAAACTCCATGGCCAGGTCGTCCATCTCGGCCACGCGTTTCTCGATCTTGGCCGCGAACAGCAGATACAGCGTGGCGGCCGGGATGGCAACCGCCAGGCCCGCCGCCGTCGTCACGAGCGCGAGGTAGATGCCCTCGGCCAGTTGCTCGGCCTTGCCAAGGGCCCCGCTCGTTGACACCCGCATGAAGCACTGGATCATGCCCTGCACGGTCCCCAGCAGGCCCAGCAGCGGTGCGATGTAGGCGGCACCGGAGAGGACGCGGCAGTTCCGCCGCAGGAGCCGCACCTCCTTGGCCCCGGCGTCCTCGATCGTCTTCTCGACCTCGGGCAGGGGGCGATGGAGCCGCTTCACCGCGGCCGCGAGGATGCGGGAGATCGGGCTCGGGTGGGCCAGGCAGTACGTGAGGATCTTCTCGCGGTCCATGGGGCGCGCGGCCGCCAGTTGCCGGATGTTCTCGATGAAGTCGGACGGGAGGACCCGCCCCCGGCGAAGGGAAACGGCCCGCTCGATGGCGAACGCCAGTGCCAGGATCGAGCAGAGGTAGATCGGGTACATCAGGGGTCCGCCCAACTGGAGCAGTTCGAATAAGGTCGGGGGCTGCGTGGTCTTGCCGGCGGCGCCCGCTTCCTCGGGCGCGGCTTCGCCGACGGGGGGCGCGGCCTTGGGTTCGCCCGCCGCCGGGCCGGGGACCGGGGCCGCGGGGGGGGCAGGGGCCGGTGCGGCGGCCGCCGGCGCGCCGCCCTCGGGCGCGGCCGCCCCGGGGGCCGCGGCCTGCCACGCCGCCGCCAAGCCCACGCCGAGCGCCGCCGCCCAGAGCCACCGCCGAAGCCGTGCTCGCCTGCCCGTCGTCATCGCCCGCCTCCTTCCGCCTGCGTCCCTCGCGCCCGGCCGCGCGTCACCCGGGCAACTTCTCCAACTGCTCCTTGGCCGCCTGGGCCCACTTCGTGCCGCCGTACTGTTCCAGGATGGTCCGCCACGACGCCCGGGCCTCCTTCGCGTTCTTCTGGTCCAGGTAGCACTTGCCCAGTTCGAAGTGGGCGGCGGCGACCCATTCCTTGTGCTCACTCCAGAGGGCGACCACCTTCAGGTAGGCCCGCTGGGCCTGCTTCACGTCGCCGGCCGCGAGGCACGTCTCGCCCAGGTAGAACTGGGCCTTGGCGGCCGTCTCGGTGCGGCAGGTCTTCAGGACCTCCTCGAACCGCGCGACCGCCTGCTCATATTGTTTCTTGTCGAACAGTGCCTTGCCGATGTCGAACCGCACCTCGGCCATGGCGGGGTAGTCCGGCTCGGCCTTCTCGAGGGCCCCGAGGGTCCCGAGCGCGTCGTCCGTCCGCCCCAGGAGCAACTGGGCCTCGCCCAGGCGGAACCGGGCGTCGGCCGCGTGGGCGAAGCCCTTGTAGGCGTCGCCGAGGACCTTCTCGAACCGGGCGATGGCGTCGGCGGGCTTGCCGGCCCTCAGGTACGCCTCGCCCGCCTGGAGGAGCGACTCGGCCACGAGGTCGCTCTTCGGCGCCTCGGCCGCCAGGCGGTCGAAGAGGCCCGCCGCCTCCTCGTGCTTCCCCTCCGACCAGCGGCACCAGCCCAGGCGGTACAGGGCCCGGTCCTTCAGGCGGTCGTCCTTGGCGGCCCCGAGGGCCTTCTCGTAGAGGCCGACGGCCTCGGCGTACTGCTTATCTCGATATTTCGCTTCGGCCATCTGGAACCAGCCGTCGGCCGCCAGGCCGCTCCCCGGGAACTTCTCGGCCAGGTTCCGCCAGGCCGCCAGCGCCTCGGCCGCCTTCCCCGCCTCCTGGAGCGACCAGGCCAGTTCGTAGGCCGCCTGCTCGCGCACCTTCTCGTCCTTGCTCGTCTCCAGCAGGCGCGCGAGGGCCTTGGCCGCCTCCTCGTACTGCTTCTCCTTCTGGAGGCAGACGGCCAGGCCCAGCAGGGCCGACGCCTCCAGGTCGTGGTGCGGGAACTTCTCGAGCATCGCCTGGTAGGCCGCCCGCGCCTCGGCGGTCTTCCCGGCCTTCTGGAGCGCGACGCCCTGCTGGTAGGCCGCCTGCGCCCCCACGGCCGCGCCGCCGTACTTGGCGCCCACGCGGCCGAAGGCGGCCGCCGCCTCGTCCGGCTTGCCCGTCTCCAGGCGCGAGAGGCCGAGGCCGTACAGGGCGTAGGGCGCCAGGGCGTGCTCGCCGAACTTCTCGGCCACCGCGCGGTAATGCTCGGCGGCCTCGTCGAACTTCTTGGCGGCCCGGAGGAGTTCGGCCATCTCGTACTCGCCGTGCGGCCGCAGGGGACTCTCGCCGTGCTCGCGCACGAGTTCGCCCAGCCGCCCGATCGCCTCGGCCGCCTTCCCGGACCGCGCGAGCGCCAGCCCCGCCCTGAGGAGCGCGTCGTCCCGATACCGCTTCCCGCCCGGCCGCCCGAGGTAATCGCCCAGCACCGCCGCCGCCTGCGGGTACTGCTGCTTCTCGTAGAGGCAGGCGCCCTTCAGGTACTGGGCCTCGTCGCGCGTCGGCTCGGCCGCCTTCTTGGGGTCGATCCGGTCGAGTTCCGCCAGCGCCCCGTCATGGTCTTTCTTAAAATACTTGATGTATCCGAGCCGGAGGTGCGCCAGGGCCGCGTCGGCCGCCTCGGCGTGCTTCTCCACGAGGGCCGCGTACCGCTCGGCCGCCGGGTCGTACTGCTTCTGGAGGAACCGGTTCTCGCCCGAGATGAAGAGGACCTGAGGCTCCAGGGGCCCGCCCGGCGCCTTCTGGAGGTAACGGGCGCACAGCGCCTCCGACTCGGCGTACTGGCCCGCGCGGTGGAGGGTCGCCGCGGCCGCGTGGAGCGCGCGGCCGGCCTCGGCGTGGTCGGCGTACTTCTCGGCGAACGCCTGGTAGACCTTGGCCGCCTCGGCGTCCTTGCCCTCGGCCAGGAGGGCGTCGGCCCGGCCGACCGCGGCGTCGGCGGCGCGCGGCCCGTCGGGCTGGGCGGCGAGCGACCGCTCGAACGCCGCGCGGGCCTCGCCCGGCCGCTTCGTCTTCACCAGGGCCAGGCCCAGCCAGTAGGCCGCCTCGGCGTCCTTCGGGTCCTTCTCCGACTGCTTCACCAGCCGCCCCGCCGCCCCCTCGGCGTCGCCCACCAGGTACAGGCACATCCCCGCGTAGAGGAGCGCCTTGCCGGCCTGCGGCGCGTCGGGGAATCGGCTCGAGCACTGCTCGAACGCCGCGGCCGCCTCGCGATACTTCTTGGCCTGGTAGAGGGCCAGCGGCCCCTCGAACGCCGCCGCCGGCGCCAGGTCGCCCTTCCCGCCCGCCACCTCGCGGTACCGCGCGGCCGCCTTCTCGAACTGGCCCGACTGGTAGAGGCTCTGCGCCAGGTAGAACCGCGCCGTGTCCGCCGCCGCGCTCTTCGGCGCGAGCGCCAGGAACTCCTCGAACGTCGCCCGCGCCTCGTCGTACTTGGCCGCGCCGAACGCGGCCATCCCCAGGTCCAGGTGCGCCCGCTCCACGAGGGCCGCCAGACCCGACGCCAACGCCGGCGCCTCCTTCTCGAGCCGCGCCTTCTCCTCCTTGAGGTGCGCGGGGGCGTCCTTCCCCGTCAGGAACCGCTCGACCATCGGGCTGAGCACCTCCCGCGCCTCGGCGTACGCCTTCTCGGCGAGGAGCGCCTCGCCCAGCCGCGCCGCCGCCCACTCGGCCAGGAAATGGTCCCGGTGGTTCGCCAGCACCTCGCGGTACGCCTCGGCCGCCTCCTTCGTCTTGGCGCGCCCCGTCTCGATCTCGCCCAACTGGAAGAGCGCCTCGGCCATGCCCGGGAACTTCGGGAACCGCTTCCGGAGGTCCGCCAGGAGCGCCGCCGCGTCGTCCTTCTTCTCCAGGAGCAGGAGGGCCCGCGCCCGGCCGAGCATGGCGTCGGGCACTTTCTCGTGTTTGGGGTACTTCTTGAGGAAGTCCGCGAACTCGTCGGCCGCCAGGTCGTACTTCTTCCCGGCGTAGAGCCAGACGGCCATGTTGTAGTCTTCGGCCGCCTTGTCGGCCGCTGCGTCGGCGGCCCGCGCCGCGCCGGCGGCCAGCGCCGCGCCCAAAAGGCACGCCGCCGCGATCGCCGCGCACACGCGGCGCACCGTGGCCGGCAGTTGCCGTTCGCCCTGGCGCAACGAAGCCCGCGCGGGTGCCACGGCTGCGCCGTGTGCAGCCGTGCTTGTGGCGGCACGAGGCACGGT
>CAYGZE010000213.1:0-8167 GCA_964354185.1 uncultured Anaerolineales bacterium | reverse complement strand
TAGGAGCCGCCTTCCTTCTTTCGTCCTTCCTGAAACAAAACTGGGGATGACTCAGCGTGAAATCCTCTTGCGGGTGATTACGATCAACCTGATAATCCTCTTGCGTCGCTGTCACGGAAGCTTGTTTTCAACAGAGCAGCTCAGTCCCCTTTCCTATGCGGCCCGGCGCGCGAAGTTCGGGCTGCGTCGGGGAGACGGTCCGGTCACCCCTACGCTCTTTCCGGCGGGGAGAATCGCATGCGCAAGGAGGCATCCCGCATGATCTGCCGCGCGGCCATCGTTCTGGCGGCGCTCGCCGGCGCCTCCGCCAGCCTGGCCTCGCCGGCGCCGCTCGCCGACGACGATTTCGTCACCCTCTCCGGCCCGGCGTCGCCGCGCGTAGCGCTGGCCCTGCGGCAAGAGGCCGATAAGCTCACGCTCGTTCTCGACATCGGCGCCTTCAGCGCCGATGGCAGCGGCACGTCGGTCGCCCTCGGCCTCGCGGCCGCGAAGAGCGTCGTCCTTGGCGACAAGGACGCCCAGGTCGCCCTGCGCGACGGCGTCGCTCGGTACACGTTCACCGTTCCCGCGAGCGCCCTCGTCGCCGCCGATGCCGACTGGTCGCGGCTGCGCCTGGGCGTGGTGGTGGTGTGGAAGGGCGGGGCGCTCGGCCAGGACCGCCAGCGCGAGCGGTTCCGCCATCTCGACGCCGCCCCGCCGCACGCGGGCCTCGGGGCGCGGCCCGAGGCGTGGGTGCCGTTCGACCTGAAGGAGTACGCCGCCCTCGTCGCCGACCGCAAGCGGCGGATCCTGATCGATTTCTCCCAGCCGATGGACGGCAAGGCGACGGTCGTCATCGAAGACGCGGGCGGCAACCGCATCCGCAACCTCGTCTCCGGTGCGCCGATGGCCAAGGGCCGCACGCGGATCGAGTGGGACGGTCTCGACGAGGAAGGCCGCGTCGTGAAGCCCGGCCACTACACGTGGCGCGCGATCAGCCACCCGGGCATCGTCCCGGAGTACCTCTTCTCGTTCTGCAACGACGGCAAGCCGCCGTGGCGCACGGGCTCGGGCACGGACATGTGGGGTCCGGACCATAGCTGCCTCGTTGCCGCGGCGGCGGGGTCGGAGTGGACCTTCTTCGGCGGACCGTGCGCTGAGTCGGGCTACGCCATCGTCGCCGTCGACGCCGAGGGTACCAAGCGGATGCAGTACAACCCCCCCATGGGGACGGGCATCGAGAAGGTCGCCTTGGCCACGGATGGCGAGTTCCTTTTTGCCGCCCACGACGGTTTCGCCTGGGGCCAGCACGTGGACCGCCAGAAGCCGGGCTGGAAGGCCGTCCAGAAGCTGACCCTGACGCGGTTCGACGTGAAGTCCGGAAAGGTCGTCGATTTTCCGGGCGGCCAGCGGTTCGCCGTCGTGGCGACGCTCGAGGTCGGCCCCGGCTCGCTTAACCCAAAGTTCGAGGGCCACAACCTCGCCAGCCTGGCGGCCTTGGGCGGCAAACTCTACGTGAGTTCGCGCGCCGCCGGCGCGATCCTCGTGGTCGACGCGAAGACCGGCAAGCCCGAGGGCGAGGTGAAGCTCGACGCGCCCGGGGCCCTCGTGGCTACGAAGGACGCGATCCTCGCGGTGTCGGGCTCGAAGATCGTGCGCATCGTACCGCAGACCGCAGGGGGTCAGGAGACCAACGGCTTCAGACTTCCGACCCCTTCGTCGCCGCAGGGCATCGCCGTCGACGCATCGGGCAACCTCTATGTGAGCGACGGTGCCACACACACGGTCCGCGTCTTCGACGCCGCAGGCAAGCCCTTGCGGAAGATCGGCAAGGCGGGCGGCCCCTACGCGGGCAAGTACGATCCGGAGGTCCTCGTCAACCCGCGCGGCATCGCCGTCGCGCCGAACGGCGTGCTCTGGGTGACCGAGGACCGGTGGAACCCGAAGCGGACCGTGGCATGGGACACGAAGACGGGGAAGGCCGTCCGGGAGAAGTTCGGGCCGACGAGTTACGGCGCGAGCGGCGGCGGGTTCGACTCGGCCGACGTGTCCCGATGGATCGGGCAAGGGGCGCTCTGGTCGCTCGACTTCGCGAAGAAGTCGGCCGCCTGCACGGGCGTTCTCGAGCACGAGCCCGGCCACGTGGGCGGCTACCTGCGGTCGCAACTCCACTACAAGTTCGTGCACCAGGGCGGACGCACGTTCGTCATCGGCCTGGGCAGCGTGACGACCTTCTCGGAACTCAAGGCCGACGGGTCGCTCCGGGACCTTGCCTTCGTCGGCTCGACGCACCGGTTCTCGTTCGCGTGCGACTGGAACCCGCCGGCCGCGTTCGTCGAGGCGTTCGAGAAGGCCTATCCCGGGAAGAAGGGGAAGCACGGCGACAAGGGGCCGGGCGTCCTGTGGGTCGACCGGAGCGGCGACGGCCTCTGCCAGGCGGACGAGTTCGACTTCTCGACCGAGTGCGAGAACTTCGCGGGCGCGTATTGGGGCCAGGACTTCGCCGACCTCACGCTGCGCATTCCCGCGACGGTCAAGGGGCGGCGCGTGCTCGTGGCGCTCGAGCCCGACGGCTTCCTCCCGAGCGGCGCGCCCAAGTACCCGCCCCTGAACGAGGCGTGCGCGAAGGCCGTCGCCGTCGACCTCGCCACGAACGAGGTCGAGTCCTCCGTCGACCGGTTTGGCAACGTGGTGGTCAACTCCGACCCCGAGATGAAGGCGCTGGCGCCCGACGGCCGCACGCTCTGGACCTATCCGAACCGCTGGACGAACGTCCACGGGTCGCACGGCGCGCCGCTGCCCGAGACGGGCGTCATGCAGGGCACGCTCTTCTTCCTGGGCATGGCGCCGCTCGACGCGAAGGCCGACGTCTTCATCGTGAACGGGAACCACGGGCGGTTCTTCGCCCTCACGTCGGACGGCCTGTACCTCGACGAGATGTTCAAGGACGTGCGGATGGGGACGGCCGTCGACGCCACCCTGATCGGCGGCGAGTGTTTCGGCGGCTTCTTCGCCAAGGCCGAGAAGGACGGGGCCTACTACCTCCAAAGCGGCCATACGGACTACCGTATCTTCCGCGTCAATGGCCTTGACAAGGTCCAGCGCCAGCAGGGGACAATCGAGGTCACGCCTGAGCAGGCCCTGGCCGCCGACAGCGGCCTGCGGCGAAAGGCCGCGGAGACCGTCGTGGCGAAGGAGGCCACCCTCCCGTACCGCGCGAAGCCGCCCGTCGGCGGCAAGGACGATCCCTGGGCAGGCGTTCCCGAGATCCGCTGGGAGAAGAACGGCCGCTTCCCCGCGAGCGTCCGTGCGGCATGGGACGAGACGAACCTGCACCTCTGCTACACCGTCCGCGATGACTCGCGCTGGGTGAACGGCGGCAAAGACTGGACGCTGCTCTTCAAGACCGGCGACTCGGTCGACTTCCAGATCGGCACAGACCCGTCCTCCGACCCGGCGCGCAAGGGCGCCGCGCCGGGCGACGTGCGGCTCCTCATCGCGCCCTTCGAGGACGGGAGCATTGCCGTGCTCTACCGCTATCGCGTGCCGGGAGCGAAGAGCCCCGTCGCCTTCACGTCGCCTTGGCGGAGCGAGACGGTCGACGAGGTCCGGCGGCTCGACGAGGCTAAGGTCGCGGTCCAGAAGCGCGAGGGCGAGTACCGCGTCGAGGCGGTCGTGCCCCTTGCGTCGCTCGGCCTCAGGGACGTTCGCGGCAAGACGTTCAAGGCCGATTTCGGCGTCATCTACGGCGATCCCGGCGGCGCGATCAACATGCTGCGGTCCTACTGGTCCAATCCGGCGACGGGCCTCGTGAACGACGTGCCGGGCGAGATCATGCTCGCGCCGAACCTGTGGGGCCGCGTGACGTTCGGGGGTGAGAAATGAGCGCCCTGAAGCCCATCCTGGCGGCTGTTGCCCTCGCGGCGCTGGCATTGACGGCGCCTGGCGCCTCCGTCGCCGAGATCGTCTGCGACGGCGTCCTCGCCAACTCCGGCGCCGCGGGCGGCGCGGTCGTCCGCTTCGGCGACGTCCAGTCGGCGCGCGGCATGGGCGTTGTCGCGGACCGGTTCGGGTCGCTCTGGGACCGCGCGGGCGACGCTGCGCTCAACCGCTACGCACCGGACGGCCGGCTCCTCAGCCAGTACCACCTCCCGAAGGGGGCCGGCCAGCGCGACCTCCTGACGCGCGTCGGCGACCGCCTCGTGATGCAGGTCGGGACGAAGCTCTACACACTGCCGATCGACGCCCCCGCGGGCTCGGAGCCGACGCCGCTCGGCCGCGACTCGGAATGCCTCTCGTTCGGCTCGTTCGACGGCCAGGTTGCTTCGGCCACAAAGGAGGCCATCTTCTTCGTGAACCCCGCGACTGGGGCCGCGAAGGAAGTCGTGCCGCTCAAGGGCATCGACCAGGTCGAGGTTGGGCCCGAGGGCGCGGTCTACGCGATGGTGGACTGGGCGATCCACAAGTTCGTTGGCGGCAAGGAAGTGGCGGGCGAGTGGCCGCGCCAGGGGCCCGGCGAGCGGATCCAGCTCCTCGACGGCTGGTGGTACGGGCACGGGTGGCACGGGACGATCCGGCGGTTCTCCGCCGCGATGGAGCCGGCGCCGGGCGTCGTCCTCGGTGGCGCGTCGGGGTCGTTCATCGGCCACCTGGACCAGAACCCGGAGCTCTCGAACGGGCGCGGCATGGCGAAGCTTGGGCCGAACCTCTACGCCGTGTCGGGCATGGGCGGCATCCTCCACCTCCTCGAGTGGAACGAGTCGAAGCAGCAGATGCGGATCGTTCGCCGCATCGGGGCCGCGCCCCTGGCGGGCGGCATCGGCCTCGACCGCGACGGCCGCGTCTGGTGGTACGCGGGCGCGTGGCAGTGGAACGACCCGCCCGACGCCCCGATGCTCCAAGGCGTCAACGGGCCCGACTATCCCGGCATCGGCCAGGCGGTGATGCTCGACGGCGACCGGATGGTCGCGCCCGGGTACCTGTGGGGCAAGCCGGGCTTCTACCACGGCATGCTCTCGACCGAGGTGGCCATCGACCGCATCGAGACGCCGTGCGCCCTCAAGAAAGGGACGACCGGGTCGGCTGTCTACGAGGACGAGAGGAAACTCGTGCTCCTCGTGGTGGAGCGGGGCGGGGCGGCGCAGGGCTTCGAGATCGACGCCGAGGGACGGTACCGCGGCGAACTCGGGCCGGTGGCGCTCAAGGCGGCCGGGCCCGTGAAGGAGTGGACCTCGCTCGCGATGAAGGACAAAGCGACGCTCCTGGCGGCGGCCGATGGCCATGTCGTCGAGATGGCCCGCGACGGCAAGGACTGGAAGGAGTCGCGGCGCTGGAACTCCTGGGGCGCGGGCGAGGTTGAGAGGTTCGGCCCGCGCATCTGGCTGGCGGCCGACGCCGGGCGGCTCTGGGCGGCTGACCGCGAGCGGCACCGCGTCCTCTGCTTCGAGCTTGCCTCCGGGAAGCTCCTGGCTTCGTTGGGGGCGGTCGACAAGAAGGGCGCGGACCTTGCGTCCCTCGCCTTGCCCGAGACGGTGGCCGCGCGCGGCCAGCGGGCCGTCGTCTTCGACAGCGGAAACCAGCGGCTCGTCAAGTTGCGGTTGCCGTAGACCGTCGACCACCTCAAACATATTCCTAACAACCGCTTGCGCATCCGAAAACAGCGGCTATGGGATGTGGGTCAGGGGGCAGTCGGCAAAGCCGAGGTCATGGATTCGAAGGCAGTTCCGGCGGGCCCTGCTCAGAACGGGTCTCAAACGTTAGCCAATTTTGCCGGCCGGCAAGGAGCGCCTCTCCGCGGTCGGCCAACCGCGCGGTACGCTTCGAGCCACGAGAACGCCTGCCGCAGGGTTCGTTATGTGCCAAGCCGCAGACCCCCGTTAACGGTCAGCACTGTGGATGGCAGGTCCACAACTGCCCCCAATGGTGTCAACTGCCATATCGATCACAGGCCCCAGCCATTGCGGTACGGTTTGCTCAGGAACCGGTTCGCCTCGGGCATGTTGGGGATTCTCATGTTGGCGGCATCCCACTCGATCTTGACGGGGCGGCCATTCTCCGGCTGGCTGGCGGCGGCGCGGATGGCCACGTTGCCCAGGAGGACGATCTCCGTCAGCGGGCCGGCGGCCTCGAAGTTGGACCCGGCAGGCGGGCCCCCCTTGCAGGCCTCGACCCATTCCTTGTGATGGCCGATGGACCGCGGGATCGTCTTCGGTGGCCGGCGGTACTCCCGCATCTTCGACTCCGGGATAATCCGAGGCCCCTCGCCGTAGCACGAGCACGTGAGCTTGCCCTTGTCGCCGATGAACAAGACGCCCTCGTTGTCGCCCATACGCCGCTCGTTCTCCAGTTCTTCCGGTCGCGGAGGCATCATCCCGCCATCGTACCAGGCCAACCGCACGGGCGGCATGTCGCCGCGCGCGGGGAACTGGTAGTAGATGATCGACGCCAGCGGGCCCGTTTCCGCGTTGACCTTCGTCGAGTACGCCTCGACGCTCGTCGGCGGGCCGAGTTTCAGGGGGCGGACCGCGTTGTTCAGCACGTGGCAGCCCATGTCGCCCAGGGAGCAACTGCCGAAATCCCACCAGCCGCGCCACGTGAACGGCAGGTAGGCCGGGTGGTACGGCCGCTCCGGCGCGGGCCCGAGCCAGAGGTCCCAGTCGAGCGTGGGCGGCACGGGCGGCTTGTCCTGGGGCCGATCGATGCCCTGCAGCCACACGGGCTTGTTGGTCCACGCGTGAACCTCGCGGACGGGGCCGATCGCGCCGTCCTGGATCCACTCTTCGATCAGTCGGACGCCCTCGAAGGAGTTGCCCTGGTTGCCCATCTGCGTGGCCACCTTGTACTTGCGGGCGGCCTCGCCCATGACCCGCACCTCCTGGACCGTGTGGGCCATCGGCTTCTCGCAGTAGACGTGCTTGCCCATCTTCATCGCCGCCATCGAGATGACGCCGTGGAGATGGTCGGGCGTCGCTACGACGACCGCGTCGATCTCCTCCTGCGCGTCGAGCATCTTGCGGAAGTCGGCGTGCTGGCGCGCGTTCGAATACTCCTTGAACGCGCCGGCCGCGTGGCGCATGTCGACGTCGCACAGGGCCACGATGTTCTCGCCGTCGAGCGACTTCAGATCGCCCAGCCCCCGCCCGCCGACGCCGATGCCCGCGATGTTGAGCCTCTCGCTCGGCGGCTTCTGGCCCGGCCCGCCCAGGACGTGCCGGGGAACGAGGGTGAATATCCCCGCGGCCGCTGCGACCTTCGCCGATCCTTGCAGAAACCCGCGCCGCGTCAGCCCACGGTCTCGGTCAGCCCCAGCGATTCCCATGCTTCCGCCTTTCTCGTTCCCCCGTGGCATCCAACTCTTACCCGTTCGATCATCTCCACACTCTTGCTGCGGTGCACGGAAGACCTTCGGAAAGTCACTGCCGCTTCAACCGGCGGACATCTCCCGCAGGCGGCAGATAGGTCGCCCGCACCTGCTTCCTGGCCAGCCGCGTGGTCTTGGACTTGGGTGTCTGCTCCATCTTGCCCACTGGATTCCTCAGGTCCGTGTCAGATCGTTTGTGCCCCCTGCCGCTTCCGACAATTCCGTCCGCCCTATTCTACAAGCACCTACGTCTCTTGTCCGCCCTGCGGCGCGATCCCGGCGGCTGACGCGCGCACCCTCCTCAAGGCAGCGGCAACACGCGGACCATGAGTTCCGAGCGGTAGTCCTCCCACGTGTCGCCCGCCACGGGGTACGTGCGCTGGCCGACCGTGACGGTCTTGGCACCTCGCGCGGCTTCACATTTGGGGCAGGCGCAGTCGGTGAACCAGAAGTCGTCGATCATGATCTCGTCAAAGAGGCTGGCGGCAAACTCAAAGATGCCCTGGACTTTCTCCTGCGCCTTCGGGTCGGTGTAGCACGAGATCAGGCCCCCCCAGCCCGTCGAGGGCTTGCCCACCTTGGTCGTCGTCACGCAGCCGGACACCGCGAGGCCCGCCGCGGCGAGACGTTCCTTCGCATGCTGGAGCGTGGGGCGCTCGGGCCGCGCCAGCCTCTTCGCTCTGAGTTCCCGCCGACAGGGGCAACAAGCTGTCTGAAAGCGCCCGCTTGACACGCGGGTCAAGAGGTGAGGCTGAACAATGAGGATGCGCATGACACCTTGTTTCCTTGAAACGCAGGGCCCACCCCTGTAGCCTTCATGTGTTGGGA
>CAYGZE010000212.1:0-8176 GCA_964354185.1 uncultured Anaerolineales bacterium | reverse complement strand
CCGCGTCGGCCTTCATGTACTTCTCGGTCGACTCGAACGCGGGGCCGGAGATGATGAGCGGCGTCCGGGCCTCGTCGATGAGGACCGAGTCCACCTCGTCGACGATGGCGTAGTCCAGGGGTCCCTGGACCTGCTCGGCGCGGCTCGTCTTCATGTTGTCGCGCAGGTAGTCGAAGCCGAACTCGTTGTTCGTGCCGTAGGTCACGTCGCAGGCGTACTGGACCTGGCGGTCGCGGCTCTCCATCTGGGCCTGGATGGCGCCGACGGTGAGGCCCAGCCGCCGGAAGATCGGCTCGTTCCACTCGCGGCCCATGCGGACCAGGAAGTCGTTCGTGCTGACGACGTGGACCGAGCGGCCCGAGAGGGTGTTCAGGTAGGCCGCCAACGACGCGACGAGCGTCTTGCCTTCGCCCGTCATCATCTGGGCGATCCTCCCGTCGTGGAGGACCATCGCGCCGATCAACTGGACGTCGTACGGCCGCATCCCGTAGAGGCCGTAGAGTTCGACGGGCTTGCCGGTCGAGGGGTCCAGCAGGCTGGCCTCGCCGCGCATCGCCCGGCGGATGAGGTTCTGAACCTCGGGGTGAAAGTCGGGCAGGGCTTCGGCGTGGCCGAGCCAGACGGTGCGCTTGGCGGCCTCGCGTGCGGCGGCGAACGCCTCCGGCAGCAGGTCGTCGAGCGACTCGCCCGCCTCGGACCGCCTGCGGAACTCGACGGTCTTAGCGAGCAGGGCCTCGTCCGAGAGGGCCTGGAACTCGGGCTCCAGGGCGTTGATCGCCTCGACCCGTTCCTGGTAGGCGCGCACCAGCCGCTCGTTCCGCGACCCGAACAGGAGCCGCGCGGCCTTGCCTACCCATTCGCCGACGATCTCAAGGGCCATCGTGTTGAGGAACGGACCCTAATGCAGAGGTTCCCCGCTCCGCTCATCCGGCGGGGGTATGTCTCCCGCAGCAGTATATCAGGCGGCGGCGGCGGGTGTCAATTCGCCCCCGCGCGGCCGGACGACGCCGCGTTGACACCGCGGACCGGGGGTGCTATCGTCAGGGGGTCGCGGCAGCCGTCAGCCGTTGCGGGCGTTGGGCCGGTGCGTCCGGCAGTCGGAAGGACTCGACCGCCGGGGTCGTGCGCGCCGATGGATAGAGAACTGACGGGCTCGGCCCTGCCGGTGCCTCCCAGGGGGGCTGTGCGCCCGCGGGGGCCCGCCGATGAGGAGAACGGCCTTGACGACCGCTCCGACGACGCCCGCGATGTCTCCTGGACAGGTCCTGTTCCGCGACTACCACAAACTCGGGACGGCGGAGGCCATCCGCCTCTCTTTCGAGAACCACCTGAAGTACACGCTGGCCAAGGACGAGTACTCGGCCACCGACCACGACCGGTACTTCGCCCTGGCGATGGCCGTCCGCGACCGGCTCATCGAGCGGTGGATCGAGACCAGCCAGACCTACTACAAGCGCGACGTAAAGCGGGTCTATTACCTGTCGATGGAGTACCTCATCGGGCGCGCCATGGGCAACAACGTGATCAACCTGCGCCTGGACGAGGCCGTCAGCCGCGCCCTGGACCAACTGGGCCTCGACTGGGAGCGCCTGAAGGCGGTCGAGCGCGACGCGGCGCTCGGCAACGGCGGCCTCGGGCGCCTGGCGGCCTGCTTCCTCGATTCGCTCGCCACCCTCGAGTTCCCCGCCTACGGCTACGGCGTCCGCTACGACTACGGCATCTTCCGTCAGGTCATTCGCGACGGCTACCAGGTCGAGGAGCCCGACAACTGGCTCCGCCACGGGAACCCCTGGGAGATCGAGCGGCCCGAGTTCCAGTTCAAGGTGCACTTCGGCGGCGAGGTCAAGGGCGAGTTCGACGCCGACGGCCGCTACCGGCCGCGATGGGTCCCGGCGGCCACGGTCATCGGCGTGCCCTATGACTTCCCCATCGCCGGGTACGGCAACAACACGGTCAACAACCTCCGCCTCTGGTCCGCCAAGGCCACCGAGGAGTTCGACCTCGACTTCTTCAACCACGGCGATTACATCCGCGCCTACGAGCAGAAGATGCTCAGCGAGAACATCACCAAGGTCCTCTACCCGAGCGACCAGATCCTCCAGGGGCGGGAACTGCGGTTCCGCCAACAGTACTTCTTCGTCTCCTGTTCCCTCCAGGACATCGTCCGCCGGTTCAAGGCCGCCTCCTCGGACTTCGCGACCTTCCCGGACAAGGTGGCCATCCAACTCAACGACACGCATCCGTCGCTGGCGGTGGCGGAACTGATGCGCCTGCTGGTGGACATGGAGGGCATCGGCTGGGACGCCGCGTGGGACATCACCGTGCGGACCTTCGGCTACACGAACCACACGCTCATGCCCGAGGCCCTCGAGAAGTGGCCCGCCCGTTTCTTCCAGGAGTTTCTGCCGCGCCACCTCCTGATCATCTACGAGATCAACCGCCGGTTCCTCCGCCAGGTCATGAACAAATTCCCCAACGACCTCGACCGGGTGCGCCGCATGAGCCTCATCGAGGAGGGGCCCGAGCCGTCCGTCCGGATGGCCCACCTGTCCGTCGTCGGCAGCCACAGCGTGAACGGCGTCGCCGCCGTGCACTCCGAACTCGTCAAGCAGAGGTTGCTGCGGGACTTCCACGACCTGTGGCCCGAGCGGTTCAACAACAAGACGAACGGCATCACGCAGCGCCGCTGGCTCCTGGAGGCCAACCCGTGGCTCGCGCGGCTCATCACCGAGACGATCGGCGACGGGTGGATCAAGGACCTCGGCCAACTCAAGCGCCTGGAGCCCCTGGCCGACGACGCCGAGTTCCAGCGCCGCCTGCGGAACGTCAAACGCCAGAACAAGTTCCGGCTGGCCCAACTCATCGAGCAGGCGGTGGGCGTCCGCGTCGACCCGGACTCGCTCTTCGACGTCCACGTCAAGCGCTTCCACGAGTACAAGCGCCAACTGCTGAACGTCCTGCACATCATGCACCGCTACTTCCGGCTGAAGGACAACCCCGGCGCCGACGTCGTGCCGCGCACGTTCGTCTTCGCGGGCAAGGCGGCCCCCGCCTACACGATGGCCAAACTCGTCATCAAACTCATCAACGACTTCGCGACCATCGTGAACAGCGACCCTGACGTCACCGGCCGCATGAAGATGGTCTTCCTCAGCGACTACTGCGTCTCGCTGGCCGAGCGCATCATTCCGGCCGCCGACTTGAGCGAACAGATCTCCACCGCGGGCACCGAGGCGTCCGGCACGGGCAACATGAAGTTCGCCCTCAACGGCGCGCTCACGATCGGCACCCTCGACGGGGCCAACATCGAGATCCGCGACGCCGTCGGCCACGACCACTTCTTCCCCTTCGGGAACTCCGTCGAGGAGATCGACGCCCTCCGGCGGCCCGGCGCCTATGACCCCTGGGCGATCTACCACGGGTCGCCCGAGGTCAAACGCATCGTCGACTGTTTCCAGGGCGAGTTCTTCAACCTCGAACAGCCCGGCCTCTACCGGCCCGTGTGGGATTCGCTGCTTACGCACGGCGATCCCTACTTCCACCTGGCCGACCTGGAGGGCTACCTCGAGTGCCAGGGCCGCGTGGACGAGGCCTTCCGCGACCGCGACCGCTGGACCCGCATGAGCGTCGTCAACATCGCGAACATGGGCCGCTTCAGTTCCGACCGGACCATTCTCGAATACGCCCGCGAGATCTGGGGCCTCCAGCCGTGCCCCATTGAACTGGGTGCCGCGAATGAGTGAGCGCGGCGGGGACCGTCGCGCCGAGACGTGACTGCGCCCTACTTGCGCGCGCCGAACGCGATCCGCACCTGCTTCGTTCCCGCCGGCAGCGCGACCTCGCCCGAAGCCGACCGCGCGACCGCCCTGCCGTCCGCCTCCACCGACGCCTCCAACTCGGGCGGCAGGCGCAGGACGTAGCCCCCCGGCGGCGCGGCCGCCTCCGCGAGGTTCAGCGTCGCCTTGCCCGCGGCCGCCTCGTAGCGGAACGTACACGGCCCGAACCACGTCGGCATCCCCTCGACCGCCATGCCCTCGGCGGCGGTGAACCATTCCGGCGGCACGCCCGCCAGCAGGACCAGCCGGTCCTCGTCCTCGAAGAGGAGCGCGTCGCGCATGAGGAGCCACATCTCCGCGATCGCCCAGCCGTGCGGCATCGCGACGCCCGGCTTCCACGTCGTCCGGACGTGGCCCCATCCGCCGGGGCCCGAGTCGCCTCCCTCGTCGAAGGCGTACCACCCGCGCATCTGCTCGTGCGCGAGGTGCGCGGCGAGCGTCGCGCAGCCCGCCTCCCGGTTCCCCGCCAGGAGGCCCTGGTGGGCCGTCGCCAGGGGGAAGTACCGCCACCGGGCCGGCTCCTGCTTGCCGACGCCGCGGAACCGCTCGTGCGCCTTGCCCTCGCCCAGGGGGTACAGGCGGCACGGCCAGAGGACCGCGTAACTGCCGTAGTCCTGGGCCAGACGTTCGCCGAACGCGGCGTCGTACTTGGCGAAGAGGGAGCGCGCCAGGCCGTCCCACGTCCGCGCGTCGTCCTCCCGGCCCGCCGCGGCGGCAAGTGCGGCCGCGGCCCGCAGGCCCGCCACGTCAAACGCCTCCGTGTACTCGGGGTGGTTCCCGTCGCACGAGCCGGGCTTGAGTTCCTGCCGCCGCAGGGCAGGGGGGTCGTCGGGGCGGTCCGGCGGCAGGGCGTCGCCGAAGTCCAGGCTGTCGGCCTTGACGAGGTGCGGCCCGGGCGTCGTGCGGCAGTAGCGGACCAGGGCCGCCAGTTTGCGCGCACTCGGATACACCCGCTCGAGCCACGCCCGGTCGCGCGTGAACTTCCAGTGCTCGCCCAGGATCCAGAGGACCTGGCCCGGGTTGTCGGCCTCGACGGCGACGCGGCCGTTGAAGGGGTGGGCGAGGAAATAGTCGATCGCTTCGGCGGCGAGGTCGGCGCGGCCGGCCTTCTGGAGGATGTTCGCAACGTACACGCCGTCGCGGTTGAACGCGTTGTAGTTGACGACCGCGACGTCGGGCGCGCCCGAGTTCATCGACATGACCCCGTGGCCGGCGATGGCCGCCAGGCACTCCGCCCACCGCCCGTCCGGCACGCGGACGCGCGTGCGCCCCACGAGGTCTTGCCAGTAGGCCCGCGCCTCGTCGAAGATCGCGTCGGCCCGCAGGTCCCGCCAGTAGGCGAGGCCGGGGTCGGGCTGGAGCGTGCCGCCCTCGGCCGGGTCCGGCTTCGCGAGGTCGAGTTGGGCCCACGGGCTCGTCCCGTCCCACCGGTGGGCGACCGCGCGGCGGCCGGGCAGGACCGGGCAGATGAACCCGACCGTGCGCGTCTGGCCGCGCGGGATCGCCACGTCGAACGCCATCGCACCCGAGCAGTTCCCCTCGGCCGACTCGGCCGAATCTTGCGGCGGCGGTGTGCTCTCGGCAATCGCCTGCTCGTCGAGGTTCTGGGCGAAGACGCCCGCCATCGTCGGCTTCTCGCCCGCGACCAGGGCCGCGCGGCCGTCCACGAGCAGGGCATCGCCCGCCTGGCCGACGGCCATCTGTTTCACGTCGCCGCCCGCCGGCCCGACCGGCCGCAGGACCGCGTACAGGACGACGCGGCACTCCTTGTCGGACGTATTCGTGAGTGCCGCCCGGGCCGCGACGACAAAGACATCGCCCTCGGGCGACGCGCGGCGGACCTCGCAAACCTCGGTCCGGACGCGCACGGGGCCCGCCTGCCACGTCGTCCACGGGATGAGGTGCCCGCCCGGCGCCAGGCCGTGCTCGGTCGCGACGCCGTCCATGGTCGGGGCGGTGAGTTTCTCCGTCTCCGGGTCGAACACCCAGAAGGAGATACCGTAGGTGCCGACGCCAGGGGAGAAGCCGCCCTCGGCCTCGACGAACGTTTTGAGGCTGTCGAGCGAGTTCGCGATGCCGATGGGGATGTGGATGCGCCCGCGCGGGTCGAGCGGCCCCCGCCGGGGCACGGGGCCCGCGCCCGCCGGCGTCGCGGCCGCGCCGGCGAGGCAGACGGCCAGCACGGCGGCCGCCGTCCAGCCGATCCAGGCGTTCACGCGGTCCTCCCCGGCGGTCGTCGGCTACTCGCTGGCGATCTCGATCCTCGACCAGAACGCCGCCTCCCACGACCACTCGGTCGGCTGGTTGACGAGTTCCAGCCGGACCTCCTTGCCCGCCCACGCGGACAGGTCGACGGTCGCCTGCATCCACGTGTTCGGGGCGGCGTCCTTGCCGACGGTCTTCTTCAGGACCTCCTTGCCGTCGACCTGGACCAGGAGGTCCCAGTCGCCGCGCTCGTCGTGGCCGACCTCGAGGCGAAGCGCCGTCTTCTTGCCGGCGGGGACCGCGACCTTCCGCGACAGGACGCAGCCGATGGCGCGGTTCAGGGGATGCGTCACGAACACGTTCTCTGTGCCCGCGAGTTCCTTGCGGAGGCCGGGGTCCATGTCTTTGCCGCAGTCGGCCATCTTCCAGCCGGGGGCCCAGGCCTCGAAGGCCTTGAACACGGCCTCGGGCACCATGCGGGTGGCGCGGTCCTCGGCGGCGCGGGCCTTGGCCTCGGCGTCGACCGTCTCCCGGATCTTGGCCATTTCCTCGGCGGCGAACTTCGAGTCGGCGATCGGGCCCGGCTCCCAGGACCGCAGGAGCGCGCTCGGCTTGGGTTCCTGGACGGGGATGACGAACACCTCGTCGCCCTTGTCGTCCTTCTCGATCCGCCCGCCCGCCTTGGTGACGGCCTGGCGGGCCAGTTTCTCGCAGACCCGGATCAGCGTCGGGAAGTTGTAGGGCGTGTGGCTGAACTTCCCGTCCGGGTCGATTGCAGACTTGTAGACATCCGGCAATTTCTCAAAGCCGATCGTCGTGAAGAGGACGCCCCCCGCGTTCGACGGGTTGCAGTCGGAATCCTGGCCGCAGCGGGCCGCGATGGCGATCGTCCGGTCCGGATCGCCCTTGCCGTAGAGGAGGCCCAGCAGGATGTACGCGCCGTTGAGTTTGGCGTCGATGCTGAAGGCCCCCTTCTTGCCCGGGGCGCTGCACAGGCCGTGCGTGTACTTCGGGTCCTCGTGGTACTTCTTCTCGACGAGGCCCCACGTCTTCTCCCAGTCGTCGGGGTTCTGCTCGGCCCACGCGAGGACGTCGCGGACCATCTCGGCGTACTGGCTCTCGGCGGGGATGGCCTTCAGGGCGGCGCGGGCGATCTTGACCATGTCGGACTCGAAGAACGCCTCGCCGTAGAGGGCGCCGACGAACTGACCGGCGTACATGCCGTCGCCGTAGTTCATCAGGCGGCCGAACGTCTCGCCGAGGGCGATCGTCACGTTCGGCAGGCCTGGGGCGACGAGGCCCGAGAAATCGGCCTCGATCTGGTAATCGATGTCGTCGGCACACTTGTTGAACTTCGGGTGGCTCGAGTCGGGCGGGGCGATGCCCTTGCGGAGGTTCGTCCGCCCCGCGTTGTTCGCGTGCCACAGGTCGTACCCGCTGGCGGCAAAGTCGATGCCCGCCTGCCGGATCGGCACGTCCAGCCCGTGCAACTCCAGGGACCGCAGGAACGTCATCTCGACGTAGAGGTCGTCCTGGCCGAACTGGTTGATCATGGCGGGCTGCCACTTCGGGACCAGATCGGGTGCCATGATCTCGCCCTTGACGCGGAACTCGGTCGGGCCGCCCTGGCCGACGCCGGCCATCTGGCCGACCCACCCGGCCTTCATCCTGTCGACGTACTCCTTGACCGGCAGGCGTCGGACCTTCTCGGCCGCCGCCCGGGCTTCCCCCGCCGCGGCCAGCGCCGCCAGCAGCGTCGCCGCCACTACCAGGACTGTCCTGCGCATGGGGCCCTCCTTCCGCATGGGCACGCGCCTTTCGAGCGTCGCCGCGGGCACCAGTGGAATCCGGGCTGGACGCGCCCGGACGCCGCGCGACCCCTCGGGGTCCTTCGGGTTGGCGCACGTGACGACGGCTTCCGGTCCCGTGGCGGGGCCGGGAAAGAGCCTACCTGCCTGCCAGCGACGAGGCCAGGACCACCATGCCCACCACCAGGAGAATGGCGATGATCGACCAGCCGTAACTCCGCACGAATACTCCTCCTTCCCCTTGGATGCATCTCCGGGACGGCGAAGCACGCACTATACCGTCGTACCGACTCGCCCGCCAGCGAAAACGGGCGGGCCGACAGGCGG
>CAYGZE010000211.1:0-8195 GCA_964354185.1 uncultured Anaerolineales bacterium | reverse complement strand
AGGCCCAGCGTGTTGGGGTTGGTCAGCATCAGGCCGGCCACGCGATCGTTCAGGGCCGCCCGCAGGGCCTCCAGGTCCATGTAGCCGTGCGAGTCGGAGGGGATGACCTGCACCTGGTATCCGGCGATGGCGGCGGAGGCGGGGTTCGTGCCGTGCGCGCTGTCGGGGATGAGGATGGTGGTCTTGCGGTTGCCGCGGTCCTTGTGATAGGCGGCGATGATCATGGCGCCCGTGAGTTCGCCGTGCGCGCCCGCGAGCGGCTGGAGGGTGAAGGCGTCCATGCCGCAGATCTCGCGCAGGGCCAGGTCGATCCGGTACAGGACGGCCAGGGCGCCCTGGACGAGCATCTCGCCCCTCGGGAGTTGCGGCAGCAGGGGGTGCAGGTCGGCGAAGCCGGCGTAGGCAGCCACCTGCTCGGTCATCTTCGGGTTGTACTTCATCGTGCACGAGCCGAGAGGGTAGAAGCCGTTGTCGACGCCGAAGTTCCGGCGCGACAACTCGGTGAAGTGCCGCACCACGTCCAGTTCCGAGAGTTCCGGCAACTCGGCCGGCCGCTCGCGCAGCAGCCGCGGCTCGATGTGGGGCGGCGGGCAGCCTTCCTGCCGCGCGGGACGCACCCCTCGCCGGCCGGGCACCGACTTCTCGAAGATCACCTTCACAGAGACACCTCCAGCGTGTGCGCGAACAGGTCGATCTCCTCCTTCGTCCGCTTTTCCGTCACGGCCACCAGGAGGCTCTTCTCCATGTTCGGGTAGTACCGCACCAGCGGGAAACCGGCGGCGATGCCTTTCTCCAGCAGCCGGCGGATGACGCGGTCGGCGGCCACCGGCAGTTCCAGGACGAACTCGTTGAAGTAGTACCGCTTGGGGAAGCGCATCCGGACGTCGCGGATCTCCAGGAGCCGCCGGCCGGCGTAGGAGGCCTTCTCGGCGCACGTCTGCGCCAACTCCACGAGCCCCTGCTTGCCCAGCAGGCTCAGGTGCACCAGGGCCGCCAGGGCGCAGAGCCCCTCGTTCGTGCAGATGTTGGAGGTGGCCTTCTCGCGGCGGATGTGCTGCTCGCGGGCCTGGAGGGTGAGGACGAACCCCTGCCTTCCCTGGCCGTCGACGGTCCGGCCGACGACCCGGCCGGGCATCTTGCGGACGTGCTCGCGGCGGGCGGCCATGAAGCCCAGGTAGGGGCCGCCGAAGCAGAGCGGTATCCCCAGGCTCTGGCCCTCGCCGACCACGATGTCGGCGCCCATGGACCCGGGCGTCTTGACGAGGCCCAGCGACACGGGATAGCAGGACGCGATCAGGAGCGCGCCGTGCCGGTGGGCCAGGTCGGCCAGGTCGGAGAAGTCGTCCAGGCAGCCGAAGAAGTTGGGGTTCTGGACGGCCAGCGCCGCCGTCCGGTCGTCGAGGTGCTTCTTGAGTTCCTCGCGGTCGGGAAGGCCCCCGCGGGACCGCGTCTCCACCAGTTCGATGCCCAGGTTGCCGGTGTAGGTGCGGATCATGGTGCGGTAGATGGGGCTGACGCTGTCATCGACGACGACCCGCGTCCGGCCGGTGACGCGCAGGGCCATCATCAGGGCCTCGTACAGCGCCGTGCCGCCGTCGTACAGGCTGGCGTTGGCCACCTCCATGTCGGTCAGGCGGCAGATGGCGGACTGGTACTCGTAGATCGCCTGCAACACGCCCTGCGAAACCTCGGGCTGGTAGGGCGTGTAGGCGGTGTAGAACTCGCTGCGCGAGACGATGGCCGGCACGGCCGCCGGGACGAAATGGTCGTAGAACCCCCCGCCCAGGAAACTGAGGAGGTCGACCTTGTTCTTGGCCGCCATCCCCGCCAAGCGGTTGCGGACCTCCTGCTCCGTGAGGCCCGGCGGCATGGCGAGGCCGGGGGACCGCAGGTCCTCCGGGATGTCGCCGAACAGGTCCTCCAGGGAGCGGCCGATCTGGCGGAGCATCGCTTCCTGCTGCTCGGGCGTGTTGGCGATGTAGGGCATGGGTTCTCCCTGCTCGTACGGGTGGCGCGGCGGGGAGGCCCGCCGCGCCAAGGTGCGTCCTAGTGCTTGGCCTCCGTCTCGAGGTGCTTGCGGTACCCCGCCGGGTCCAGCAGGCCGGCCAGCGCGTCGGCGCCGGCCACCCTAATCCTGACCATCCAGCCCTGGCCGTAGGGGTCGCGGCCGAGGGTCTCGAGGTTGTCGGCCAGGGGCGCGTTGACCTCGACAACCTCGCCCGTCACGGGGGCGTACAGGTCCACGGCCGCCTTGACCGACTCGATCCCTCCCAGGGGCGACTCCTTGGCCACCTTGGTCCCCACCTTGGGGAGTTCCAGGAAGACGATGTCGCCCAACTGCTCGACGGCGAAGTCGGTGATGCCCACCGTCACGGTCTTGGCGGCGGCGTCCATGCGGGCCCATTCGTGCGTCTTGGCGTACTTCAGGTCTTCCGGTATCATGTCGGTTCTCCCTTGTCGATGGTGCCGGCCGGTTCAGATGAGGCGGTGCAACTGCTGGATCCGCGCGTCGATCTCCTTGCCCGTGAAGCGGAACTGCATGTCCAGGAACCTGCGGCGGAAGGCCTTGACCTGGTCCTTGACCGATCGGCCCCGCAGGACGACGTCGGCGATGAGGTCGGCTGCCGCCTCGAAATCGGCCTCGCGCATGCCGAAGCGGGTCATCTCGGCCACGCCCATCCGCAGGCCGCCGGCGGCGGTGAACCCCTCCTCGTGCGGACAGGCCTGGTAGTTGACGATGATGTGGCTCTCCTCCAGCCGCCGCGCGGCCTCGGGCCCCGCGGCGTGGCCCACCTCGACGACCACCTGGTGGGTGCGGGTGTATCCGAGGGCCGGGTCGCCGGCCACGCTCATCCCGCAACGCTTCAGCGCCCGTGCCAGGGCCCGCGCGTTGGCTAGGACCTGCGTTTGGTAGGCGTCGCGGAAGTGGTTCATCTCGTAGGCGGCCAGGAGGAGTCCCAGCAACGTGCCCAGGTGGTGGTTGCTGACCCCGCCGGGGAAGGCCCGGCGCCGAACGGCCTCCCAGACGGCCCAGCGGGCGTCTTCCGGCCGGCTGTTCATCGCCACGAGGCCGCGCTGCGTGCCGAAGAACGTCTTGTGCGTCGAACCGGTCACCACGTCGGCGCCTTCCTTGAAAGGCTCCTGGAAATGCGGTCCGACCAGGCCCAGGACGTGGGCCATGTCGTACATGAGGACCGTGTGGAGGCCCAGTTCGTCGACGAGGGCGCGGATTTCGCGGACCGGCTCGGGATCGAGCACCATGCTTTTGCCGAAGATGATCAACTCGGGCTGGTAGCGGGCGAGGAGGTCGCGACAGGCGGCGACGTCGGTGCGGTACGGATTGTCGGCCATCGCCGGGAAAGGGACGACGGCGGGGCGCTCGGTCCGGGGGTCGCGGGCGACATAGTCGTGCAGCGCGCCCATCGGCTGGGCCGACAGGTGCCCGCCGTGGAGGATCGGGTGGTTCAGGACCTGCCGCAGGCGCCGCGGCTCGCCCGTCCGCTCGCCCAGGTTGGCGCAGTCGACCAGGGCGCCGAAGACGGCGGCGTTGGCCATCTGGCCGCTGGTGACGCGGGTCTCGACCTGCGCGCAGCCCAGGTAGGCCCGCAGTTCCTCCTCCAGCATCTGCTCGACCGCCTCGATGAAGTCCGTGCCCTGGTAGTAGAAGATCTCGGCGTCGTGGAAGGCGCGGACCTGCTTGTGTTCGGCATACCGGAAGGCCGGGTCCATGACCGAGAGCAGGCGGACCGGCGGCGAGACGGTCATCTCGGACGGGATCAGGTTCAGGCATTCCTGCTGCCGCCAGACCGTGTTGGCGGCCGCCAGGTCGAGCAGCCTGTGGACCTTGCCGAGCGCCGGGACCTGCGGCGGGGCGGGCCTGCTGATTTCGAGGGCGTCGTGGGGGATCGAGCGGGCATAGGGCGGCGCGTCGCTCCGCAGGTGATGGGGCACGAGGACGGCCTCGGCCGTGTGGCCGCGCACCTCCACCTGGACCGGCTGACCCGGGTACAGGCGGCTGTCCACCAGGGCCAGGCCGATGGCCCGCATGGCCGACTCGTCGGTGAACCGCTCGGCCAACTTCGCCCCCTCCGTCTTCCAGTAGGGGACCATCGTCCCGCTGGTCACGGAGCCGACGACTTCCTTCGCGTCGGCGGAGAAGACCTTCGCTCCCGGCCGCGCGACGCCCTTGCCCACGAGGGCGATCGGCATGACGATGCGCGGCAGGACCTCCCGGGGCGCGGGGTCGCGCGCGAGGATCCGCCTGAAATCCTCGTGCTGCCGGCGGAGCGCGGCCCGGCCGATGAACTCTCCCTTGAGCGGCGAGAAACTGACGGCCGCCTTGGCCAGCGGGCAGGCGAAGATCGGGATCTCGCCGCCGTCCGGACCGGCGCCCAGTTCGTGGCCGTACAGGGGCAGGCCCGCCTCCAGCCGGAGCGTGTCGCGGGCGCCCAAGCCCACGGGCGCGGCCCCGCGGGAGACGAGGAGGTCCCAGATCGGGCCGGCGGCCTCGCGGGCGACGAACAGTTCAAAGCACAGCGGCTCGCCGGTGTAGCCGGTTCGCGCCAAGAGGACGCGCCGGCCCGAGATCGTGACGATGCCCAGGGCGTTCCGCGTCGGCTCCGGCAGCGCGCCGCCATCGAGGATGCCCGTCAGGATGTCGCCGGCGAGCGGGCCCTGGAGCGACAGCATGGCCAGGTCGTGCGAGTCGTCCGTCAACTCGACCCCTGCGAAGGCGCCTCGCGCCCCCTGGAACCAGTCCCAGTCCTTCTGCCGGTTGGCCGCGTTGACCACCAGCAGGTGTTGGTTCTCGACGAAGCGGTAAAGGTACGCGTCATCGACCGCGCCGCCCGCCTCGTCGGGGATCATCGTATACTGGGCCTGCCCAGGGTCCAGCGCCGCGGCGTTGTTCGTGAGGACGTGTTGGAGGAACGCCAAGGCCCCGCCGCCGCGAAACACGAGGCGGCCCATGTGCGAGACGTCGAACAGCCCGGCGGACCGGCGGGTCTTCAGGTGCTCGGCCACGATGCCGTCCGGGTAATGAAGCGGCATCTCCCAGCCCGCGAACTCGACCATCCGGGCGCCGAGTGCCACGTGTCTTGGGTGGAGGACCGTCTTTTCGAGTGCGCTCATGGTGTCGAATGCCCCAGCGCCCGCCGCGGGCCGTGCTCCGCGTATCGTAGCCCGGCGGCACGCTCCCGCAAGGGGAATCCCCGCCCCGGCCGCCGGTCCGGGGGCGCCGCGCCGCGAAATAGCGATGAGACGGGCCCGTTAGACAGGGTGTAGGTGCCGGGAATCACCGGCCGATACCCAGCGGGTCGGCGGTTTCAACCAGGGAAGGCATGACCACGAAAGCGTTGATCCCGATGGCGGTCCTCTTGGCGGCCGCGGCCACGGCGGCGGCCGGGGAGGCGGTGGGCCCGTTCGAGGGCCCTCCCGCCCCGGCCCCGGAGGGCCAGATCGACAAACTCGTCTTCGGCGCCCTGCATCGGCTGGGCATCGAGCCGGCCTCTCTCTGCTCGGACGCCGTGTTCCTCCGCCGCGCCTACCTGGACGTGATCGGCACGCTGCCCACCGCGGAGGAGGCCCGCGCGTTCCTGGCGGACCAGGACCCGGGCAAACGCCGGGCGCTGATCGATCGCCTGCTGGAGCGGGACGAGTTTGCGGACTACTGGGCGATGAAGTGGAGCGACCTCCTGCGGGTCAAGGCCGAGTTCCCCATCAACCTGTGGCCCAACGCGGCCCAGGCGTACTACCGCTGGATCCACACGTCCGTCAAGGAGAACAAGCCGTACGACCGGTTCGTCCGCGAGATGCTCACGGCGAGCGGCAGCAACTTCCGCGTGCCCGAGGTCAACTTCTACCGCGCCATCCAGGGCCGCGAGCCGCAGGCCATCGCGAAGGCCGTCGCCCTGACGTTCATGGGCACCCGCGCCGAGAACTGGCCCCCGGAGCGCCTGGCGGGCATGGCGGCTTTCTTCTCGCAGGTCGGCTACAAGGCGACGGCGGAATGGAAGGAGGAGATCGTCCTCTTTGATCCCGCCAAGGCCGGCGCCGCGCCGCCGGCGGCGGTCTTCCCGGACGGGAAGGCGGCCCGCCTGGCCCCGGACCGCGACCCGCGGGACGCCTTCGCCGACTGGCTCGTCGACCCGAAGAACCCCTGGTTCGCCCGCGCCATCGTGAACCGCATCTGGTCCTGGCTGCTGGGGCGCGGCATCATCCACGAGCCGGACGACATCCGCCCCGACAACCCGCCGAGCCAGCCCGAACTGCTCGCCTGGCTCCAGGAGGAACTCGTCTCGTCGCACTACGACCTGAAGCATCTCTACCGGCTGATCCTGAACTCGACGACGTATCAACTCTCTTCCGTTCCCCGCACCGACGACCCCCGGGGCGCGGCCCACTTCGCCTTCTACCCGCTCCGCCGGCTGGAAGCCGAGGTGCTGATGGACGCGCTGTGCCAGATCACGGGGACGACCGAGAAGTACACGAGCGCGATTCCGGAGCCGTTCACGTTCGTCCCCGAGAACCAGCGGTCGATCACGCTGCCGGACGGCAGCATCACGAGCCCGTTCCTCGAGATGTTCGGCCGTCCGTCGCGCGACACCGGCCTGGAGTCGGAGCGCAACAACCGTCCCACGGCCGACCAGCGGCTGTATCTGCTGAACTCGAGCCACATCCAGCGCAAGATCGAGCAGGGCCCCGGCCTGCGGTCCCTGATGCGGTCCGCCGGGAACCCGCGAGAGGCCGTGAGCGGGCTCTACCTGACGATCCTCTCGCGTTTCCCGACGGAAGGGGAGTTGCGGATCGTGGGGGCGTACTCCCAGTCCGGCGACGTGCAGCGGCGCGAGGCGGTCGTGGACCTTGCCTGGGCCCTCATCAACAGCGCGGAGTTCCAGTACCGGCACTGAGAACGCGCGGGCAGGTGAAAGGCATGAGCACCCGGAGCATCCTGGGTGGCATCGGCGGCGGGCCGATCACGCGGCGCGAAGCGCTGCGGCGCGGCCTCCTGGGCACGGCCGCGCTCCTGCTGGCCGACCGCCGGGCGCTCGGCGCCCCGGCCGCCGCGCCGGCTGCCGCGCCGCCCGCCAAAACCCCGGCCAAGGCCAAGGCGGTCATCCAGGTCTGGATGTGGGGCGGCCCGTCGCACCTGGACACCTTCGATCCCAAGCCCGACGCCGGCAACGACTACGCGGGTCCGCTGAACCATCCGATCCCCACCAACGTGCAGGGGATCACGATCGGCGAACTCCTTCCCCTCCTGGCGAAGCAGGCCGACAAGTACGCCATCCTCCGCAGCATGACCCACGGCGTGAACGCCCACGAGACCGCGTCCTACATGGTGCAGACGGGGCGGGCGCCGGGCGGCCGGGACGTCTACCCGAGCGTCGGCGCGGTGGTCTCGCTGTTCAAGGGCTACGGCGCCGGATACGCCGGCCTCATTCCGCCCTACGTCGTGCTCGCGGAGCCGCAGGGTCGCTTCTCCGAGGCCGGGTTCCTGGGGTCCCGCTACAAGCCCTTTGCCACCGGCGGCGACCCGGCGAAGATCCCCTTCGCCGTGGAAGGCGTCGTGGCCGAGGGCATCTCCGACAAGCGGCAGCAGGCCCGCCGCGCGCTGCTCCACGACCTCGACGCGTTGGCGCGCGCCCTGCAAGGCGACGCGCAGTTGGCGGCCGCGAAGCAGGCCGAGGAGCAGGCGTACGACCTCATCCTGGGCGACGCCGGCAAGGTCTTCGACCTGGCCCAGGAGAAGGACGAGACGCGGGAAGCCTATGGGCGCAACACGTTCGGGCAGGCCTGTCTGGCGGCGCGGCGGCTGGTCGAACGCGGCGTCCCCTACGTCACCATCAACTACAAGGGCTGGGACACCCACAAGCAGCACTTCCAGACCATGCGCCGGAAACTGCCGGAGATGGACAAGGGCATGGCGACGCTGCTGCAAGACCTCGCCGACAAGGGGCTGCTGGCGTCCACGATCGTGTGGTGGGGCGGGGAGTTCGGGCGGACGCCGAAAGTGCAATGGGAGGCGCCCTGGAACGGTGGCCGGGGGCACTACGGTAGCTGCTTCAGCGTAGTGGTGGCGGGTGGCGGGTTCAAGGGCGGCCAGGTGGTTGGGGCGTCCGATGCAAAGGGCGAGCAAGTGGCGGAGCGGCCCGTGCATCCGCAGGACCTGATCGGCAGCATCTACGAACTCATGG
>CAYGZE010000210.1:0-8223 GCA_964354185.1 uncultured Anaerolineales bacterium | reverse complement strand
GGTGCCGAAACGGGGTTGTCTCCGCGCCCCCGACGCGGTAGGATAGGCCAAGGCACTCGAAACGAGGAGGGAACGCGATGGGCGATCACGGAAGGCAGGGCGGGGCGCGGTGTCCGGGCACGGTGAGCCGGCGCGGGTTCCTGGGCACGGTCGGGGCCGCCGGGGCGGGCGCGCTGGCGGCGAAACTGGGCCTCTTCGACGCGGCCGCATCGGTCCTCGGCCAGACGCCGGCCCCGGCGGGCGCCCCGCGCGTGCGGGCGGCGTTCCTTCGGCCGAAGGCCGAGAAGTATTGGATGGGCTGGCCGGGCGCGGCCTACGACCTGGCCGGCCACGAGAAGCAGTACGCGGCCGTCCTCCGGAAGGCGGCCGAGCGCGAGGGGGTGGCCCTGGCCTTCGCGCCGGAACCCCTCTGGGACGGCGGGGCCGTCGGGGCCTTCATGGAGGGCCTCAAGGCCGACCCGCCCGACGGCGTCATCCTCCTCCTTATGGACATGGGCCGATGGGGCGACGTCAACGCCTTCGTCGAGAAGCGCGGGGCCGTGCCCACGCTCGTCTTCAGCCCGATGGGCACCTCGTTCACGGGGCACCTGGGGCCCACGGCCCACGCCAAGCAGACGTTCGTGGCGGCCACGCAGGACGTGGCGTGGCTGGAGACCGCCGTCCACCTGTTCAAGACGATGGCACGGATGCGCGCGACGCGCCTCTGCGTCGCCACCGGCGACAAGACCGCGGACCAGGCCCTCGAGGTCCTCGGGACCACGGTGCACTACATCCCGCGGGCGCGGTTCCCCGAGGAACTGGCGAAGGTCCAGGAGAGCCCCGAGGCGAAGGCCCTGGCGGCGTACTACACGAAAGAGGCCCGCCGCATCGTCGAGCCGAACGCGGCCGACATCCTGAACGCGGCCGAGAACTACCTGGCGTGCCGGCGCCTGATGGAGACGGAAAAGTGCCAGGCGATCTCGATGGATTGCCTCGGCCTCGTCGGCAGCCGCCAGATCCCGTGCCCGCCCTGCATCGCGTTCTCGCGCCTCCTGGACGAGGGGCTCGCGGGCGTCTGCGAGGCCGACGTCGGGGCGGCGCTGTCGCTCATGCTCACGTCCTACCTGTGCGGGCGCCCGGGGTTCATGCAGGACCCGGCCCCCAACACGGTCCATAACACCCTCATGGGGGCGCACTGCACGTGCCCGACGAAACTGGACGGCTTCGACCGGCCGCACGAGCCCTTCTGCCTGCGGAGCCACTCGGAGTCGGACATCGGCGTCTCGCCGCAGGTCCTCTGGCGCCTGGGGCAGAAGGTCACGCTGATGCGGTTCGAGGGGCCGGGGTCGATGCTGATCGGGACGGGGCGCGTGCTGGCGAACATCGACACGCCGCCCTCGGGCGGCTGCCGCACCAGCGTCGAACTGGCGGTCGACGACGTGCCCGACTCGCGCAACGTCAAGGGGTTCCACCAGGTCTTCCTGTATGGCGACTGGGCGAACCTGCTCCAGGCCTACTGCCAGTTGGCCGGCGTCAATGCGGTCCACATCTGACCCGGCGCCGCCGCGCCCTGGGAGCGGGCGCTTGTGTTGCGCGCCGGACTCCCTGAGATGCGGCGAGGCCGGGCGGGCCGCCGTCGCCCCCGTCGCGAGCGCCGGACGCGAGGCCGTGTCGGACGCAACCCGAGAAAGGACGCACCATGAAACGCCGTCCCCGGACGCGAAACGACCTGGGCGCCATGCCCGACTGGCTCCGCAAGAAAAAGTGCCCGCACAAGGACCGGTACCTCTCGGGCCGGCGGATCCTCCCCAAGGGCATCACGGGGAAGGAGCGGCTGGAGGCGCTCGTGTCGGAGACGTTCCTGGCGTACAACAGCGCGCGGCTGCGCGAGGGGTGCGAACTGTTCGTGCGAAAGATGCTCGAGCGGGACGTCACGGTGGGCCTGAGCCTGGCCGGGGCGCTGACGCCCGCCGGCCTGGGCTGCTCGTGCATCGTGCCCCTCATCAAGGCCGGCTTCGTCGACTGGATCGTCTCGACCGGGGCGAACCTGTACCACGACCTCCACTTCGCGTTCAACCTGCCGGTGCACGTCGGCAGCCGCCTGGCCGACGACGCCGACCTCCGCAAGAGCGACGTCGTCCGCATCTACGACGTCCTGCTGGGTTACACGGACTGCCTGATGGCGACGGACGAGATCCTGCGCGGCATCCTGGTGCAGCCCGAGTTCCAGAAGGAGATGGGCACCGCCGAACTGCATCACCTCATCGGCCGCTACGCCGCCGCATGGGAAAAAAAGAGCGGCCTGCGCGACGTGTCGGTCCTGGCGGCGGCCCACCGCGCGGGCGTTCCCCTGTACACGTCGTCGCCGGGCGACTCGACGATCGGCATGAACGTCGCGGGCGTCGAACTCAAGGGGAACCGGCTGCGCGTCAACCCGTCGATCGACGTGAACGAGACGACCGCCCTCGTCCTGGGCGCCAAGCGCGCGGGCGGCAAGAGCGCCGTGGTCCTCATGGGCGGCGGCAGCCCCAAGAACTTCATGCTCCAGACCGAGCCCCAGATCCAGGAGGTCCTCCGCATCAAGGAGGTCGGGCAGGACTACTTCTTCCAGGTCACCGACGCGCGGCCGGACACGGGCGGCCTGTCGGGCGCCACGCCGCACGAGGCCGTCAGTTGGGGCAAGGTCGATCCGAATCGCCTGCCCGACGCCGTCGTCTGCTACGCCGACACGACGATCGCGCTGCCCATCCTGACGCACTACGCCCTGTCGGCGCACAAGAGGCGGCCCCTGAAGCGCCTGTACGATCGGCGGCCGGCGCTGATGAAGGCGCTCGTGCGGGAATATGTCGCGCACAACAAGTGATTGCCCGGCCGCGCCTGCATCGGGCATCCGAGCCGCGTGGAAGATCCCGGCCAGGACAACAAGGAGAGCAATATGCGTGTACTGTTTCGCATCTTGTCCATCGCTGTCATTCCGGCCGTCGCCGCGTTCGCCGCGGCAGAACCTCCCGCAGATCACGGTTCTGATGCCGTCATTGGGTTAGGAGAGGGCACCATGCAGGGCGGCCAGGAAGCCAACAAGGAGGGCGGCGGGTCGGATGACGTAAGCCCAAGGATCGCGGCATACGCCCGGACAGGCACGAACGCGGATGCCGCACCGGCCCTGGCGGGGAAAGGGAACTATGGGCGGCCGTTCGAACCGCCGACACGTCCGGTGTTCCTTCCGCTGCCCCCCGGCGCCGTGGAACCCGAAGGCTGGCTGCGCGATTGGTGCCTGACCGCCAGGGACGGGTACACGGGGCATATGGATGAGGTGCATCCCGAGTTTCGCAGGGCGTGGGCCGCCGATCACAAGATGACCGGCGAGCGGCTGCTCTGGCAACAGGGCGGATGGCCCTACGAGGGCGGCGGTTACTGGTTCGAGGGTCTGGCCAAACTGGGCTTCGTGCTGCATGACGAGGCCCTCATCCGCCAGGCGAAGGCGCGTTTGGACGTCGTCGTCGGCCACATGAATGCCAACAGCATCCTGTTCCTATGGTGGCTCAACAAGAATAGCGACGGCGATGTGAAAGCCGCCGAAGGGATAGGCAGACCGGGCGAGGAAGCGGAGTGGCCCATGTGGGCCAACGGGCTCCTCGGTCGCGCGCTGGCCGGCTACTATGCCGGTTCGGGAGACCAGCGCGTTCTACGGGCATTGGAGACGGCCTATAGCGGCGACCGTGATTGGGTGGGGTTGGGGTGGTCGATGTCCAATCCCTGGCCCGCGTTTGAGACCTATACGTGGACCGGGAACAAGGAGATCGGGGAGGCCCTCACGGCGCTGTTCGCCAAGGACGCCGCCGACAGGCCGAAGTGCACCTGGAGCCGCTACCGAAGGCCGCCCCGCGATGGACCCGGGGCCGAGCCTATCGACCATGGCGTGCACTTCTGCGAAAGCACGGCTCCCTGGGCCCTGGGCTATCTCTGGACGGGCCGGCGCGAGTTTCTCGACGCGGCCCTCCGGTGGTACCGGCTGATCGAACGCGATTGCATGCAGCCGCACGGCGTGCCCGTGTTCGACGAGTGTTACGGCCCCACCGGGGCATTCCGGGGGACGGAAACCTGCGACGTGTCCGCTTACCTGTGGAGCCAGAACCTGCTGCTGAGCCTCAGCGGGCAAGGACGGATGGCCGACCGGATCGAGCGGGCGTTTTTCAATGCGGCTCCGGCGACGGTCGCGCGCGATTTCAAGACCCACGTCTATTTTCAGTCGCCCAATCGCATGGCCGACAAGGCGCTGCCCGCCGCCGGCCAGTTCACCTTCCAGGCGACGCATCAGCCGCTGTGCTGCACGGCCGCGCTGAACCGGTTCCTGCCCAATTACGTGATGCACATGTGGATGGCCACCTGCGACAACGGGCTGGCCGCCGTGTGCTATGGGCCCTGCAAAGTGTCGGCTCTGGTTACCGATCATGTGCCGGTGGAACTGGCATGCCGAACCGACTACCCCTTCAACGAGTCCGTCGAGATTGCCGTCAAACCGGAACACGAGGCGACCTTTCCGCTCTCCTTTCGCATCCCGGGCTGGTGCACGAATCCCGGATTGTGGGTGAACGGTTCTGCCGTCAGACCGGCGCCCGACGCCAACGGTTTCGTGCGCGTGGAGCGGCTCTGGAAACCGAACGACAAGGTACGTCTCCAGTTTCCCATGGTCCCGCGGGTCACGACCGGGCGAGACGCGAACGCGGGCGGCGCTCCCTACGCCTCCGTCGCTTTCGGGCCGCTCCTCCTGGCCTTGCCGATTCCCGACACCCGCGATGCGAACACCCCGGACCCGGCGGCCAGGTGGCAATTCGCGCTCGATGCGCAGGGCGACAAACTGGGCGCCGACATGACCGTCGTGCGCAGCCCGATGCCCGGCAAGTGGAGCTGGTCCTTGGAGTCGCCGCTGAAACTTCGCGTCCATGCGGCGAGTTTCGACTGGAAACCCACGCTTGAAAGGGCTCTGCCCTCCGAGCCGGTCGCGGGCGGAGGGCCGGCGCAGGAGATCACCCTGGTTCCCTACGGCTGCACCAAGTTCCGCGTCTCGATGTTGCCGGTCACCGAACGAACGCTCAAGTTGGCGGAGTCGGAAACCCCGGTTCGCCCCGCAGGGGAAGAAGGAAGCGCCAGATGAGTACGGGCATGATCATGCCGGGTATTCCGCCCCGTTCCCCTCGCGCCAACCCGTTCTGTGCCGGTCCTCAAGGGAACCGGCGCCTGGCCCGCACCGCGGTCTTGCTGCTGGCGGTCCTCCTGCCCGTTCCAGCGGCCCGGGCCGGCGGCGGTCCCGAGAACGTCGCCCTCGTTGTCAACGCCGACAGTTGGGCGTCCCAGACCGTCGCGAACGCCTTCATCGACCTCAGGCACATCCCGGCGGGGAACGTCATCTACCTGCGCGACCTCCCGTCGTTCGAGCACGCGGGCGTCGGGGAGTTCCGGGCGCGCGTCCTGGGGCCCGTCCTGGAGGCGATCCGCAACCGCGGCCTCCAGGACCAGATCGACTACATCGTCTACTCGGCCGACCTGCCGCGCACCGTCGCGTTCAACGACGACACCAAGGGCCGCGAACTCCCCCGGATGATCACAGGGTCCGCCTCCGCCACGGGGCTGACCTACTGCCAGCGCCTCGTGATGGCGAAGGACCCGGAGTACCTCGACCTGGGGGTGAACTTCTACGTGCGGCGTCCGGTGCTGGGGAGGCGGGCGCCCATGAGGCCGCCGACCGAGGCGGAGCAGGCCGCCGGGGCCCAGATCGCGCGCCTCCTCACGCAGGAGCAGTGGGCCGAGGCGGAGGCCGCCATCCGCCGCCTCCTCAAGGACCGGGAGGACTCCCCGGACCTCCGCTACAACCTCGCCTGCTGCCTGGCACGCCAGGACCGGCCCGACGAGGCGATGGCCGAACTCGCGCGGGCCGTCGCCGACGGCTGGTGGCAGCCCGACCACACCCTCCAGGACGAGGACCTCGCCCCGCTGCGCGGCCGCGAGGACTTCCAGCGGCTCATCGAGCGGATGAAGAACCCCGTCTTCGACCTCCAGCCGACGCTCGGTTTCCGCAGCAGCGAGGGCTGGGCGCGCGACGGCCGGCGCGTGGCCGGCCCCGACGGACGCCAGTACATGCTCTCGACGATGCTCGCCGTCACGAGCGGGCGCGGCAACTCGGTCGGCGAGGCGCTGGCGTACCTCCGCGCGAGCGCTGCCGCCGACGGCACCGCCCCCAAGGGCACCGTCTACCTGATGCGCAACAAGGACGTCCGCTCGACCACCCGCGACTGGGCGTTCGTGACGACGGCGGCCAAACTCAAGGAACTCGGCGTCGCCGCCGAGATTCTCGACGGCGTCCTGCCGCCGCGGAAGCCCGACGTCGCCGGCGCCGTCATCGGCTCGGGCGCGTTCGACTGGGCCGGGTGCGGCTCGACGATCCTGCCGGGGGCCATCTGCGAGCACCTCACGAGTTACGGCGGCGCGCTCGGCCCGGGGACCGGCCAGACGCCGCTGACGGACTTCCTCCGGTACGGCGCGGCCGGGTCGAGCGGCACCGTCTCCGAGCCGATGGCCATCCAGGCCAAGTTCCCGCTCGCATTCATCCATGTCCATTACGCCAAGGGCTGCACGCTGGCCGAGGCGTTCTACCAGTCCGTCGCGGGGCCCTACCAACTCCTCGTCGTCGGCGATCCGCTGTGCCGCCCGTGGGCGAAGATCCCCACGGTCACGGTCGAGGGCGTCAAGGCCGGCGCGACGGTGAAGGGCGCCCTCGCGCTCCGGCCGGCGGCCGACGCCCGGGGCGGCGCGCCGCCCGACCGGTTCGAACTCCTGGTCGACGGGCGGCGCCGCGCGACGTGTGCGCCCGGCGGGACGCTCGACCTGGACACGCGCGCCCTCTCGGACGGCCGGCACGACCTGCGCGTCGTCGCCGTCGCGGGCGACGACATCGCGACCCAAGGGCGGGCCATCCTGCCCGTCACCGTCGCGAACCGCGGGCGGGCCCTGCGCGTCCAGGCGCCGCCGGCCGAGAAGCCCGTCCCCTGGGACCGCCCCCTGCGCGTCGAGGCGTCGCTCCAGGGCGCCAAGGTCATCCGCTTCCTCCACCACGGGCGCGTCCTCGGGTCCATCGAGGGCGAGGGCGGGGCGGCCGAGTTGCCCCTCGACGAGGTCGGCCTCGGCCCCGTCGCCATCGCGGTCGTGGGGTACCTGTCGGCCGAGGCGGTCGGCGCGGCCGACCCGAAGCCCGAGGAGGTCGTCCTGGGCGAGCCGCTCCGCCTGGAGGTCGGCCCGCCCGCCGCCCTGGGGCCGGTCGAGCCGCCCGCCGGCGCCGCGTGGGCCAAGGGCCTGCTCCTGGTGCCCAACGGCGGCCAACCGAGAACGCTCGACAAGATGCTCGGCGGGTGGGGTAAGGACGCCGGCCTCGCCGAGAAGCAGTCGTACACGCTGGAAGGCTACTGCGACGTGCCCGCCGAGGACGTGTACCAGTTCCAGCTCCGAAGCGGGGGCGAGTTGGCCGTCGAGGTGGACGGGCGGCCGGTCGCCCGGGCCGCGGCCGACCGGTGGCGGATGGTGCCCGTGCCCCTGGCCGCGGGGACGCACCGCGTGGTCGTCAAGGGGACGTACGCCGGCTTGCCGGAGGTGCGGTTCGGCGGGCCGGGGGCGGCAAGCCTCTCATCCGACCGGTTCCGCCACGTGGCCCCGCCGCCCGCGCCCGCGCCGCCCGCGGCGCCCTCTTCGGTCACACCTTGACGGCCGTGGACTTCGAGTTTGCCAGCACCTCCTGGGGGGTGACCTCGCGGCCGAGGCGATCCGACAGGTAGATGCCCTCGCTGATGAGCATGGTGGCCAGGGCGATCTCGGACGTCGGGATGAGGGGGACCCGGCCCTGGAGGGCGGCGATCCAGTGGCCTTGCGCCGAGTCGTAAGCGTCCTCATTCGGGTTGCACTGGTGCCAGCGCCAGTCGGTGTGCTTCAAGTCGAACGTGACGTCGCCCTCGACGTCGTCGAGCGTCGTGTAGTAACCGAACGGCTCGAGGCGGATGCCGCCCTGCGAGCCGACGAGGCAGGATCCGTCGAACGCGTTGAGATGAATCGCCCACGACTCCAGGATGTCCAGCGTGAACCCGCCGGCGCACTTGACGAACCCCAGGCCGAGTTCCTCGACGTTGTAGCCGCTCGCCTCGCGCCGCTTCGGGTCCATGGCGGTCTCCTGGTAGACCTTGCCGCTGATCCGCTCGACCT
>CAYGZE010000209.1:0-8305 GCA_964354185.1 uncultured Anaerolineales bacterium | reverse complement strand
AGTTTGATCTGCTGCTCGGAGTTGAGGTTGGTCCGCGCCTCGGGCGGCGGCCCGAACGGCAGGTCCAGGACGAACACGTCCTTGTACTCGAGGTCGTACTCGGCCACGGGCAGGACCATCCGCTCGCCCTTCTTCAGCGTCACGTGATCGACGGTGAAGACGTAGAGGTCCTCGCTCTTGGCGGACCCGGCGATCTCGGGCCCGAGGTCGACGACAGGCCCGCCGCCGCCCTCCTCGCGGGGGCCGCGCACCGCGCCGCCCGACTGGCTCATGATCGAGTTCGAGAAGGCGTAGGCCGTCTGGGCGTCGCTGCGGAAGTGGCTCGACAGTTGGGCCACCGCCTGCTGGAGCGACATCGGGTCCACCGACTCCTGGAAGGCGAACGTCGGCACGCCCACGACGAGGTGGACCTTGACGTCCACCAGGTCCGCGAGTTCGTTGACCACGGTCGCCTGGAGCCGCACGTGCGCCTTGCCCTTGCCGTCGATCTCGATCCGGTAGTTCGGGATCCACCGGATGCCGCGCTGGAGGTAGACCATGCCGACCTTGGCCTGCGGGGCCGGCTTGCCCTCGATGCCCGCCGGCTCTGTGGCTGGCGCTGGGTTTGGCCGGTCCACCTGCGGCAGCGGCTCCTCGTGGAGTAGTCGAGCAGTGTCACCTTCGAGCTTCAGCAGCGGCACAATCGCCTCGTTGACGGCCTTGCGGATCGCCGCCCGCTGCGGCGAGTCGTCCGGCGTCGTGTCCCGCCCCGGACGGTAATAGACCGTCATCATCAGGCCCAGCCGGGGCAGGTGGATCACCTGGTCGGGGGCGACCTGCAACTGCCATCTCTTGGTCGCCGCAATCTCGCTGATCCGGATCATCCCTGTTGTATTCGTACCGGGGACCTCGTACCTGATCCCGGCCAGGTACATTGCCCGGTCCGGCCTTTCGGTGGTGCTCTGTGCCTTCGGCAGGGCGGTGCTGATCCCGTTGGCGGCAGCGGCCAGCACCCCCGGCGCCATTTCGCGCGCCTTCGCGCGGGCGTTCGGGTCGCCGTCAAGCGACCAGACGTGCGTATGCTCCGGGTCCAGGCGGTAGCGGCGCGGCTCCAACTCCTCTTGAAGGGACAGCAGCCTCCGGGTGTTCTCCGGTGAGACCTTCATGCAGACTTCCACGAACGAGCGATTCGCCCCGCCGCCTTCGCCCGGCGTCAGGCGGAAGTCCCAATCGTTGTCGGCCACCTTGATCTTCAGGGAGTCCCGCAGTTTCAGCGGCTCCATGTGCGCCCCCGCAAAGCACACCTCGACGACCTCCTTGCCCGTCAACCACTTCTCCAGCGTCGCCGGGGTGGGCGCCACGGGGTCCGCCGTCGGTTCGGAGGGCGGTTTCAAGCGATTCGACGGCTTGCCGCCCTGCCAGTCCAGGTGCAGGGTGAGCGTGTTGCGGAACTCCTCCTCCGCGAGGCCGGCCTTCGGCCCATCGACGAAGGTCACGCTTTCGATCCTCTCGACCGGGACGGCCCTGACACCCTCGGCCGTCTTGAGGAGGACGACGTTGCCCTTCTGCGGGAGCCGCTCCTCGGCGCCCGGCGGGCTGGTGCGGGCGAGTTCCTCGCCGCTGCGGGCCGGGACGCCGACGATCGTCGCCTCGTAACTGATCTGTCCCACCACATTCTCGGACGAAATCACCGAGACGTCTCGCGGCGGCAACGCCCGGGACATGGGATCCACGGCTTCGAGGCCGGACACGACGCGCCCCGTGCGGAGGGGCGACCACTCGCGGATCCGGACCTTCGCGCCGACGTTGCCCTCGACGAGGGCGGCAACCGTCAGCGCCGTCCGCTCGACCGACACGCGGCGGCGGCCCGCGACGACCGCGGTCAGTTTCGCTTTCGGGTCGGCCGCGTACGGCCAGAACGTCCCCAGGACCGGCGCCGGCAGGTAGTCGAGGACGACGTGGCCGGCGTCGTCGGTGGGCATCGCGCCCTCGTGCAGGACGAAGGCGTGGCCGTCCTTGAAGGCCGTGACCTCGCGGATCGGCATGGCCTCCAGCGCGTTCGGCGCTGCCGGCGGCGCGGCAGGGGCCGCGGCCAGTGCCGCGCCCGAGACCAGGCCCAGCAGCACGGCCGCGAGGATCGACGGTGCGACGGCGCGTCTTGAGTGCGTCTTCTCCATGGCTTTCCCTCCCGTAGGCTCTCTTTGGCTCCCTCGGTTTGAGCATCCACTCATCATAGTATCGCACAAAAGGGGCGCGGCCGGGGTAACGGCCCTGTAACAAGCGCGGGCGGCCCCGTCACTTCGACGGCACGTACCGCTCGTACCGGTACGTGAACGTCTTCGTCTCGCCCGGTTCCAGGCGGACGGACCACGAGACCGAGCCCGAGCGCTCCAGGAGTTGAAGTCTGGCCGTATCGACCCACATCGTTCCGCCCACCGAGACGGACACGGGCTTGCCGGGGACGGCGGCCGTGATGCTGACCTCGACGGGCCGCTTCTCGTAGTTGCGGACGGTGAGTTCTCCGTCGACGGTGACGAGATCGAGGAAGAAGTTGGTCGCCGGCTCGTGGGCCTTGAGTTTGCGGTCGATCTCCTTCTCGCTCTGGCTGTGGGCAAGGTTGATGGCGGTGGTGACGGGCATCTCGCCCATGCTGCCGCGGGGCGTGTACCTCAGGAGGTCCTCGCCCAGCGGGGCGCCGGCGCTCGCGGCCAGGCAGGGGCCCGTGGTCCACGCGGCGCCGGTATCGTTGCGGAGGGCCAGCAGGTGGACCACCTCGCCCGGGATCGTCCAGCGGTAGCGGTGCGCGTAGGTGATTTTGCGCGTGAAGAGGGTGACGATGGCCTTCTCGCCGCGGCGGACCGTCAGGTCCTTCTTCGTGAAGACGGTGAAATCGTTGGCGGCCGCGGCCTCGAACTGGGGCAGGTTGCCGAGGGCGGCCTTCAGGTCGCCGCCGGCCTCGGGGGGCCGCTCGACGACGGCCGCCGCGCCGTCGAACTCGGCGCCGGCCTGGTGGGTCGCGATGGCCGCACGGTTCATGATCTGCGTCTGAATCTGCGCCGGCGCGACGGCGGCGCCGATCGTCCGGATGATCTGCCCGACGGCCACCGGCGCCAGGTACTCCGTGTGGACGAAGTGCGGCACGCCCACGACGAAGTTCACGTCGCAGTGGACGAGGTCCTCGGCCTCGTTGACAAGCGTCCCGCGCAGCGTGAGTTCGGCCGTCTCCTCGTCGAGGACGCGCAGGGTGTACTCCGGAATCCACGTGATGCCCTTGCGGAGGTAGGCCATGCCGAGTTTCGTGCGTTGGGGAGGCTTGCCGCCCGGGTCGGCGGCAACGTGAACGCGGACCGGCAGGTCGAGGACCTGCATCCGCCGGATGCTCTCGATCGGGACGGCCAGGCTGTTCGCGTCGTTGTCCAGGATGGCGAAGTCGGGCCCGACCGAGACGAGCCGGCCGGCGCCGGTCCGCTCCGCGCCCTTCTGCGTGTAGCGGAGTTCGACCCGCAGGTGCTGGCAGGCCTCGAGGCGGGCCCGCTTGGCCGCCACGTCCTTCGGGGCGTCGGTGCCATCGAACTCGACGATCTCGCCCGGGCCGCAGCCGACGATGTCGACCGCCTCGTCGGGCGCGTGCGAGTAGACGGCCAGGGCGCCGAAGGCGGCCGGCGGCACCTCGCGCGTGACGCACCACCCGTCGCGGAGGTCCACCTCGCCTTCGCGCAGGAAGAAGCCGAGGCCGTTCTTGAAGACGGCCACGCTCGTGGCGTGGTGCTCCCACAGGTGCGGGTTCTGGTCCTCGTCCGGCTGGGCGGCAGGGGCCGAGGCGGCCGCCGGCGCGGGGCCGGCCAGCGCACGCGTGGCCAGCGCGCATCCTCCGCCCAGGACGACCAACCATGCCGAAGCCACGAGCGCCGCACCAGTTCCACGATTCCTGTTCCTCATACGACACCTCCTCTCGTGCACGGGTTCGGTTGGGTGCTTCCCGGGAAGGGTAACGCACGAGAGGGCGGGGCACGGGTAACGGGGGCGTAACACGGGACGCCGGGGCGACCCCGCGGACCTGGGATTCCACGCGCACAAGTTCCTCCCCGCCGGTATAGTGGGCGCGACACGTCCAGGGCGAGAGGATGCCGCAATGCAGGCTCACCAGATTGCCGCGCTTGCGATCACGATCCTGACCGTCGCACGAACAGGTCCCGTCATGGCCCAGCCACAACCCCAACCGAACGACGCGCGAAAACTGAAGTTCTCCGCCGCGGACCGCGACCAGGCCATTGCCTGGCAGGAGTCGTCGCGGCGGCTCCTGTTCGGTCTCATGAAACTGAGCGACCTTGTGGCGGCCGAGCGCGCCGGTCCGGAAGGGAGGCCCGGCCTCGAGTTCCACGCGGAGACTCTGGCCACCCAGAAGGCCGACCCGTTCACGCGCTACGACCTTGCGATCGATTCGACGCCCGCGCGCCGCATCAACGTGGTTCTCACGGTGCCGCAGGGCTCCGGGAAGTCCGCAGCGGTCGTCTGCATCCACGGCCACGGCGGCGAGCGGAACGTCGTCTACGATCCCGGCACGATCTACCACGGCTTTGCCCTGGAACTGGCCCGGCGGGGCTACGTGACGATCGCGGCCGACGTGGGCCAGCATCAGGTCTACGAAAAGGACCGGACGCTGGCGGGCGAACGGCTGTGGGACCTCATGCGATGCACGAGTTACCTGACGACCCGGCCGGAGGTCGATCCGGCCCGCATCGGATGCGCGGGGCTTTCGCTGGGCGGCGAAATGGCCATGTGGCTCGGGGCCATGGACACGCGCATTCGCGCGACGGTCTCATCGGGGTACCTGACCACGGTCGCCAACATGCGGCAGGGCCACTGCCCGTGCTGGGAGTTTCCGGGGCTGACGGAGAACTTCGATTGGGCGGACATCCACTCGCTGATCGCCCCGCGCGCGCTCGTCTGCCAGAACGGTCAGAAAGAGACGGCCCCCGGCGGATTCCCGGTCGACATCGCCGAGAAGGCGATGGCCGAGATCAAGGCGTGCTACCGGGTGCTGGGCCGGGAGGAGAACGCCCGCCTCGCTGTCCACCCCGGCGGCCACGAGTTCGAAAACGCGGGGGCCCTGGAGTTTCTCGGCCGGAACCTCCGCCCCGGCGCCGGCAAGCCTGAGAGTCCGGAGCGCTCGGCGCCCTAAGCGGTCAGACAAGGGTCTTGTCAAGTTCGTGCGCCGCGGGTCTCAGCACCCGCCGCGCCAGGCGAGGCTCTGCCGGGCGCTCAGCCGCCCGGCGTCATGGCGTCGAGGAGTTCGCGGTTGGTGGGGTAGGAGTCCAGGGCCGACAGGAGCGACTCCAGGGCCTCCTGGGGCTCCGAGTCGGCGAGGCGGCGGCGGATCATGTGGCGCTTCTTCAGGTCCTCGGGGGAGACGAGCCGCTCCTCCTTCCGGGTGCCGGAGGCGGGGATGTCGATGGCCGGCCAGAGCCGCCGCTCGGCCAGGTCGCGGTCGAGGACCAGTTCCATGTTGCCGGTGCCCTTGAACTCCTGGAAGATGAGTTCGTCCATGCGGCTACCGGTGTCGATGAGGCAGGTGGCGACGACGGTCAGGCTGCCGCCGCCCTCGATCTTGCGGGCCGCGCCGAACATCCGCTTGGGTTCCTCGAGGGCGCGGATGTCGACGCCGCCGGACATCGTGCGGCCGCTGGAAGGGATGGCCTTGTTGAAGGCCCGCCCCAGGCGCGTGAGCGAGTCCATGAAGAGGACGACGTCGCGGCCGAACTCGACCTCGATCTTCGCCTTGGCGAAGGCCATCCGCGCCAGCCGCACGTGCTGCTCGACGTCCTGGTCGTTCGAGGAGGCGAGGACCTCGGCCCCGGTCGAGCGGCGGAAGTGGGTCACCTCCTCGGGCCTCTCATCCACCAGCACCATCATCAGCCCCACCTCGGGGTAGTTCGTGTGAACGGCCGTCGCCATGTGCTCCAGCAGGACGGTCTTGCCGGCCCGCGGGGGCGAGACGATCAGGCCCCGCTGCCCTTTGCCGATGGGGGTCAGAAGGTCCAGGACGCGCGTCGTCACGGGCGTCGGCCCGGTCTCGAGCCAGAGCGCCTCCTCGGGGTCGATGACGGTCGCCTTCTCGAAGGGGATGCGCGCGGCACATTCCTCGGGCGAGTGGCCGCAGATGCTCGTCACGTCGCCCAGTTGGTCCCCTCGCCCCTTCTTGTCCTGCGACAGGCGGCCCTCCAGGATCATGCCCGTCTTGAGCCGGTGCCGCACCACCAGGCCCGGCGGCACGAAGACGTCGCCCGGCGTCGGACGGAAGTCCCGCTCGGCCTGCCGCAGGAACCCGTAGCCGCGTTCATGTAACTCCAGTACGCCGCGCGCCAGGTCCGACTTGGCGTCCGCCATGGAACCTCCAACCGTTGCCGCACCTGCGGCGACCGCCAGAAAGGGAGACGGGGTCTCTGGGAGATCTGGAACAGCAAGGAGGATACGGCATTCCGGCCGGAAGTCCACCAAAAAACCCCGCGGCGCGGCGGCGCGGGCCGCTACGGTTTGTCCAGCGGCTTGTCGGCGGGGCCGTCGGGCGGCGTCTGATCGGGCTTCGCCTGCGGCTCCGATTCGGGCGGCTCCTTGGGCTCCTCCGGCGCGGGCGTCTTCTGGCCCGACCCGAAGATGGCCCACGGGACCGGCAGCGGGACCTTCAGCGGGTTGGCCCCCTGGGGAAGCGTCTTCAGGTCGAAGCGATCCAGGCGGCCGCGCAGCGCCGCGACGGCGACGAACTCCTGGACGAACTCCTGGGCGCTGGCGCGGTACTGCTTGAACGACGGGGCGTCGGTGCTGCCGCTGGGGCCGCGCCCGACGAGGACGTAGTGGTTCGGCGCAAGGTTCAGGTAGTCGTCGAAGTCGTCGTCGGGCACGGGATCGCCGAAGAGGCTGTAGGGCACCAGGCCGCGCGGCACCGGCACGTTGACGCGCCGGAAGGCGCCGCGCAGGGGGGCCGCGCCCGCGCGGAGGGCCACGTCAATCGCGTCGAACTGGGCAACGGAGGTCAGCGTCGGCAGGTCGACGAACCCGGTGACGCTGGCGCCGTAGTGCGGCCGGCGGACGAGGGTCCCCTGTTCAAACCACTCGACGACGCGGGGCGACTTGCCCGCCGGGGCCGCGTAGGCCGCCCGGTCGCCGAAGTGGGTGTCCCGCACGTTGATGAAGTTCAGGAACCGCCCGTGGATCATCTCGAAGGGCGTGCCGTCGCGGCACCACATGCTCGACCCGAGGAAGACGATGTTCTCGACGCACGCGAGGGCGTCGGGGTAGGTGCTCTCGCCCTCGGCCACCTCGCCGCGGAACGCGAGTTCCGTGACGCGCGTCCCCGCGCTGAAGGCGATGAGGCTGACGTGGCCGCCCGCGCCGCCGGCCACGGCGCGGCCCGCGGCCGTGCCAGGGTGGCGGCGCCGGTGAACCTCAAGCATGTGGTTCAGCACGGCCGCCCCCTTGAGTTGGGCGGGGCGGTTCAGGTGCTCGGTGACGGCCAGCGCGCTCTGGGACCAGTGGACGACGGCGACCAAGAGCCGATCGGGATCGGACGAAAAGCCGTTCGGGCTCTCGGCCAGGAGGCCGGCCGTCCATCGGAAGCCCGGGACGGTGTCGCCGGCGCCCTCGACGAAGATGAGGAGGTTGGAGTCGTCGATCTCCGCGTCGGCGGCCAGGTCGGTGTCCTGGACGGCAGCGCGGCGGCCGTCGCGAACGTCCCGGACGACGAAGGCGGGCGTGGCGTAGAGTTCGCGCAGCCGCCCGGGCCCGAGCGCGCCCTGGACGTCCTGGGTGATCTGTCTGGGAGGCGGCTTCTGGGCAGCCGGCGCACACCCGCCCGCCAGGGCGACCGCCGCCAGCGCCAACGCGCCCCATCCCGCCGTCGTGCCGCGCAAGGCCTGCCTCCCCGCACCGCTTCCCTGCCGGCGAGCGCCCTTAGCGCTGCCGCAAGGCCTTGATTGTAGACAATTCGCTGGACAAGGCAAGCGCCGCCGGACGAAATAGGCCCGGGGGTTGAAAGCCGCCGGGCATCCTGCTAGAATGGCGCACCCGCGCAGGGGGGGCGTAGCTCAGTTGGTAGAGCAACAGCCTTTTAAGCTGTGGGTCGAGGGTTCGAGTCCCTCCGCCCTCACCATCCTCGAGTCGCCTGCGGAGCGGGCCGGGCAGGATGCCCTCCGCACTCAGCCGCAGGCAGGCGAAGGAGGGCGCGCGGGCCTGCCCTGCCTCCGACAGGCAGGTTGCCGGCAGGCAGGTCGGCCGGACGCTTGCGCAGCAAACGTGGCCCCATCGTCCAGCGGTTAGGACACGGCCCTTT
>CAYGZE010000208.1:0-8349 GCA_964354185.1 uncultured Anaerolineales bacterium | reverse complement strand
GGCGGCCAGGCCGGTCGTGTCGGCCCCGTAGTCGCCGTTGCCGAAGCCGACGACGAAGTCGATCGTGTCGCCGCGCTTGGCCTCGACGGCGCCCTGGAACCGCGCCTCGGGCCCCGCGCCGCCGACGTTGACGGCCCCGTCGAAGAGCGGCCGCCCGTTGTGCAACACGTGGACATCCGTTGTGGCCCGCTCGGCGATGCTGCGGAAGACGGCCTCGGCCTCGACCTTGCCCGCCTCGGGGGCGGTCCAGCGCAGGACGGCGTACTCACCTCCCCGGCCGGGATGGAGCGACAGCCGCCCGGGCTCCCACGTGATGCCGAGTGCCTTGATCGTGCGGCCGGTCGGGTTCCGGACGATGCACGGGTCCACGCGGTCCGCCCGGCGCCAGGCCTCCAGGCCGGCGGTCCCCTGGCCCCCCTGGTTGTCCCACCGGCCGCTGTTGAGCATGACCATGCGCGAATCGTCCAGGGCCCGCAGCCGCGGGAGGATGCCGACGGCCTGGCGGAAGACCGGCCCGTCGCCCGTCTCGTTCAGCAGGCCCCAGATCGTCACGCTCGGGTGGCTGCGGTCGCGCCGGACCATGCCGAGGACCGACGCGTCGTACCGCGCGGCCATCTGGGGCGAATCGGCCAAGCACCAGCCCGCGTACGACTCCTCGTAGACCATCAGGCCGATCTCGTCGCACAGGTCCAGTTGGTACCGCTTGGCGATGCCGGAGATGAAGCGGATCGCGTTGAAGCCCATCGTCTTCGCCAGGAGGAGGTCGCGCCGCAGGAGGTCCGGGTCGTGCGGCAACTCGAGGCCCACGGGGCAGCAGTTGCCCGTGTGCGAGCACCGGAGGTAGATGCGCCGGCCGTTCAGGCGAAACGCCCCGCGCTCGAACCGGAAGTCGCGGAACCCGCACCGGACCGACTGCTCGTCGGAGGCGGCCGCGCCGTCCGGCACAAGGCGGGCCGTCACGCGGTACAGGTACGGGTCGTTCAGGTCCCAGAGGTGCGGCTGGGCGACGGTCAGTTGGGCCTCGACGTGGGCCTGGCCGGGCGGCAGGTCGCGGTCGACGCCGGTGGAGGCCAGCGTCTCCCCTGCCGCGGCCGGGGCGACGGAGAACCCCAGCCGCCCGCGGGCCGCGCGCCCGCTCGCGTTCTGGACGGTGGCCGCGATCCGCAGGACGCCCGTCCTCCAGTCCGCGCGCACAGAGAGGTCGTCGATGCGGACGGCCGGCGCGAGGACCAGGTCGACCGAGTCCATGATGCCGCCCTGGTCCCACGCGCTGCCCGGCCCGTACGGCAAGGCCTTGTTGCGGTGCGGCGTCTCGTTCAGGGCGATGCCGTCGATCCGCTCGTGCACGGGATTCAGCACGCGGACGGCCAGGCGGCTGGCCTGGCCCGGCCGGACGGCGTCGGTGACGTCGAGGACGAACGGCGTCTCGCCGCCCTCGTGTTCGCCGACGCGGACGCCGTTGAGCCAGACCTCGGCCAGGTAATCGACCGCCCAGAACCGCAGCAGGTACCGGCCCCCCGCGTGCGGGTGCGGCGGCGCCTGCACGTCCCGCCAGTACCACGCCACGCCGTGATAGCCGGGGAACGGGCCCTGGATGATCCAGGGGACCTTCGTCGGCCGGGCGTCCGGGCGGGGCGCGTCGTACCACCCCTCCTGGCGACCGACGTTCTTGGGGTCCGGGGCCAGCAGCCATCCGTCGCCGTCGAGGGACACCATGGCGTTCGCCTCCCGCGTTTCGCCCGAAGGTGCGCCGGGCGCCGGGGCGGCGTCCGCGCCCGCCGCGCCGCCCGGCGCGCCGCCCAGCGCCAGCCCGAGGAGGATCGCCGCTACGGTCGCTCGCATCGCATTCCCCTTCCCGATCAGCCACCATCCGGCGCCGGCCGGGTGCCACGGCTGCGCCGTCTGCAGCCGTGCTGGTTGCAGCACGGGCACGGTTGCTGGACAGCGCAACCGTGGCACCCGCGCATCTCCCTTCCCGTCAGGCGCCATCCGGCGCCGGCCCGCCCTGCCCCGCCGCCGCGTGCTCGCGCCACAAGGCGACGACGCAGTCGGCCAGCGTCTCGACCGGCGTGTCGGCCTCCGCGTCCAGCCACACGAGGTCCTGGAACCGCCGCAGCCACGTCCGCTGGCGCTTCGCGAACTGGCGGGTGTGCAGGGCGATCGCCTCCAGGGCCTCGGCCCACGTCAGGCGGCCGGCCAGATGGTCGAGGACCTCTGCGTATCCGACGGCCTGGCGCGGGCCCATGGCCAAGCCCTCCGGCCGCGCGGCCAGGCGCCGCACCTCGTCCAGGAGGCCCGCCTTGGCCATGCGGCCGACGCGCTCGGCGATGCGGCGGTCGAGATCGGCGGCCGCCCGCCGGATCGCCACCAGGAGCGGCCGATACCGCGGCCGGTCGCGGCCCCACTGCGTCTGGAGGTCCGAGATGGGCGAGCCCGTCCGCTCCCAGACCTCCAGGGCCCGCACGATCCGCCGGAGGTCATTCGGGTGAATTCGCCCCGCCGCCGCCGCGTCTACCTGGGCCAGACGGGCATGGAGAGCGAGTGTCCCGTGGGATTTCGCCTCGGCTTTCAGACGATCGCGCAGCGCCGGATCGGCCGCCGGCCCCTTGAACAGGCCCTCCAGCAGGGCCTTGAGGTAGAGGGCCGTCCCTCCCGAGACGACGGGCACGCGCCCCCGCCCGGCCGCGTCGGCGACGGCCGCCTCGGCCAGGGCCAGCCACCGGGCCGTCGAGAAGGTCTCGCCCGGGTCGGCCACGTCGATCAGGTGGTGGGGGACCGCGCGGCGCTCCTCGGCCGACGGCTTGGCCGTGCCGACGTCCATGCCGCGGTAGACCTTCATCGAGTCGGCCGAGACGATCTCTCCGCCGAGGTGCCGCGCGACCGCCAGGGCCAGGCGTTCCTTGCCGCTGGCCGTCTCGCCGGTGATGACCAGGATGGCCGCCGCCTCCATGGCCGCCAAGGTGCACCCCGCGGGCGCGCAAGTCAAGGATGTTCGCCCTTGCGTCCCGCCGGGCCCGTCTGGTACTATCTCTGGCGCCGAGTTGGAGAGGAGGCCCACCCCATGCAGCGCAGGATTCTCTGGGCCGCGGCCATTCTCATGGCCGCGCTGGCCCTGGTCGCGGGCTGCATCAACGTGCAAGCGCCGAAGCAGCCCCTGGTCGTCGTGGGCGAGCCGGGCACTTCGTCCCAGCCGACGGCCAAGGACCGCGAGCGGGTCCAGAACATGGACAAGAAGGCCCTCGAGGACGAGGTCCTCCGCCTGACCGCCGAGAACGACCGCCTGCGCCAGGAGGTCGGCCGCCTGGAGCGGGACAATAAGAAACTCGACAAGGAGAAGGACGACCTGGAGGACCGCGTCGAGCGGCTGGAGGACCAGATCAAGGACCTCCGCAAGCGCTGAGCGACGCTTTCGCCGGGTGCCACTGGCGGCTTGCCCGCCAGTGCGGGTCTCCGCCGACCCCCGGCTCCACCGACGGGAATCCCAAGAAAGGTCCGGCCCCGCGCCGGGCCTTCTTCTTTGGATGCACCCGCCGGAGGCCCTCACACCGCACCGCCCCTCTCGCACTCCCGCCGGATTCTGTGAACTTTCGCGGCCCGGCACGCTAGAGTAGAGGCTCAGGCGCGCAGGAGCGCTCGCGGCCCAGCGGCCGCGGTAACCTGAGAGGAGATCGCGCATGGCTCGCCGAGTGGGGTGGTGGCTGATCGTCCTGTCGCTGGCGGCCGCGGGGTGCGTGCCCGAGGCCAAGGTGGCCTGGTCGCCGGACGGCCGCCGGGCGGCGGTCCTGGCCGCCGACGGCCTCTACCTGTGCGACGCGGACGGCAAACTCTCGGCCCGCGCGGCCGAGAACGTGCTGGGCGTCGCATGGGCGTACGACTCCAAGCGGCTGGCCGTCCTCCGCCAGGAGCAGGTCGCCACCTGGGACGCGGCGGAGACCTTGCTGGACGTGCCGGAGGTGGCGGCCGTCATCGCCCTGGCCCGGCAGGCCAAGGCCGAGGCGCTCGCCCACGAGGGGCCGATTGACGACTTCAAGCCGACGTGCTTCGACTGGGCTCCCCCCACCCGCATCGCGCTGGCAGCCATGTTCCTGCGCGACGTGGAGCCCGCGGGGCTGCCCGAGAAACTGGGCGACAAGTGGGAGGAGGCGAAGAAGTGGACCGTGCCGCTGGCGGTCCTCGAGGTGGGCGACGTGGCCGACGACCTGACCGTCCGGTTCCGGCCGCCCGTGGTGCGGACCTTCGACGGGCTGGCGGCCCTGCGTCTGTCGCCCGACGGCCGGCGGGTCGCCTGCGTCGGGACGCCGGCCGCCGTCCGGTCGGCGGACCTCTCGCTCTGGGTCGTGCCGATCGAGGGCGGAACCCTCAGGCCGGTGGCCGAGCGCGTGTCGCGCTTCCCGGACTGGTCGGTTGACGGGCGGTTCCTCGTGTACGCCGCCGCCACCGCCGCCGCCGTCGAGGGGCAGCAGCACCTGCGGCTCGGGACGATCAGCCGGCGCGAAGTGGCCCGGCTCGACGGGAGTCTCCTGGACAAGTTCGCCGACGCGGAGGACCTGGCCGGCGTCCTCTTCCACGACCGCCTGAAGGTGCGGTGCCTGGACGGGGACCGGATCGTCTTCGACGGCGGCGCGGTGCGGCTGCCGTGCACGGCCGCCGAACTGCCCCAGAACGCGGACCTGTTCCTGCTGGACCTGGCGACCCGCGGCACCGTCGCCCGCCTCCGGCCCGAGGGCGACCAGGACACGCTGCCCGCCGCCGCGTGGTTCGAGGTCAGCCCCGACCAGAAGCGCGTGCTCGTCCAGACGCCGGAGGGCGTGTCGGTGCTGGACCTTGCCGGCGGGCAGGTCGTGGACACCATCGCCGCCAAGCAGGAGGGCCTGCTGAGCCTGCCCGTCTGGCGGTCGGCCGACGAGGTGTGCCTGGCCGTCCCGGAGGGCTCGAGCCTCGGATCGCCCGGCCGGCCGGAGATCGTCCTGTGGTCGCCGCGCGGGGCGAAGGTGCTGAGCCAGTCGTGGCCCGACGCGGCGGTCCAGGGGATGCTCAAGGTCCAGCAGGCGAAGCCGTCGGAGCCGGCCGCCGAGAAGAAGCCGGACGCGGCCGGCACGGCGCCCTAGCCCGGCCGCCACCCGACCCGGCGCGGCGCTTTTCGAGCCCGCCCCGGCGCACACCATGCATCGAGCCCGTAGCGCGGGGGTTTACCCCCCGCGCGAGACGGCGCGCACGCTACGGCCGCGAGGGATGAGCCCCCGCGCTACAGCGTCCATGCCAAGGGGTGCCGTGGCCTTGGCCCGTCGCTCGCGGCTCGGGGCTCGCAGCGCTTACTCCCACGCCAACTTCAGGGCGAAAACCTCCAGCGACCGGTTCCCGTCGTCGGGGATCACCTCCACCGGCATGTACATGCGGCCATCATTGCCGAAGATCTCGATCGTCGTCCGGTCCACGAGGATCCGCAGGCGCACCCGGCCGTCCTCGGCCCCGAGCGGCGCCCGGGCCGAAGGCCTCGCCCTCGGCCTTCCAGTCGCCGTACCCCTCGGCCTCGAAGTCGGCGATGAGGATATCGGCGGCGGAATTGGCAATGGAAAGCCCGCCAGCATCGAGCATCTTCGTCAGCGTGGCGCCTCGATCTGGCGAATAATACAGACCGTCGGTATGCACGAACCACCACTTGTCCCCCTGGTTCTGATCCCCGCAGGCCGCGATCAAGCCGCCCTTGGGCGCCGTGCCCTTGGCCGGCAGCCACGACCAATCCATCCCCCATCCCGACTGGCATAGGGAGAGACGCCCCGGCACCGCCGGATCGAGCGCTTGGGTGAGGAAGCGGCCATTCCGGCGATCGCCCGCAGCCGTCGTGCCCAGTGCCGTGAACGGCCGGAGCCATTCCAGATTCTTCTGCGCGGGAAAGAGCGACATGTGACCGCCGGAGTTGTGCTGGTAGCCATGGGTGGTTGCATAACTGATTTCCCGCGTGGCCTGGAGCGACTTGTCGAATGCGACATTGTTGAACCCGGTATCGTTCCGTTCGTCCAACGCTGTCAGGGATTGGACGTTGTCATTGGAGACGTAACTCCGTGCCACAGTCTCCGCCGTGGCGACACTCGGTTTTCCCCGCCCGAGAAAAGTCATCCAACGGTCCGGGCAGGTGGTGACGCAGAGATGGGTCATGCCCATGGCTAGAGCGGGATAAAACCGCTCCCACGGCCACACCGTCACCGCCGTGATGCGCTCGCCTGCCAGCCCCAACCGCTTCCACGTCATACCGCCGTCGGTACTCTTGAAGAAGCCCTTGGATTCGCAACCCACATAGACCGTCTGCGGCGTCCGCAGGTCGAACGCGACAATCTCACCGCACAGCGCCGAAGGGCCGGTTCCATCGAAATCGCCATCAAGATCGAGCTTCGTCCACGTCTTCCCGCCGTCGGTGGTCTTCCACAGGCGTCCGCCCTCACCGTGTCCGCCTGCGCGCAACAGGGTCAGCGGGTCTTCCGGGTGAATGGCCACGCTGCGCACCGCCAGATCGCTGCCGCTGAGGTTACCGTTGGCCGGCGACCACGTCTTGCCGCCATCGGTGGTCCTGAGGAGTCCCAGCAATGACGACCGGACCACCACCACCTGCGCGTCGGAGCGCGCCATGACCACGCCGGTCAGTCGCTCGCCAGCGGTATGTTGCGCAACGGCCGGGAGCGGCGGAGTCGAGTCTGGCACCACGCCAGGCACGATGGACAGTTCCGACACGCTGGCGTGGTAGTGGGCCCGCGCATCCTGCGGCAGGGCGCTGAAAAACAGCCCGACATCCATCTCCGGGCGCGTCTTCTTGAATTGATACGCGCCGAGTTCCCACTGCTTGCCATCTGCCGAAGACCACGCCGTCCACGCCTGGCCCTGCCGGACGACGCGGATCCACGGGCGGTCCTTGGGAAGCTCATACGAGCTGATGCGGCCTGCGCCCAGATCCGAAAAGTCGGCGGACGCGCGCAGGCCGTCGGCGGCCGTCTGGACGAGGTGGAAATCCCGGCCCCAGTCCCAGTTCAACCGTTCTCCATATTCGCGGGCGGTCAGGCCCACCCACGCACGGCGGTTCACCGGCTCACCGCGGGATCCGTTATAGGCGTCAATGCGGCAGGTGGCCGTGAAGTCCCCGGTGATTTTCCGGGTCACCGTGTGCATTCCGCTGCCGAAGAACTGGAACGCTTGGGGCCCGGTCTGCCACAGTCCGGCGGAAGCCTTCGCATCACTAACGTTGCGCGCCGTCCAGTCCGCGTCCACCGGTTTGCCCGTGACAGTGAGGGTGGCGGGTTCGGAATCGACGGAATGGTTCTCATCGAAGATGATCCGCGCCCAAAAGAAGTTCGCGCCGCGCGGCAACGGGCCGTGGTACTTCAGCGCGGGGCCGTTGCTCTCCGCCAGTTGGAGCTGCCCGAGGAACAGGGCGGTTCTGTTCACCACATGGCCTCGCGCATCAACGGTGACGGCGACCTGCCCCGTTCCCTCGCCATCAGTGTCACATTTCACGACTGGACGTGGATAGTCTCCATCATCCGCGACTCGCAACGCCTCCAGCGGGATGGCCTGTCGCGGCAGTCGGGGGCCTTCCCAGTCGATGCCGAAGTTCCTGGCCGGCAGTTGGTCATACAAATACGTCACCGCGAGCGCATGGTCGCCCTTGGATAGATTCCGCACCGCAGCCTTCTCGGTGGTGCCGTGCTGGCCGTCCCAAACGAGCACATCCTCTCCATCAATCCGGATGCGGTAGCCGCCATCAATTTGGGCGCGGAAAATGTATAGTCCGGCGACGGGCACACGGAGGAATCCATGGAAAGCCAGGGCGTATCCCGAGGCACGCTGCTCGCACACGCCGAGGTCGAATCCCCGCGCAAGGCCGCGCCGAAAGAGCTTGCCCTGCGCAATCTCCTCCAGGGTCAGCCAGTGGTGTTCTTCGTTGGGTTTCTGGAGCGGCGGGTCGAAATAGTTGACCTTCCGCTTCGAGTCCTTGTGGAACAACTCGTAAGCGAGCCCCGGAACTGTCGCTGGGGTTGCCTTTGCAGGTGCCGGCGCCTTGCTCGCAGCCGCGGCCACGATGACCGGCGGAGCCGTTTGGTCGAAGATGTCGGTCACCGTCAGCCGAATCGTTGCCGCCGGCACTGCGGCATCGATCAGCGCACAGCGCATGGTGGGCATGCGTTCTTCCTTCACCGCTTTCGCGTCGCCCCGGCATTCGGGATTGGCAAAGACCTCGATCTTGTAAGAAAAGGCGGGCGACGCCGTGTCAGGAACCTCCCACGACACCGCCACTTGACTGCCCGTCGTTTCGGCCCGCACATTGCCCACCGCAGGTTTGTCTAACACCGGCAGGTCGGG
>CAYGZE010000207.1:0-8365 GCA_964354185.1 uncultured Anaerolineales bacterium | reverse complement strand
CCCGCCGCGTCCAGGTCCTCCATCATCATGTCGCCGGCGGGGCGGAAGTTCGTGAGGTGCGGCGTGCGGCGGCTGATCTCGTCGAAGCGCTCCAGGGGCAGGTCCACCCCCGCCTCGTTCGCAATCGCCGGGATGTGCAGCACCGTGTTCGTAGACCCGCCCAGGGCCATGTCGACCGCGATCCCGTTCTCGAACGCCTCCGGCGTCAGGATTCGCCGCGCCGTCACCCCCTGGTTCACCAGGTCCACGATCCGCTTGCCGGAGGCGTACGCGATGCGGTCCTTCTTGGCGCTGGCGGCCAGGGCGGCGGCGCAGTAGGGCAGGCTCATCCCCATCGCCTCGGTGACGCACGCCATCGTGTTGGCCGTGAAGAGGCCTTGGCACGATCCGCCGCCCGGGCACGCCTCGCATTCCAGGGCCGCGAGGTCCTGCCGCGTGAGTTCGCCCGCCTTGTAGCGGCCGATGGCCTCGAACGTGTCGTGCACCAGGTCTAGCCGCTCCATCTTGTACCGCCCCGCGACCATGGGCCCGGCCGTGACGACGATGGCCGGCAGGTCGAGCCGCGCGGCCGCCATCAGCATCCCCGGCGTGATCTTGTCGCAGTTCGTGAGCAGGACCAGGCCGTCGAGGCGATGAGCGAGCGTCACCGACTCGATCATGTCGGCGATGAGTTCGCGGCTGGGCAGGCTGTAATGCATCCCCTCGTGGCCCATCGCGATGCCGTCGCAGATGCCGGGGACGCTGAAGAGCCACGCCACGCCCCCGCCCGCGAAGATGCCGTGCTCGATGGCCCGCTCCAGCCGCCGCATGTGGGCGTGGCCGGGGATGAGGTCCGTGAAACTCGACACGAGGCCGATGTACGGCTTCTCCATGTCCTCGGGCGTCACCGTGCCCGTCGCCAGGAGCAGGGCCCGGGCCGGCATCCCGCGCAAGGGATCGTTGAACCAGTCGTGCGGCAGTTTCCTGGCCATGACCTCACCCATCACCTTCCGCGCCGAGTGGACAAACCTCATTTGCGCGGCGGGTCTCCTTCTCCGCTCTCCGAAGTAGCCCGGAGGGCTACGAAGGACGGGTCCGCACCCGCCGCGCAAGGGTGCGCTTCACTATCATCCTGGCGCTGCCCGCAAGAGAATGGGGCGGCACGCTGGGCGTTTCCGAGGCTTGGACTCAGCGGCCGCATCGCCGGAGCCCCACGTCCGCCGTGGCGGATCATCTACCCCGTGGGAAACGCACGTTCCTTCGAAGCGGCGGCATGATAGCGTCCGGCCGCGGTCGTGTCAACCCCGATTGCGGAATGCGAAGCCTGCCCGCCGGAAGCAGGGCAGCGGGCCGTCCCCTGCGGCCCGAGAAGGGCCGTCCGGCGGGTCCCAAGGCGTTGGCGAAGGCGCGGCGGGGGGTCTATAATGGGCGGCGCGAGCGGGGAACGGCGAAGGCGGGAGGCACCATGCGGCAAGAGCGGCGGTTCGTGCGGGCACTGGCGGCGACGATCTCGACGATCCTGGCGCTGGCCGGCGCGGCGCGGGGGGCGGACGTCTTCCTACGGTTCCGCGTCGCCGAGCCGCGCGAGGACGCCGCCTGGCGGGTCCAGGTCGGCGGGTTCCGGCACGACGGCAAGAACAACCAGTGGTACCTGCCGACCGAGACGGTCGAGGTCCAGGGCGACGCGTGGAGCCGATGGGTCGACCTCGGGAAGGCCGACCTGCACGGGCGGCTCAACCGCGAGGGGGGCCTGGCGGAGTGGCCGTCGGCGAAACTCACGGTCGCTCGGGCGGCGTCGGGCGAGGCGCTCGGCCCCTGCACGATCGAGGCCCAACTTGCGGACCGGGCCGACGAGGCCGCCGTCGTCATCCGGTTCACGGAGCGAAGCGCGTCGGGCGCGATCGGGTTCCTCCTGCCGCACCCCCTGCGCGAGAAGAAGGAGGAGTTCGAGACGGGCTCCCAGATGGCCGCGCGGCACCTGGCGTGGGCGCGGGAGACCTCGCCGGGCGAGCCGCCGCGCGTCGGGCGGTTCGACCTCATCACCTCGATCTGGGGCCACTACGACCCGGCCCTCGCGCGGCAGGAGACGGAGGCCCTGCGGCAACTCGGGTTCAACGTCGTCGGCGGCCTGCCCGTGGCGGTGATGCGCGACGCCGGGGTGCGGACCTACACGGCGACGTGGCAACTCGGGCCGGACCCCGAGGCGTCGGCCGAGGCGTGGAAGAAGGGGGAGGGGGCCTCCATCGCGCGGACGCTGGCGACCGACGACGGCAGATGGACGTATGAGCACATGGCCCACTACGTGATCTCGGACGAGATCCAGACGCTCGACTTCCGCAAGGTGGACCGCGCGAGACTCGACGGCTGGTTCCGGGCGTACCTCGGCGAGCGCGGCGAGACGCGGGAGACCCTCGGCCGGCCGCTCGAGGAGGTCGCGTACCCCGCCGAGGCGATGTACGAGAAGACCTTGCCGCGCGAGGCCGACCTGCCGACGCGGCGCGTGATGTACCACGCGGCCAAGTTCGGCCAGGCGTGGTCGGTGCGGCAACTGCGGCAGACGTCGGACCTGGTGCGCGCGGCCCTGCCGGGGATGAAGACGGAGACGCTGCCGTCGGACCACGGGTTCCTGGGCGCGTGGGGCCCGCCGCACCTGGGGATGGGGTACCGGGGGCTCGACTTCCTGGAGATCGGGCGGCGGGAGGCGGTGGACGTCCTTTCGGCCGAGGACTGGCTGGGCCTCAACCACATGTACGGGCCGGGGAGCACGTGGACGGGCGCGCAGACGTTCGAGTATCTGAGCGCGATCCTGCGAAGCGGCGTCGGCGACCGGCCCGTCGCCCTCCGCGGCCTCCTGACGCCGAGCGACGACCGGTACCTGCGCCTCAAGGCCTACGCGGCGCTCGGCCAGGGGTCGAAGAGTTTCTTCTTCTGGACGTATGGCCCTACGTTCATCAGCACGGAGAACTACTGGTCAGACCTGCGGAGCGAGTACGACGGCATCGCGAACGTCGCGCGGGCCCTGGCGCGCGGGGAGGAGATCCTCTGGCCCGCGCGGCCGGTGCGCGACCCCGTGGCGATCCTCTACGCCGTGAGCCACGACCTCTGGCACACGGACGACCCGGCGAGTTTCGTCGAGACGCGCCTGGCGTGGCACGCCCTCCGGCACCTGGGCGTCCAGCCGGACTTCCTGGGCGAGGAGGAGGTGGAGGCGGGGCGCCTGGCGGACTACCGCGTGCTCTACGTCATCGGCCAGTGCCTGACGCGCCGGGCGGCGGCGGCGGTGGACGCGTGGGTGCGCGCGGGGGGCGTCCTGTACCTTGCGGGCGGGGCGGCGACGCGCGACGAGTTCTTCGAGCCCTCGGTGCCGCCCTTCGCCGAGCACGTGTGGCCGGCCGATGCGGCCGCGCGGTTCGTCAAAGAGCAGGGGCACGCCTACAACGAGCGCGGCGACCTGCCGGGCATCCGGCCCCTGGCGCGGGCCAAGGTGACGATTGGGAGCGACCGGCCGTTCGACGTGAAGGTGATCGGGTGTCGGCTGGACCTGGGCGAGGCGGTCGCGGCTGGGGCGGGGAAGCCGCCGGGCGCGCTGGCGGCCGCGTACGATGACGGCAAGGCGGCCGGCGCGACCGTGCCGCACGGGCGGGGAAGGGTCGTCGCGGTCGGGTTCCTGCCGGGCCTAGCCTACTCGCCCTTCAAGGAGGGCCAGACGACGCTCGACGAGGTGTGGCCGGCGGAGCCGCGCGCGATCTTCCAGGTGCCGCTCGACCTGGCTGGCGTGCGGCCGGTGGCGGCTGCGTCGGTGCCCGTGGTCGGGACGAGCCTGCTCGTGGGGCCGAAGGGCGCGGCCGTGGTGCTCGTCAATCACACGCACCGGCCGATCGGGCTGATGGACGTGCGCCTGCGTGGGATGAAGCCGCCCGCGCGGGCCGTGAGCACCGAGGGGGCGCGGGTGCAGGTCGAGGCGGTGGGAGAGGACCTGCGGCTCACGCTCCCGCTCGACGTGGCCGACGTCGTCCTCCTGCCGCGCGAGTGAGGCGGCCCGCCGGCGCCCGCGTTCGCCCGCCGGCGCCGCGCGCCCGGCGAGGGGAACGCGGGGCGCGGTTCGCACGGAGCGTACGGGTTCAGCGTGCTTGGCGAGTTCCCATCGGCGGGTGCCACTGGCGGCTTGTCCGCCAGTGCCGCCCGGAATCGCACTGGCTGCAAGCAGCCAGTGGCACCCCCGTTACGGGCACGCTGGACCCGTACCATCAAACAGGCCGCCCGGTCGGCGAACCGACCGGGCGGCGAGCGTAGTCTGGCCGTGTGGCGGACGCGCTCGGCGCGGCCGCGCGGGCTCACGCGGCGGCGCGTCGGCGCCGCAGCAGCGTCAGGCCGCACCCCAGCGTCAGGAAGGCGAGCGTGGCAGGCTCCGGCGTGATGTGGATGACCGTGACGGCCCGCTGGGCCATGCCGGCGTAGGAGGTGCCCCAGGTCATGGAATGGACCCAGTTATCCCAGGTGTCGTGGAGGTAGATGATCTGGGAGTCTTCGTAGTAGCCGACGCCCACCATGGAGTGGCCCTCGACCTGGATCATGACGGGGCAGCCGTTGTCGATCTCGTTCATGTAGTCCTGGAAGGAGAAGCCGCCGGTGGCGACCGTGTCGATCAGTTGCGTGTAGTTCTCGACGACCGTGTAGCCGCGCGATTCCGCGAAGAGCCGCATGCCGTGGCACAGCTCCGTCTGGGGCAGGCCGTACTCGGGCCCCGGGATGTAGTCGTAGAGTTTGCCGCCGTACGACGTGTAAGACCAGAACGTGGTCGCGCCGTCGGTGTTGGCGTCCCTGGCGCCGTTCAGGTTCAGGTCCCACTTCCACTGGTTGGTGCCCATGTAGTCGGCGGTGCAGTTTCCCCACGCGTGCTCGGCCCGGACGCCCTCGAAGGGATCGGGCCCGGGGTTGCCATAGCCGGTCCAGTAGTCGTCGACGTGGCCGTTGGTCACGCGGCCGTCGAATCCGTTCTTGGTGGCGATGATGGAGCACGAGCCGGCGAAGGGGTAACCGGCATCGGTGGGAACCCCCTGGCCCAACTCGGTCAGGGGGGCCACCCCGCCGTTGGCCGGGCCGGTGTACATGTTGGCGAAGCCGTGGCGGTCATAGTAGCCGAAGATCATGCCCGCCGACGTGGCGGAGCAGCCGAACGTCCACCGCGACGTCGGCGCCCCCTCCAGGATGACGGTGACGCCGGAAAGCGACGCGGGGTCGACGATGCTGTCGGCCGTGCTGACCGGTGCCGTCGGCGGGCTGTTCATGAACATGTAGGAGACTTCGGGCGGAGCGCTGACCATGAACATGTAACTGACCGAGTCGTCCTCGGCCCGAAGGGGGCCGGCCGCCGCCAGCACCAGGGCCATCCCTAAGAGCCACGCCCATCGCCCACGCCCGCACCTGGCCATGTAAGTGCTCCTGTCCGTTCGAGTTGGCTGCGGCGCCGAAGAAACCACTCCCCCGGCGCCCTGCGCACCGCGCGGCCCCTCGGCCGCGCCGGGTGAAAAAAAGGGGGGAAACCGGCTGTGGTCAGCCGGCTTCCCCCGGAGAGTCCTCGATACTCGCCCGCCTGCGGCCCACCCCCTAGGTCGGGCCTCAGCGACCCTCGCCCCGCGCGGGGGCGCTCCGATCGCTGTGTACGGGCGGACTCCAACAACGCCCCTCAGTTGTCCTCTGGTCCTGCGGGTCCTCCGCTCTCGCCCTCGCGTCGCAAGGAGCATGCTCGGGGCCTGGCTTGGCCCGGTCGGATGCCCTGCGCTGCCGCAAAAAAGGGGCCGGGACCGCTCTCGGCGGTCGCCAGCCCCGGGTGTCCTCTACGACTCTGAGAATATACTCCAGAATCGGCGATTGTCAAGGACGCGGCAAGGAAAAAAGGGGACAGGAGAACCCATTTGCTCCGATGCCCTTGCGGCCGGGGAAGCCGCGCGGTCTTCGCGGCGCCGTTTGGGCCCGCGGCTGGCGGGCGGGACGTGGGGCGGCGCGGCCTAGGGCGGCCAGTTCCCGTCCACGAACTCCCGCGGCGCCAGCCGCGCCGGGTCGACGACCGCATGGCGGATCCGCTCGCGCTTCCACGTGTAGGTCACGTGCACGAGGCCGTCGGCGGTCTGGATGACGGCGGGGTAGGAGAACTCGCCCGGCCCGTCCGCGAGGACGAGGGCGGCCTTCCAGGCCCGGCCGTCCTCGCTGACCGCGAGGTTCAAGGGGCTGCGGCTCTTGGCGGTATGGTTGTAGACGAGTAGATGGCGTCCATCGGCGAGCGTGACGGCGTCGATCCCCGCGTTCGGGTTCGGCAGGGCCGCCAGCGTCAGCGGGCCCCAGGTCTTGCCCCCGTCGTCGGACCAGGCCTCCCAGAGGCGTCCCTGGCGGCTGCGGCCGAGGGCCTGGAGGCGGCCGCCCGGGTGCGTGAGGATCGTCGGCTGGATGGCGCCGACCTGGCGGCCGTCGTTCAGGGGCGCGGTGCGCGACCAGGTGCGGCCGAGGTCGGCGGTCCGCTCGAAGTGGACGCGCCAGCCCGCGTCCTCGGTGCTCGAGCCGCACACGAGGTCCCCGCCCGGGAGTTCCACGGGCTTGTTCTTAACGGGCCCGATGCCGCCGTCGGGCAGCCGCCGGCGGTCCTTCCACGTGAGGCCGCCGTCGTCGGAAACCATCATCTCGCCCCACCAGGCGGCCGGGTTCGGCCCGACCTTGAGGAAGAGGAGGAGCGGCCCGCGGCGCGGCTGGAAGAGGACGGGGTTCCAGCAGGGCAGGCGCCGGTCGGGCGACGCCGCGCCGTCGGCCACCTGGACGGGCTCGGTCCAGCGCCCCTCGACGCACCGGGCGAGCCAGATGCCGATGTCGGGGGCGCCTTCGCGCGAGCCGCCGAACCAGGCGGCCACGAGGGCGCCACCGTGCGTCTCGGCCAGCGTCGAAGCGTGACACTCCGGGAACGAGGCACGGTCATAGATGAACTCGTCGCGCACGAGACCCTCGCGGAAGCGGGCCGGGTCCGCGGCCTGGCCGCACGCGCCGGCAGAGAGGAAGGCGATCATGGCCGCCGGCAGTCCGATCCGCATGGGCGCCGCGCCTCACCTTCCACCGCCACCGCGCCGGCGGCGCGCCAGGCGGGCCGCGGCCGCCCCGAGCGCCACGAGCGCCGCCGTCGCCGGCTCGGGCAGGACGGAGCCGGGGCTGCCGACATTCGTGTCGCCGCCCGTCCCGGCGGGGTTGCTCACGTAGGCGCCTTGCGAGTCGCCGACACAGGAGAGCGCCCAGTTGGCGCCGACCCGGCAGTCGGCCGCCAGGTCGACGAGATGGACGGAGGCGACGCCGTCGTCCGCGGGCCAGTCGCCCCAGTCGTGGTAGGTGATGTCGATGCGGGCGTTGGGCCAGGTGCGGCTGTTGTAGGAGAGGAAGCCGTCCCAGAGGCCGAAGCGGTCGCCGTCGTTCGCGAGCGAGGGCCAGTCGCGGACGCCGACGAACCGCGCGGCGGCGCCCCAGGCGTCGCGCACCGCGGTGAGGCTGTTCGCGTCGAGATTGAAGAGGACGACGGTGCCCAGGGGGGCGACGGTCCCGGCCAGGACGTTCGAGCCCGTGAGGGGGTTGCCGTCGTCGTCGTCAAGGACCCACCCGCCCACGCTCACCGCGTCGGTCGCGGAGCAGTTGTATAGTTCAATATATTCCCAGGCGGCGTCGTCGCTGCTGGCCGGGTTGTACAGGATCTCGGTGGCCTTGAGTTGGGCCCGCGCGGCCGGCGCGGCCAGGACGGTGAGCGCGACGGCGGCGGACACGGCGGCGAGTCGCATCATGAGGCATCCCCCCCCGGGACGAAGTGCCCCCTGCGTCGCGGCCCACGCGGGCGCTTGGCCGGCGGCAAACCCCCGCTGCGGCCCGGCTCTCGACGGGCGCGGCAGCGCGGGCACGGACGCTTGCGATGAGGATCGGCACTCTCAGCCGCCACCGAGCGCATGGCTGCGCGCCAGGATGGAAAGCCAAGGTGACTTGGCGGCCTTCCCACACAACCCGGCTGGAGTATAGCACAGGAAAGCGCGCGGGGCAAGCGCGACTTCGGCCGCGCCGGCCGGCGGCGCATCAGGGGGCCTTTGCGGCGGGGTCGGGGGGCGGGGCCGCGGAATCCCGGGCGGGCGGAGGAGGAGCCGGATCGGGCGCCTTCGGCGGCGCGGGCGGCCCGGCCTCCGCCTGGAGCGGCGCGAAGAAGTCAGCGAGTTCGCGGACCAGAGGCCGCTCGTCCTCCGCGACGAGTTCCTGCCAGCGGGCAAAGTCGACGCGGCCGTCCTTCGTGACGGCGCCCAGGCGCGTGAACGCACCCCCCGCCTTCGGGTGCTTCCGCAGGGCCCGCTCGATCACCACCGCGCAGGCCGCCTGC
>CAYGZE010000206.1:7033-8410 GCA_964354185.1 uncultured Anaerolineales bacterium | reverse complement strand
AGCCGCTGGTAGATGGCTCGGTGCTCCTCCGTGCTGGGGCCGCAGGCAAGCTGCCCCATCAGATCGGTCGGGTTCTCGGGGTCGCAGTGTGTCGAGCCGACAACACGCACGTCCTCGACGTTGAAGGTAAGCCCGTTGAGCAGGTCCAGCACGCGGCCGTTGAGGTTCCACGGACCGGGCTCAGAGCGGATGCTCGCAAGAGGCATCGGTCTCAGGTCGACGGCTCGCTCCAGCGTCCGGTCCCACGGCACGGCGTCGAGCAGGCACACGGCGGCGACCGGAGCGGGCCCCTCCTGAGTCCTCACGGCGGCCTCGAACGAGACGGCGCCGCCGGCGCTGTGACCGGCGAGTCCGATACACCGAGCGTCCAGGATGCCGGCGAGCGGATCGCCCGCGGCCGTGCTTCGCTCCGCCAGCCACCGCACATGGTCGCTGAGGATGGCGATGTTGGCCGACTGCGAGGCCGCGCCTCCCAGCAGGCTGACCATGTCGGGGGTCAACACCACGATGCCGCGCTGGGCCATGTACTGCGCGTTGTTCCGATGGAACGTCCGGTCCCGCGCGAAGCCGTGGGTCAGAACGACCGCAGGGAACGGAGGACCGGGAAGGTCGGCCGCGGGGCGAGGGATGAACAGGTCATAGGCCACGCGGGCGCCGGTCACCGCCTGTCGCGTGCCACCCTCGACGCTCACATCGTACAGGCGGACCTCACGATCGCTTCTGGAACCGGTGCATGACGCAGCCACACACACCAAGACGAGGCAAACCAGCTCAAGAGGTTTCATGGGGCTTTCTCCGTCGCGCCGATCGCGCCTCCAACGGCTCCCCCCGCAAAGGGCGGACCATGTTGCCGTGCCGCCGTCGCCAACCCGGGTCGGTGAAGATCTACGAGCGCCACCTGGAGCGCCTCAGCCGCGAAGAGAAGGCCGGCCCAGCCAAGCCGCAGTAGCAGCCTTGCGGCCATCCTCGACAACCACGAGCCGGACGAGACGTCGTTCCGGCGCCTGCGGCGGTCGATGCCCGCCCTCTGGGCCGACCGGCGCGATGCGTTCGGACCTGGCCATCGTCCTACGAAGTCTGCCGATCCCGTCGCACCCGTGCATCGAGTCCGTCGCTGTCCCCTATACCAAGATTGTGCTGACCGGGCATAGTCTCTTCTTGGCATCAGAACAATCGGAGGTTCTGGCCGGTGGAAGAACCACAATCCCCGCAAGGGAGACGCCGGCTACGACGAGAAGGCCATGGCCCGCCTGCCGTGCTGGTCGCTCGTCAAAGAGGGAGCGGCCAAGGGGTCGATGGCCCTCGATCTGGAGGCGCCGCTTAACGAGGCCAATCCGCGGTCGCCGCCTCTCGAGATCGAGGACGCCGCCGGGCGGA
>CAYGZE010000206.1:0-6933 GCA_964354185.1 uncultured Anaerolineales bacterium | reverse complement strand
CGGAAGGTCTCAGACGGGACGGAGAAGGCCGAGGGTCTCGGACCGCGGTTCACACAAACGTTCCCGCCGTATTCTTTCGCGGTGCTGCGGGGCAGGACCGGCGTATAATCAACCGCGAGGCGACAGCCCCGGCCCCGGGAGGCGGGCGTGTACTACAAAGGCGACTGGGACAAGGCGAAGGCACGCTTCCTCGCGTTCTGGGACCGCGAGATCGTGGACCGGTGCTGCCTGGCGGTCGCGGCCCCACGGAAAGGCGCCTTGCCGCAACCGCCCGAGCCGCCACGCGCCGAAGCCGAACTCGCCCGGTACTGGCTGGACCCGGAGGACAATCTCCGCATGATGCTTGCCCGATTCGAGCGCACTCACTACGGCGGCGAGGCTTACCCGGCCACGACCATGTGCGTGGGCGCCTCCGCAATGGCCGCGTTCTACGGAAGCCGCGTGGAGTACCGGCCCGAGACAGCCTGGTTCCATCCCGCCATCGAGGATCTGGCGACGTTCGAGTGGTCGTTCGATCCCGAGGCGGTGCCCCTTTACCGGGCCACGTTCGACAACACCCGCTGCTTCGCCCGGGAATGCCGCGGCCGGTACCTGGTGGGGCTTCCCGAACTGGGCTCGGCCACGGACGACCTCTCGCTCCTCAGGGGGATGCAGCCGCTCGTGCTCGACATGGTGGACCGCCCGGAGGCGGTGAAGCGCGGCATCGACGCCTTGGTGACGACCTGGTGTCGCCTGCACCAGGAACTCTACGCGATCGCGCGGCCCGCGAACGACGGCGGTTGCCCGATCCCGTGGATGCAGACCTGGGCGCCGGGGCCACACTACCAGATGTCCTGCGACTTCTCCGCCGTTCTCTCGCCGGACATGTTCCGCCGTTTCATCGTGCCCGAACTCCAGGGCTACCTGAAGGTCAACACGTACTCGGTCTATCACTGGGACGGCCCGGACGCCCTGAAGCACTTGGGCGCGCTCCTGGAACTGGACGATCTCCGGGCCATCCAGTGGACGGCCGGCGCAGGGCAGGAGCCGGCGGCCAGTCCGCGCTGGATCCCGTACTACAGGCGGGTCCAAGCGGCCGGGAAATGCCTGATCCTCCCCTTCGTTGAGATCGGCGAAGTCGAGAGGCTCCTCGCGGAGTTGTCGTCCCGGGGGCTCTTCCTGGCCACCTGGGCGTCCAGCGAGGAGGAAGCCGGGGACCTTCTGCGCCGCGCGGGGTCGTGGACTCACGCATAGGACCCAGGCGCGGGCTGGGAACCAGACACGAGCGCACGTGCCATGAGACGCCTGCTCTTGCCGCTTCTCCTCGTGCTCGCCGCCTCGGCGGTCCGGGCCGACCAGAACCCGGACCGCGTTCCCCGCGACTGGCGGATCAAGTACGAGCGCAACCCGGTGGCCACGTTCGTCCGGATAGACGCCGGCAACGTGGTCCTGCGCCTGGCCGACGGGGCCCTCCGCGACGTGCCGCTCTGGATGCTCGAGGGTCGCGAACTGGCCTATCTCCAGCGTCAACGGTGCGTGTTCCCCGGGAAACTGCGGACGCCCGCTGTGCCGCCCGGCCGGAACCTGCTCATCGACCTCTCGGCGGACCGGCTTCCCGCGGGCGAACTGCGGCAGTGGGACAACGCGGGCGCGCTGGGCGGGGCGTTCCGCCCGCTCGTGACGCCGCCGGTCGTGGCCGACGTGGCTGGGCGCAAGGCGGTGCAGTTTGCGTACGGCCCCGCGATCGTTGCCATGGACCTGAACACGCTGGTGGCCGACTTCCGCGCCCCGCCGCAACTCGGCGATGCCGGGGCCTTCTCCGTGGCGGCCTGGCTCTACAACCCCGGCGTCCCGCAGGAGGTCGAGACGTTCCTCGCGTGGCACACGCTCGGCGGCGACGACGGGACCGACGTCCGCTACGGCAAACGCGGAGGGCAGAGTTTCCTCAAAGGGGCCTACTGCGGCCCGATGGGCACGGCCGGGTTCCCGGGCGACGACCTCGGGAAGGCGAACGCCTGGCACCACGTGGCCCACGTGTTCACGGGCGGGCCGGAGGGGCAGGTGCGGCTGTACATCGACGGCCGCCTCGTCGCCGCGACGGCGTTCGATCGGGTTGTCCGCATGCGGCCCGCGACGGGCATCACGGCCACCGGCGCTACCCTGAATGGCGAGGTCCTCACCCATGAGGAGGCGGAGGCCCCCGTCCGGTTCTTCCTCGGGCGGCGCGACGGGCACTACTGGGCGCGGGTCTACCCGGAGGAGCCCGACCGGTGGAACAGGTTGGTCGAGATCGCGCGGAGCGGGGCCGGTGCGGTCTCGACTCCCGTCGAGGGGCTTCTGCCCGACACGGAGTACGTGTACCGCATCCAGGTCTACGTCGATGACGACCACGTCTACTGGTCGGACGGGCCGCGTCGGTTCCGCACGGGGAGCGCCGCCGGCGCGCCCGGCAAGGCCCTCGACCCCGACGCGGACCGCTATGTCTTCCTGGGCTCGTCGTGGGGAAGCACGTGGGACTGGGCAACCTCGCCCCGCTACTTCTTCACGGGCGCGATGGCGTCGCTGAAACTCTACGACTACGCCCTGACCCAAGAGGAAGTGCGCGACCTGTGCGGCCCCGCGGCGGCGGCGGGCCCCGTGGCCGAGGCGCCGCCCGCGCCCGCCGGCCAGGCCGCCGAGCCCGTCCCCGCCGACGGCGCACAGGGCGTGAACGTCCACACGACGTACTTCACCTGGAAGCCGGGCCCGCAGGCCGGGGAGCAGGTGTTCTACCTCGACGCCGACCGCGCGGCCGTCGAGCAGGGCGCGGCCCGCCACACGGTGCGCCGGGGCGGGAAGGACCGGGACGTCGCCCTGCCCATCGAGAACCTGGCGTTCGGGCGGACGTACTACTGGCGCGTCGAGACGCGGGGCGGCGACGGCCGGCCCGTCGCGCGCGGCCAGGTGTGGTCTTTCGCCACAGAGGACTTCGTCCGGCCGGAGGACGACGGCATCGTCTCCGAGCCGTTCCCGAAGGGCGTCCGCCAGTGGGGCCGCATCACCAAGTCCATGGAGTGCGGCGGCCAGCCGATCATCGCCGCCGCCGACACGCCCGACCTCGCGATGCAGCGGGCGCGCCGGACGTGCCTCAAGGTCCTCGAGAAGCGGCCGGACCTCGCGTACCGATTGGCGGTGAGCAACACGGCCGGCTCCCTCACGAACGAGACAGAACTGGGCTGGACGGAACTCGTCTGCAACACCTACGGCGCCACGCGGAACATGATGCTCGACCCGAACTTCTACGGCAACCAGAACATGCTCATGCACGAGATGGGCCACCAACTCCACATGAACGGCATGAGCCAACTCGCGCTGGACTTCGACCACCGCCTGCACGAGACGTGGCTCGCCTCGATGAAGACGCTCAAGTACCTGGGCCACTACGGGTCGAACAACATGTGGGAGTTCATCGCCTGCGCCGCCAACCGCTGGATCAACGACGGCGACGAGCGCGACGAGGTTTACCCGCGCGACCGTCTGCGGCAGGACGACCCCGCGCTCTACTTCCTCCTGAACGAGTATTGGTCCGGCGACCGGCGGATCGAGTTGAGCGCCGTCGAGGGCGTCGAGGCCGACGCCGACGGGGCGGTGCGGGCGTGGCGGAACCTCGGCGGCGGCGAGTACTGGGGCCGGCAAGGCTGGTCGCACTATCCCGGCACCGTGGGATCGTTCAAGCCCGTCGGGAAGCCCGTGCTGGCGACCGTCGGCGGCGTGGCGGCCGTGCAGTTCTCCGGCCGCGATGCGTTCGTCTGGGACGCCCGCGTCCGTCCCGAGATGGGCGGCGACCACGAGTGGTCCGTCGAACTCTGGGCCTTCCGGTCCGAGCCCGCGACCGCCGACGAGGTCCTCCTGGGCTGGGGCGACGGCACCGACCGCGGCGTGCGGCTCCTCTGGGGAAAGAGCGACGCCGCCTACGACCATGGCCGCGCGGGCCGCGTCGCGTGGCACACCAAGCCGCCCGCCGGCGCCTGGCAGCACCTCGTGTTCGTCTACGAGGGCGGCGGGCTGCGCGGCGGCCCGGGCCTCTACCGGGTCTACGTCAACGGCAGCCTCGACACCGAGGAGCGTCTGGCCCTGGACCTCGAGGCCGGCGTGCCGGTTGTGGTGGGCGGCGCGTGGAACGGCGGCCGGGTGGAAGCCGGTTTCACGGGCGCCCTCGCCCACGTCCGCGTCTACGACTACGACATGCACCCGCTCCAGGTGGCCGCGCACTATCAGGAGGAGCGGCCCTGGTACGTCCGCGAGGAACTCGCCGTGGCCGGCCGGCTCCTGGTGGATCTCGACGCCCGCCGCCTTCAGGCCTGCCCCGTCTACGACCATCGCCCGCTCTACCCCGAGAGCCTGAGCCGCCCCTGGGTTCGCAGTTGGGCCAACCGCGGGACGATGGGCGGCAAGGTCCACAACAACGTCTGGCGCGAGAGCGGCAGCACGCCCCTCCCGCGCGCCGTCGGCGGCGTCCGGGGCATCGGCTTCAGCGGCAAGGACTACATGGCCTCATCGTTCTCCTTGGGGCCGATCGGGACCATCGAGGCCTGGGCCTGCCGCGACGCAAGCGCCGAGGATGGGACGCTCCTGGAACTCGGCGACTGCCGCCTCCGCGCGGGCCTCCTGCCGAAGGAGGGCTGGCATCACCTGGCGGCGGTGAGGACGGACACGGGCACGGTCCTGTATGTGGACGGGCAGCGTGCGGCCGCGCCGGGGCCTGCGTCTGATGCCCAGCGCCTGCACCTGGGCGCGCACTGGGATGGCTGGCGATGGACGGACCGGTTCGCGGGGACGATCGCCCAGGTCCGCGTGCACAGCGGCCGCCTGGGACCGGAGGAGATCGACAGGAATCGCCGCGCGACCGACCCCGCCAGGGCGCCGGCCCCCGGCCCTGTTGTGCGAGGGCCCGCGGTCCTCGACCTCGACGCCGCGTCGCTTCCCGAGGGCAAGGTGGAGCGATGGACCAACCGCGGCGCCGCCGGGGGCGAGTTCGTGCCCGGCCTCGTCGGCCTGCTGCCGGCGCCCGTCGTTCGCGTCCAGGGTGGGCGAAAGGGCGCCGACTTCCGCGGCGCGAAGTACCTCCGGGCCGACTTCCCGCTGCCGGAAGGCGCGGCGGGCGACGGCGACTTCACCCTCTCGGTGCGCCTGTACGACCCGAAGACGTGGCAGCCGGACGTCGGCGTGCTCGTAAGCATCGGGGCGCGGCCGGACCGGGCCCTGGAGTTCGGCCTCGACCAGGACGGCCGCAAGGGCGCCTTCCGATGCCCCGGGCAGGCCGAGGTCGGTTTCGAAGCGGGCGACCCGAGCGGCCTGGCCTGGCACGAGATCACGTGGACCTATGCCAAGGGCGGCGGGTCGCTTCGGATCTACATCGACGGCCGGCTCACCACCACGGCGTCGCTCGCGCTCCGCGCCCCGCCCGACCGGCGGCTCGCCCTGGGCTGCACGTTCGGCCCCGACGGCCGGGCCGACAGCTTCTGCGGCCTCATCTCGGCCGTGAGGCTGTACGATACCGCCCTTGCGGACCAAGAGGTTGGCGCCCTGGCGACCGGCAAGGGCAATCTGCCCGATGCGGGCCGGTTGCTCGTCTCGCTCGAGGAGAAAGACCTTGCGGAAGGTTCGCTCGGCCGGTGGCCCAACCGCAGCCGGCTCGGCGGCGCGATGGTCCTGGAGCCGGAGCCCGACCGGCGCCCGGTGGCCGGGATAGTCGCCGGGCGGGCCGCCGTCACGTTCGACGGCAAGGCGACCGTGCTCCAGTCGACAATGCCGACGCCGGCGGCCGTGACGGGCTCGGGGCCGCTGACGGTCGAGGCGTGGGTCTACAGCCCGTCGCCCCGACCGGTCGAGACCGTCTTCTCCCTCGCGCCGGAGGCGGCCAAGAAGACGTTCGCCGACTGGCGCGGCAACGGGGCGGTCGAGTGCAACTACGGCACGGCCGGCCGGGGCGCGCCGTCGGCCTTTGCCAACGGCACGGACGGCTTCGACACAGCCTGGGAAGGCGCCCCGCCCGCCCCGGATCGGTGGCATCACCTCGCGTGGGTCTATTCCGGCGGCATGTTCGGCACGCTTACCCTGTATGTCGATGGAGAGGTCCGGGCCAGGCGCGAGCATCTCTCGCTGGGCACGTACGCCGGCTTCCCGATGTTCCTGGGCGCCGGATGGAACACCGCGAAGGGCCCCAGGAACGCCTTCTCCGGATCGGTGGCGCGGCTGACGGTGTACGACTGTGCTCGGACGGCCGACGAGGTCCGGCGGGCGGCGAGCCCCTAAAGCGGCGACCCACAGGTACGCCGGCAATGGACCTCGGCCGGTGCTTCCGTTGGTCGACGGTGGCGGCGCCGCGAGAGTGAGACGGAGCGACCAGGCAAGGCGCGGACAGTCATGGCGAGAACGCCACGGGCAATGATCCGGAGACTTCTCTCGGGCTTGTTGCATGCCCGCGTGCGGCCCCCGGCGGCAGTTCTCGCTGCCTTGGCATGGGAGGCGAGCGCCCTGGCGGCCGATTTCCCCACCGTCCCTGTGCCGCAGGGAGGCCAGTTGCGGAATGCCGCGGGCGGGGCCCTGAAACCCCCGAGACCCTGGGCAGCACCCCGGCCGTTGCCGTCTCGCTCCAGCACATCGACAAGGCCCGCGACATGGTGGCAGCCGCGGCGAGCATTGAGCAGGCGATCAGGAGCCAGACGACCCCGTGCACGAGCGCCGGCATCACGAGTGCGATTCTCACTGCCCATCTCCTTCCTAAGTCCGCGGCAACTGCATGCGACCCGGTCGCGGCAAGAGGTGCGGCTCAAGGCGCTGGCGCAGCGATGACTTGGAACTCCTGAAAGGCGGTGTTCTCTCCGCCGGCGTCCCCCGTGGCCGGCGTCACGGCCCATACCAGCCAGCGATAGGCGCCCAGCGGCTTGCCGCCGCTCTGCCGGACGCTGGTGG
>CAYGZE010000205.1:3052-8437 GCA_964354185.1 uncultured Anaerolineales bacterium | reverse complement strand
GATCGCGATGGTGGCGCTGTTCACGTTCCTGGGGACGTGGAAGGACTTCATGGGCCCGCTGATCTACCTGAACCACCAGTCGCAGTTCACGCTGTCCTTGTCGCTGCAGTCGTTCGCGTCGGAGCACGGGGGGACGCCGTGGCACCTGCTGATGGCGGCGTCGACGGTGTTCAGCCTGCCGCTGATCATCCTGTTCTTCGCGACGATGAAGACGTTCATCCGCGGGATCGCCATGACGGGGATCAAGGGATAGCGCTGCCTCAACACGGAACGTGTGAGTACGGGTGCCATGCTTTCGCTTGCGAAAGCATGCGCCCCGCATCGGAAGGCCATGCTTTTCCAACGGCGGAAAAGCATGGCACCCGCGCAACCGGCGCCTTGGCGCGTGACGCCAGCAGGAGGAGCGATGAACTGGCCGCGCCTGGCCTCGCTGTTCGCCGCATGGATCACGATTGCCGCGCCAGCTGTGGCGGCGCCGGCGCCTGCGGCCGCCGCGCCGGAGGGCCCGGCAATCGTCGCGACAGGCGCAACCGACCCGCGCCTGGAGCCCTTCGACCGCCTGATGACGTCCTTCATGGCCGCGCACCAGGTCCCCGGCGGCGCGCTGGCCCTCTCGCGGGGCGGCCGGCTGGTCTACGCCCGCGGCTTCGGCTGGGCCGACGCCGAGGCGCGGGAGCCGGTCGAGCCGGCGTCGCTTTTCCGGATTGCGAGCGTCTCGAAGCCGCTGACGGCGGTGGCCGTCCTCCAGTTGGCCGAGCAGGGCCGCATCGGGCTCCAGGACAAGGTCTGGGACCTCGTGGGCGTGAAGCCCCACCTTGAGCCGGGTGCCCAGGTCGACCCGCGGCTGCGGCAGGTCACGGTCCGCCAGTGCCTCCAGCACACGGGCGGGTGGGACGCCGCCAAGTCGTTCGACCCGATGTTCCGGCCCGTCGAGATCGCGCGGGCCCTGGGAGCAACGCCGCCGGCCGGGCCGGCCGACGTCATCCGCTACATGTTCGGGCGGCCGCTCGACTTCGACCCCGGGGCGCGGTACGCCTATTCGAACTTCGGCTACGCGGTTCTCGGCCGCGTCATCGAGCGAGTCACGGGCAAGCCGTACGAGGCGCACGTTCGCGCGGCGGTCCTCGCGCCGCTGGGCATCACGGACATGCGGATCGGCCGGACGCTCCCTTCCGGCTGCGCGCCGCGCGAGGTCCGCTACTACGACCCGCTCGGGAGGACCGGCCCCGCCGTCGTCGGCCGGAGGTTGGGCGAGCCCGTGCCGCTGCCCTACGGGGCGTTCTACCTGGAAGGCTTCGACGCGCACGGCGGCTGGATCGCCAGCGCGGTGGACCTCGTGCGCTTCGCGGCGGCGTTCGACGACCCCGACCGGTGCCGCCTGCTCGGGCCCGAGATGATCCGCGTGATGTTCGCCTGCCCGGAGGGGCCCGCGGGCCACGAGGCCGACGGCTCGCCGCGCGACGCCTGGTACGGCTGCGGCTGGAGCGTGCGGCCGGTGGGCGACAAGGCCAACCACTGGCACGCGGGCCAGGTAGACGGCACGGCGTCGCTCCTGGTGCGGCGGCACGACGGCCTCGCCTGGGCCGTCCTCTTCAACACGCACGCCGACCGCGCGGGGAAGCCCCTCGTCGGCCTGATCGACCCCCTGGTCCACGGCGCCGCCGACGCCGTCCGGGAGTGGCCCGACGTCGACCTTTTCCCGCGATACCTGGGCCCCGCGGCAGGGAAGTGAGTCTGTTCCCGGGGGCACATTTTCCGGAATTCCGGAACCCCGGCGGCCGAGGGGCGTCCAAGGGGGGCGAGGGGGCGCCTTGACCGGCTGCGGATTGCGGCAGGCGGGTCGTATAATAGTGTTGACGTCGGGGTACGCGGTCCGATATCATGTCGTAGGTCATTGAGGAGGAACGGCCATGGTGAGGAAGGTTGCTTGGCTCGCGGTGCTGGTCCTTGCGGTCGGTCTTGCCACACAGGTGCGGTCAGCATCCCCTGCGGCAGGCAGCCTGAAGGTCACCACGCAGGGCTTGGTGGTTGACGTTCAGGCGCCGACCGGCCAGAAGGTGAGCCTCCCGGCGAACAAGGAGATGCCCGCGCCGCCGGGGTCGTATAAGACGGTCGGGATCACGCAGTACGGCCAGGGGAGCGACGGTGGCAAGGCGGTCATGTGGTCCATCAAGTGCACCGGGCCGTTCGGCAAGGTGGCCACCCTCTCGGTGAGCGCCGGCAAGACGACGGAGATCGAGGCGGGCGCGCCTTTGACCGTGAGACCAAGCGCATCGGTGGCGAAGAGCGAGGCCAAGGGGACGACGGTCTCCGTGGCCCTGTCCGTCACTGGCAGCGCCGGGGAGACGTACAACACGGGCAGCATCCTGCAGGGCAAGACGCGCGTGCCCGCGCCCAAGGCCGTCATCCTGGACGAGAGCGGGAGGGAAGTGAACTCAGGCAATTTCGAGTATGGCTGAGGTGGGACTTGCCGGTACTCGTGGCGAGTACCTTCCGGATCCAAAGGCAAGTACCAGGTGAAAGTGCAAGTCCCGCTCGGCCCCATCGAGCACAAGATTGAAGAAGCCTGGGTCACGATAGAATAGGGCCTTTGGTTCACGAGTGTCGGCGGCGGAAAGGACGCCCTTTCCGCCGCTTTTTTTTCGACCGGGCAAGGCGGTGCGAGACCTGAAAGGAACCCCGACCGTGGGATCGAAGAAACCCGCAACCCGCCGCGACGAGATCCTGGCCGGCCTGGCGGCAGCCGTGGACGCCATGGACGAGCCCGGGGCGGTCCGCTGGGCGAAGGAGGCGATCGCCGCGGGCCTGGACGCCTACGAGGCCATCACCCAGGGCCTGGCCAAGGGCATGCAGGTCGTCAGCGACAAGTACGACACCGGCGTCTACTTCGTGCCGGAGATCCTGCTGTGCGCGGACGCGATGTACGCGGCCATCGACGTCCTGCGGCCGCACCTGCGGGTCCAGGGCCGCGGCAGCCGCGTGCCCGTCATCATCGGCGTCATCGAGGGCGACATCCACGACATCGGCAAGAACATCGTCCGCCTGATGCTCGACGCCGCCGGCTTCCCGGTGCACGACCTGGGGAACGACGTGGCCGTCTCGGCCTTCGTCGACAAGGCCCGCGAGGTGGGCGAGGGCATCGTGGCCGTCTCCACCCTGATGTCCACGACGATGCCGGGCATGGGGCGGCTGGTCGAGGCCCTGAAGCGGGCGGGCCTGCGCGACGCCTTCAAGGTGATGATCGGCGGCGGGCCGCTCTCGGCGGCCTTCGCCGAGAAGATCGGCGCCGACGCCTACGGCACCAACGCCATGGAGGCCGTCCGCCTGGCCACCGAGTGGGAAAGGGTAACGACATGACCGATCGCATGAGCCCCAAGGAGCGGGTCGGCGCGTTCCTCACGGGCAAGCCAGTTGACCGGCTCCCCTGCGTGCCGCTGATCCTGAACCACGCGGCCCGCGTCCTCGGCGTGCCGGTGAAGGCCTTCGCGACGGATGGGACGCTGATGGGCCGCGCCAACGTCGCCGCCTTCCGCCGCTACCGTCACGACCTCATCACGATCTTCACCGACACGGCCATCGTGGCGGAGGCCATGGGGACGGTCCTTCACTTCCCGGAGGACGACGCGGCCCGCGTCAAGACGCCCGTCGTGGCCGAGCCGGCCGACCTCGGGAAGGTCCGCGAAATCGACGGGCGCCGCTCGGGCCGGCTGCCCGTCTACCTCGAGGCGATCCGGCACTGCGTCCGGGAGGCCGGCGACGAGGTCTTCGTCTCGTGCTGCTACCCGGCGCCGTTCACGACGGCGGCGCTCTTGCGCGGGACGGCGATGCTCGCGCGGGACCTCATCCGGAACCCGGCCCTGGCGCACGCGCTGCTGGAGAAGTGCCGCATCGCCTCCGAGGCGTTCGCCGAGGCGGTGGCCGAGGCGGGCGGCATCCCGGTCCTGGTGGACCCGGTGGCGTCGGGCTCCGTCATCAGCCGCACGGCCTACGCCGAGTTCGTGCTGCCGTACACGAAGCCCGTCATGGCCCGAATTGCCGCGCTCGGCCACGTGCCGATCCTCCACATCTGCGGGCGGACCTCGGCGATCATCGACCTGATGGCCGACACGGGCGCGGCCGCCCTGAGCGTCGACCAGATCGACCTGGCGGAGGCCAAGGAGAAGGTGGGCGGCCGCGTGTGCCTGATGGGGAATGTGCGGCCGACGGAGACGCTCCTCGGCGGGACGCCCGAGACGGTGATCGCGGAGGCCCGGAAGTGCCTGGCCGACGCCGGCGACAGCCCACACGGCTTCATCCTGGCCAGCGGGTGCGAGGTGCCGATCGCGACGCCGCCCGGGAACGTCCTGGCCCTCATGGACGCTGCGCGGATGAACTGATGCCGAGCCCGAGGACCATGACCCCGCGCGAACGATTTCTGGCGGCCGTCTCCGGCGGGCCGACCGACCGGCCCGCCGTCGTCTGCCCGGGCGGCATGATGAGCATGGCCGTGACCGAGGTCATGGCGGCCGCCGGGGCGCCCTGGCCCGAGGCCCACCGGGACGCCGACGCCATGGTCGGCCTCGCCCTGGCGATGCAGGAGGCGACCGGCTTCGACAACGTGGCGATGCCGTTCTGCATGACCGTGGAGGCCGAGGCCTACGGCGCCCGCGTCGACTTGGGCGACGCGACGTCGCAGCCGCGCGTGCGCGGCTGGGTGCTGGCGGCCGACGGCAAGACGCCGCTGCCGGACGCCGACTGGTCCGCCGGCCGCGCCGCCCTCCTGCCTCGGGCGATCCGGCGCGCTAAGGCCGCGCGACCCGACCTCGCCCTCATCGGCAACCTGGTCGGCCCGTTCTCGCTCCTGGGGATGCTCGCGGATCCGCTCCGCGTGCTGCGCTGGACGCGGCGCCAGCCGCAGGACGTCCACCGGTACATGGACCGGTTGGCGGACGACCTGGCGCGGTTCGGCCGGATCCAGGCCGAAGCCGGCGCGGACGCCGTCTGCATCGCCGAGCCGACCGCCACCGGCGAGATCCTGGGCGGGACGCTCTTTGCCGCCTTCGTGGCCCCGTACCTGGCGCGGATCGCCGAGCGGCTGCGGGCCGCCGGGACACGCGTCATCCTGCACGTCTGCGGCGACGCGCGACCCATCGAGGCCCAGTTGACGGGCCTGCCGGTCGAGGCCGTCAGTTTCGACAGCATGGTGAACATCGTCGCGGTCGCGCGGAAAGGGCCGCCGTGGCAGGTGATGGGGAATGTCTCGGCGTTCGCGCTGGAGGACGGCCCGGCGGGCGCGATCGCCAAGTGGACTCGGTCGCTGGCGGCAGGGGGCGTGCGGCTCCTCGCGCCGGCGTGCGGCGTGGTGCCGACCACGCCCGTGGCGCACCTGCGCGCGATGCGCGAGGC
>CAYGZE010000205.1:0-2952 GCA_964354185.1 uncultured Anaerolineales bacterium | reverse complement strand
AGTTCACGGACCGGGGGTGTTGAGGAGTCGAAAACCGGACATGAAAGACCTCGAGAAACGCAAGCGCGTGATGGAGCGGTCCATCGCCCTGGGCCACTGCATCTGCGACGCCAAGAAGCCGTGCCCGTGCGACCTCCTGCGCACCCGGGACGTGTGCCTGTGCGCCGGGGAGCGGCTCGACGTGCCCGAGGGCCCCGTGCGGCTGACGCAGATGGTCGAGAGCGCCGGCTGCGCGTCGAAGATCGACCAGGCGACCCTGGGCCGCGTGCTCGCCGACCTGCCCGCGCTCGACGACCCGCGCGTCCTCGTGGGCGTGGCCGCGGGCGACGACGCGGGCGTCTACCAGATGGACGACGGCCGGGCCCTCGTCCAGACGGTCGACGTGTTCTGCCCGTCGGTGGACGACCCGTACCTCTTTGGCCAGGTGGCGGCGGCGAACTCATTGAGCGACGTCTACGCGATGGGCGGGCAGCCGCTCACGGCCCTCTCGATCCTCGGCTTCCCTGTCCGGACCGCGCCCGACGGCGTGATGCGCGACATCCTGCGCGGCGGCATCGACAAGATGGCCGAGGCGGGCGTCCCGGTGATCGGCGGCCACAGCATCAAGGACGCCGAGATCAAGGCCGGCTTTGCCGTCACGGGCCTCGTGGACCCCGCGCGGATGATGACCAACGCCGGGGCGAAGCCCGGCGACGCGCTGGTCCTCACGAAGCCGCTCGGCACGGGGATCATCGCCTTTGCCGACCAGATCGGCCGCGCGCCCCCGGATGCGCTCGAGGCGGCGGCCCGGTCGATGACCACTCTGAACCGGGCGGCGTCGGAACTCATGGTCCTCTTCGGCGCGCACGCGTGCACCGACATCACCGGCTTCGGCCTGATGGGCCACCTGGCGGCGATGGCCAGGGCGAGCGGCGTCGACGTCGAGATCGCCTGGGACGACCTGCCCCTGCTGCCAGGCGTCTTGGAATGCGTGGGGCAGGGGATTCTGCCCGGCGGCATCGAGCGGAACCGCGAGTCCTCCGGCCCGAGTGCGACCCTCGGCAAGGGCGTCGATCCCCTGGCGCTCGAGGTATGCCTCGATCCGCAGACCTCCGGCGGCCTGCTGGTGGTGCTGCCCGAGGCACGGGCGGCCAAGTTCGTCGGGCGCTTGCACGAGGCCGGAGTGGCCGCTGCCGCCGTCGTCGGGCGCGTCCGGGGCAAGGGCGCGGGGCGCGTGTTCCTGGAGACGCGCGGGACGCGGCCGATACCCCAGCCCCCCCGCGCGCCGCGAGGGCGGGCCGAGGTGCCGGTCGCGCCGGCCGCGGGCGGATCGGCATCGCAAGCGGCCGCCGGGGCCGGGGAGGAGTGCTGCGCGGACACCGACTCGGGCAGCGATGCGTGCTGCTGCAAGGGCCATGGGGCGGCGGGGGCGCCAGCGGCAGAGGCGCCGGCGGCCGCGGCGGCAGGCGCCGCCGATACGCGGGCCAAGTTCCAGGCGTTCATGAGGAGCGCCGCCGCGCCCGGCGCCCTCGACGCCCACACCAAGGAGGCGCTCGCGCTGGCGATCGCGATCGTCGCGCGCTGCGAGCCGTGCGCGCGGGCCCACCTCAAGAAGGCCCGCTCGATGGGCTTCTCGGACGCCGAGATCGACGAGGCCGCCTGGGTGGCCGTCTCGTTCGGCGGGTCGCCCGTCATGAGGTTCTACGAGGCCGTCCGCAAAGGTTGACACAATGAGCGCCGCCCAGGGGGGAGCGGCGCTCACCTGACGCGAATCCGCGCGTAGGAGATCGTGTTCCCTGCGCCGGCGCGGTGGCCCAGCACGTCCAGCAGGTCCGACGGCGCCGACCCGGCCCGGACGCTCGCCGTGAAGTACTCGCTGAACGGGTGCTTCAACGGGACGACCGTCGCCGCCCCGGGTGCCCCGTCGCCGCCCACCTCCATCAGGCGGTTCTCCGACACGGCCTTCCCGTCGGGGCGGTGTCCGCCCACGTAGAAGAAGACAAAGAGCCTCGCGTCCGGCAGGACGTGGAACCGCGCGTAGGAGGCAATCTCGCCGGAGACGCCCTCCTCGGCCAGGGCGAGCGTGCGGCGGAGGACCACCTTGCCGCGGTCGACGACGGCGTAGGCGAGCGCGTGCGACTGCTTCTCGCCCGGGAAGAACTTCTCGCGCAGGCGCGGGTCGATCGCCCGCTCCGTCCACAGGAGGTGGACCCTGCCGTCCGGCGCCACCCACAGGTCTTGCGGCATGATCCATCCGCACGTCTTGTCGCGGCTGGCGATCTCGACCCAGTCGGCGAACTTGCCGGACGTGATGTCGGGCGTCCACGTGTAGAAGAGCCGGCGGAAGTCGTAGTCCCAGTCCTTCCCCGTGATCTCCTTCTTGGCCGCGCGCCACGCCGCGTAGGGCTCGACGATGTCGCTCACGCCGCAGAAGTGCACGGCCCGGCCCTCGAGGGCCACCGTCGGGTAGCATACGCGGATGGGCTGCGGCTTGTCGTATTCCGCGCCCCAGGGCCAGGCCAGTTGGCCGGAGGCCGACCATCGGCCCTGGGCGTCGCGGAAGGCCCACTCCGCGTGCGTGTAGCCGATGTTTTGGAAGAGGATCATCTCGCCTCGCCGACCGTCGGCCGCGAAACTGCGGTAAGAGTGCTCCGTGAAGGCCGGCTCGCCCTGCCAGGCGGGGAGGTGCGTGGCGCCGGGCGCCTTCGCGTCGGCGGCCGCGAACTCCAGGACCTCCGGCCGCGCCGGGCCGCCGTACGTCGCGGGGTCCGCCACGAGCGTCGGGTTCGCCGAGAGGAACAGCCGCCCGTCCTGGAAGCACACGAGCGGGCACGGCTCGCGCGTGCGGCCGGACGGGTCGGCCCGCCGGAGTTCCCAGCCATCGCGGCCGCGCTGGAAGAGGAGCCACCGGCAGTTGTTCAGCGGCTTGGCGTCCTTCAGCGTCTCCAGGCCGCTCGCGAACACGTCGTCGCC
>CAYGZE010000204.1:0-8439 GCA_964354185.1 uncultured Anaerolineales bacterium | reverse complement strand
AGATGGCCTTGATGAGTTTGTAGGCCCGCTCCAGGGGGATGTCGCCCAGGCGGTTGACGATCCGCATCACCTGTTCCTGGTAGGCCATGATGCCGTACGACTCTCCCAGGATCTCCTTCAGGACGGGATGCGGGTACTCGTAGGTCGTGCGGCCGTGCTTGCGGGCGATGAAGTCGTCGATCATGACCATCGGCCCGGGCCGGTAAAGCGCGTTGGCGGCGATGAGGTCCTCGATCTTGTCGGGCCGGATCTTCTGGAGGAGGTCGCGCATCCCCGCGGATTCGAACTGGAAGATGCCCTTCGTCTCGCCGCCCTGGAACAGGGCGAAGACGCCCGCGTCGTCCATCGGCAGCCGCTCGAGGTCCACCGCCACGCCCCGGTGCTCGCGCACGAGGTTCACCGCCCGCTTCATCGTCGAGAGGGTCCGGAGGCCCAGGAAGTCCATCTTCAGGAGGCCGATCTTCTCGACGACGCCCATGGTCCACTGGGTGGTGACGTCGTCGCCGACGCGGCACAGGGGGACGTAGTTGACGAGGGGCGCGTTGGCGATGACCACCCCGGCCGCGTGGACCGACGCGTGCCGCGAGATCCCCTCGAGCCGCCGACCAATGTCGATAAGTTCGCGGACTCGGGGCTCCCGCTCGACCATCTCGCGGAGGTTCGGCTCCTGTTCGAGCGCCCGCTCCAGCGTCATGTGCAGTTGGGCCGGGACGAGTTTCGCGATCCGGTCCACCTCGGGCAGGGGGATGTCCATGACGCGGCCCACGTCGCGGACCACGGCCCGGGCCGCCATCGTCCCGAACGTGATGATCTGCGCGACGTTTTCCTGGCCGTACTTCTCGCGCACGTAGCGGATCAACTCCTGCCGCCCGTCCTGGCAGATGTCGATGTCGAGGTCGGGCATCTCGTTGCGGCTGGGGTCCATGAACCGCTCGAACAGCAGGCCGTACTCCAGCGGGTCGACCGACGAGATGCCCAGGAGGTACGTCACCATGCACCCGACGCCGCTGCCGCGCGCGCTCGACGGGATGCCCCGCTCCCGCGCGTACCGCACGAAGTCCCAGACGATCAGGAAGTAACTCGAGAAGCGCTTGGCCTCGATGATCCTGAGTTCGTGTTCCAGCCGGTCGCGGATGGCCTGCGTGACCTTGGCGTAGCGCCGGGCGAGGCCCTCCTCGCACAGCCGCCTCAGCATCGACTCGGCCGTCTGGCCCTCCGGGACGGGGTAGACGGGGACGTGGCGCTGGCTGAAGTCGAGTTCGAGGTTGCACGCCCGCGCGACCGCCAGGGTGTTCTCGAGCGCCTCGGGCACGTCGGCGAACCGCTCGCGCATCTCGTCGTAGGTCTTGAGGTGAAACTCGCGCGGCACATAGCGCATGCGGGCCCTGTCGGCCAGGATCTTGCCCGTCGAGATGCACAGGAGGGCGTCGTGGGCCGCCGTGTCATCGGCCCGGAGGTAATGGACGTCGTTCGTCGCCACGAGCGGCAGGCCCGTCTCCCGGGCCAGGGCCACGAGGAGCGGCCGCACGCGCCGCTCGTCGTCGATCGCGTGATCCTGGACCTCCAGGCAGAAGTTCTCCGGGCCGAAGATGCGGCGGTACTCGTCCGCCGCTTTCCGGGCGCCCTCCGCGTCGCCCGCCAGCAGGCGCCGGGGCACCTCGCCCTGGAGGCAACCCGTCAGGCCGATCAGCCCCTCGGCGTGCTCCGCCAGGATCTGCTTGTCGATGCGCGGCCGGTAGTAAAAGCCGTCCAGGGCGGCCGTCGTCGCCAGCCGCAGCAGGTTCTTGTAGCCGCGCTCGTCCTTGGCCAGCAGGATGAGGTGGTACCCGGCGTCGGTGCCGCCGGAGATGGTCTCGCGGTCCTGTCGGCGGCCGGGGGCGACGTAGGCCTCGTACCCGAGGATCGGTTTGATCCCCGCGTCGCGTGCGGCCAGGTAGAAGTCGATCACGCCGTGGAGGTTCCCGTGGTCGGTAATGGCGAGGGCCTCGGCGCCCTGCGCGGCAGCGGTCTGGACGAGGTCGTCGATGCGGCACGCGCCGTCCAGGAGGCTGAACTCGGTGTGCACGTGCAGATGGACGAACGGTGTCTGCGGCACAGGTCGCCTCGCAATCGCGTGAAGGTGGCTGGCAGGTCCGGATGAACCGTTCCAAGCCGCGCCGAATCTAGCACGTGCTCGGGCGCGCGTCAACGCCGGATTCCGGCATGGCCCGGCCGACGCCTGAACTCCACGGTCATCCGCCGTCGGCGTCTGGCTCGACGGGCGTCCGCCGCAGCGTCCGCAGCGCCACCAGCGCCAGCCCCACCACCGCCACCGCCAGGACGACGTACAGCACCCACTGGTTCCGCACGACCCAGGGGTGCGGCGGAGGGGCCGTCTTCGTTGCGATGAAACGCGGGTTCCGCCCAATCTCCGCCAGGCGGGCCTCGATGGCCGCACGGCGGTCGATGTGGCGGAACACCTCGGCGTAATCGTATTGGGGCGGCCGCGCCTGCGGGTTGCCGTAGAACAGGCGATAGCGCCGGTCCTTCTGGAACGGGAAGAAGACGTACCGCGGCCGGCCGGAGACCGTCACGTCCGCGATGGCCAGGGGCGGGTCGTCGCCGTTCGCAATGCACACGCGCACGTAGCGCCCGAACGCCTCGCCGAACTCGACCTCAACACGCTCCTCCTGATATTGCTCCGTCCGGTAGCGGAAGATGAGGCCGCGGCCGACTTCCGACAAGGTTTTGATCGTGTCGCCGACCTCGATCCGCACCCGCCGCGAGTAGTTCTCGTCGGCCGTCACGAGGGCGACCTTGCCGACAGGCAGATGCCGTGCCCCGAGGTCCAGCGTGATCCGCGTCTCCTGGCCCACCTGGGTGTCGGTCCGGCTCCTGACGGGGCGCTCCACGAGCAGGGGCAACTCGGGCGGCCCCGGTTCGACCTCCTGGAGGACAACCGCCCCGGCCAAGTCGATCGGCTTCCCACCGGCGCGCGCGGCCACGATGGCGCGGAGGTACCGCATCCGCGCGTCGGGGAACGAGACGGCCGTGTACCGCCTCGCCACATCGCCGGCGAAGGCGAAGATCGCGCCGTCCGACCGCAGGGTCTTCCACGCCTTGCCGTCGTCGGACCCCTCGATCGTGACCGCGCACCGGAAGTCCAGGGCCGGCGTCTCCAGGCGGATCCGATTGGCGACCGGCGGCTTCTCGCCCAGGTCGAGGGTCAGTTCGGCGGCTTCTTCGCCGCGCTTGGCCGTGTTGAGCACGCGCGCGGGCCGCTCCTCCGTGCGGATCGGCGCCTTCTCGGGCGCGTAGACGGCGAAGCCGATGTCGTCGGTCTCGTCGCGGATGAGGCGAAGGTCCTCGAGGCCGGGCCCGGCCGCGGCGTCCCAGACGTCGTCGTCCAGCGCGAAGCGGGCATGTTCGCCCGCGGCACCCTCGACCACCTTGACGTCCCGGCAGGAGCGCCAGGCCTCCGGATCGAAGTCGGCCCGGGCCGCACCGGCCAGCAGGCACGCGAGGCCCAGTGCCGCCAAACCGATCGCCATCCCTCGTTCACATCGTCTCACGGCCGCCCTCCTTCTTGTCCGCCTCCGGCGTCTCCGTGCGGAAGATGACGTGCCGGTACTTGTGGTACAGGAGCGAGGCGGCCAGGAGCAGCAGGCCCAGCCCGCCCAGCGACAGGATCCGCCAGATCGCCTCCAACCTCGAGAGGTCGAGCACCATGACCTTCACGAGGGTGCCCCCGAGGATCACCAGAGCCAGGACGCGCAGCATCACGCTCCGCCGCCGGATCCCCGCCGACAGCAGCGCGAAGGCGTACAGCGCGTAGCCGACCGAGAGCGTCGCGTGCCGGGCGTACCAGGCGTGGAGTTCCAGGCCGCGGAACCACTGATCGGCCCGCGTGGCCCAGAAGTCCTCGGCCTCGACCGTGAAACACACCAGCACCGCTGCGTGGGCGAGAACCGCCAGGATCGGCGCCGCGAGCCGACGCTCGGGCGACCGCTCGGCCAACTGCCGCCCGTACGCCACCACGGCAACCGCCAGCGCCCCGACCAGCAGCAGGAAGGCCACGCCACGCGGCTGCCAGAAGGGCGTCGCGTACGCCTCCGAGCCTGCCACCGTGACGCGCCCCAGGATCACGAGGGCAACGGCCAGGGCCAGCAGGCCGCCGACGCGGTGGGCGACGCTCCGGATCCACGTGCCGCGCGCCACGAGCAAGCCCCCCATGACGGCGCAGCCCGCGGCCATGAGCGAGGACACGGAATCCTCGCCGAAGTCGACGCCCAGCACATCGACCATGTGGTCGACGGCGCGGCCCACCTCCGTCACGTAGAGCCCCAGGACCGTGCCCAGGGCCAGCAGTTCGTAGGTGATGGCCAGCCCGCGGGCGCAAGGCACCTCGCGCCCGGCGTATCGGGAGACGACGGCCGCCAAGGCCGCGCACGCCGCCACGCCGGCGAAGGTCGCGCCGACCGTGTTCCACCCCGCCACGAACGCGAGTTCAGGTAGATGGTCCAGAGAGAGGACGAGGACGACGCCGCACGCCGCGAAGGCCGCCAGCGCCATCGCGTGATGCAGCACGCGGCGCAGCGCGGCCGCCAGGCCGACCGCCGCGAGGCCGTACACCGCCAGGGCGGCCGCCAGGATGGCGTCCCGGGCCCAGGCGAGGTCCTCCAGCCGCTGCCCCAGGTCCCGCGGCGCCACTTTCTCGAGGGCGACGGAGGCGTCCTCGTACCACCGGCACACCTCGACGCCGATGAGGACCATGAGCACGGCGTGCGCGAGGACCGCGGCGCCGGCGACGGCCACGCGCTCGATCATCTTGCGGTCGGCCAGACGCCGGTACAGCCACGCCGACAGGGCCATCGCGAGCGCCACGGCGGCGAACGTCGCCGTCCGCGCGTTGAGGACGAGCATGCCCTTCGTGTTCCACGCTTCCTCGGCGTAGTAGGCGAGGGCGACGATCGACGCGGCGTGCACGAGGAGGCCGGCGGCCCGGACGCGCCAGTCCTTGAGGCGCATCCCGAGCCAGAAGAGCACCGTCCCCTCGGCCGCCCAGGCCATCGGGATGAAGACGCCGCTCAACTGGATCGGAATCGCCAGCGTCAGCAGGCCGAGCGCCTGGCCCACCTGGAGCAGGACGAACCGCGCCTGGCCCGGGGCCCATCGTCGGACCGCCAGCCCCTCGGCCAGGTAGACCGCGCCCAGCAGGACGGCCGCCGGGCCGAGCCAGGGGTGATGCTCGTCCCGCAGCAGGACGTACAGGCCCGTGAAATACGCAACGGCGTTGAGGAGCGTCACCGGCAAGTCCAGGTGCGAGGGATCGCGCCGCCCGAGCAGGTGATAGACCACCGACAGGGCGAAGTAGATCGCCCACAGAACGCTCATGTACGTGACGACCAGCGCGAGTTTCTCCGTGGCGACGCCGCCGTGCCAGTAGTGGGCGTACAGCCACACGACGACGTTGACGATCGTGCCCGCCAGCGCCAGCAGGTTCAGGACGCGCCACTTCTTGAAGTAGGCCAGCACCAGGACGCCCGCGTTGACGGCCGTGAGGTACAGAAAGAGGACGTGACCCGGGTCCCGTTCGGGTCGGATCAGGATGGGCGCCGCCAGGCCGCCCACGAGCGATAGGATCGCCACCACCAGGCTCGCGTACCGGACCGACAGGAGGATCGCGACGGCCGTGACGACGGTCATGAGGCCCCAGGCGGCGGGCTCCGGAACGAGGTGGAACCGCGCCCAGGCCGAGTAGGTGGCGAAGTACTCAAACGCCAGGCCGCCGCCCGTCAGGACCCGCGCCAGCGCCCGGAAGCCTCTGCGGGCGCAGGCTTCACCGGCGGCGAGGAACCCCAGCCCCGCCAGGACCATGAGCGCGACGCGGACGTGCGGCCCCAGCCTGCCCAGCCAGCCGCGCTCGTGGGCGTAGGCCACAAACAGGCCCGCGCCGATCAGGATGACGACGCCCCCGGCCATCGCCAGGACCTTCAGGCCGATGAGTTCCTCCCAGCGGAACGGTTTTCGTGCCGCCGGCGGCGTGACGGGGCGGACAGGCTGCACAGGGGGCGGCGCGGGCGGCGGCAGGCCGGCGCCGACGGGACGGGCGGGCGGTGCGGGGGGCGTCGGCGTCGGCCGGACGACGACCGGCGGCGCCAGCACGGGCTCGGCCGGACGCGGTTCCCAGGCCTGCTCTTCGGGCGGACGTTCGCGGGGCCGCTCCATGAACCGGCGGCCGAGTTCACTCACCCGCCGGGACGCCCGGATCGCGATCACCAGCGCGACGATCGACAAGGGCAGGGCGACCACGAGGCAGCACAGGGCAAGAACCCCGAAGCAGATGAATGCTTCCTCGTCCACGGTATGCCCCCCAGGCGCCGGCCCTCACGACAACGAGTCTAGGTGCATCGGTGCTCACCCGCCAGCGAAAACTGCTGCGCGATCCGGCTGCGGACAAGCCCTTAGTCCTGCCACGGCTCCTCGAGCGGCGCGGGGCAGTAGTCCGTGCGGTCGCAGTCCTTGCACATCGCGCCGGACCAGACGGCCTCGAAGAGGTCCGCCACCGCGTCCACCAGCGCGGGGTCGTCCGACACCAGGCCGATCTCGACGTTGCGCCGGCCCTCGCTCTTCGCGCCGAGGCCGGCGCCTGTGAGGTTCGCGCTCCCCAGGTACACCCGCTGGCCGTCGACGACGGCGGCCTTGAAGTGCGTGCGCGGGCAGCGGCGCATGTGGAAGGCGTGCGGCTCGACCCCTTTGAGTTCCTCCAGGAACGGGCCCGACGGGACGCCGCTGTGCAGGATGCGGACCTCGACGCCGCGGCCCGCCAGCCGTTCGAGGACCCGCACGATGCTCTCGGCCGACCCGTCCCCGCGCGGCACGCGGACGGCCTTCAGCGTGGCCGTGGCCACGAGGAGGCTGTCCTTGGCCGAGGGGACCATCTCCGCCAGAACGCGCCGGTGGATGTCCTCGCCCGTCAGGTACTCGAATTGCGGCATGGGATGCCCTTTCGCGCGTGAGGATAGCACGAGCGCGGCACGGAAGAAAAGAGAAACAGCGTTCCGCCGGGCGCTTACTTCAGGACCGCCTGGAGGATGTGGATGAGGATCGAGATGGCGAGGACGACGAACAGGATGACGGTCAACTGGTTGACGGCGAAGGGGCTGGCGGGCGCGGACGGCGGCTCGGGCGGGGGCTGGTCGACCTCGTCGCCGACGGCCAGGCCCTCCATCATGGCGGTTTGCATGCCGACCTTCTCGCGGGCGATGCGGGGCGGCTCGTCCTTGGCGACGCTCCGCAGGTCCACCAGGAGGTCCTCGGTCGAGTTGTAGCGGTCGGCGGGGCGCTTGCTCATCATGACCTCGATGACCTCGCTCGTGCCGCTGGAGAGTTTCGGGTTGATGTGGTCGGGCGGCGTCAGGGCGGCGGTCACGTGTTTCTGCATGATCTGCTGCGGCGTCTGGGCGGTGAAGGGCGGGTGGCCGGTGACCATCTCGTAGAGCGTGGCGCCGAGGGAGTAGATGTCGGCGCGGAAGTCGATCCGCGGGTCGCCGCGCACCTGCTCGGGGGCGATGTAGTAGGGGGTGCCGAAGGCCTTGCCGACCTCCTCCAGGGCGGCGTCGGCGTCGGCGGCCTGGCGTGCCAGGCCCATGTCGGCCAGTTTCGCCACACCCTCCTTGGTGAGCATGATGTTCTTGGGCTTGACGTCGCGGTGGATGAAGCCGCGCGAATGGGCGTGGGCCAAGGCCTCGGCGATCTGGGTGATGATCCGCAGGGCCTCGCGCTCCTCGATGGGGCGGCCGCCCTGGTCCTTCAGGACGTCGTAGACCGTGGTGCCGTCGACGAACTCCTGGATGAAGTAGGAGTAGCCCTCGGATTCGCCGGCGTCGATGGCCTGGACGATGTTGTTGTGCGACAGTTTGGCCGCGCTGCGGGCCTCCTGGATGAAACGCTTGCGCGACTCCGGGTCGCGCGCGACCTTCGACAGGAGGATCTTGACGGCGACGATGCGGTCGACGCTGACCTGGCGTCCCTTGTAGACGATGGCCTGGCTGCCGCGGCCGATCTTCTCGATGAGTTGGACGCCGGGGATCTGGACCGTCGGGGAGGCGGTCTCCTCCTTGAGCGACGCGAGGACCCGCAGGGCCTGGTTCTTGGTGAGCGCGCCGGCGCGGACGAGCGCCTCGGGCAGGGAGAGTTTCTGGCCCTTCTCCTCGGCCTCGTTCAGGAGGCGGCAGGCCTGCTTGAGTTCGTCCTCGCTGGCCAGACCGCGATCGACGACGTACTGCTCGAATCGAACCTCGGACGCGGCAGACATCGCGCTTGCGTGACCCCCGCGGCACTCGGACAATGGAGACGCCCGTTCCGGAGGAACTATCGTCCGCGGGCCGGGAAGAGTCAACCAAAAAGCAGCGCTCGCGAACCGCCGCGGCGCTGGTTAGGGGGTATTGTGCGCCCGGC
>CAYGZE010000203.1:0-8448 GCA_964354185.1 uncultured Anaerolineales bacterium | reverse complement strand
ACGACGCGGCCGTAACGCTCACGGTGGACGCGAAGGCGCTCGGCTTCGAGAAAGGTTGGGCGGCGACCGACGCCGAGACGGGCCAGGCGGTGGCGTCCGCGGGCGGCAAGATCGCCTTCCCCCTGAAGAAGCACGACGTGCGGGTGCTGGTCCTGGCGGCGGAGGGCGCGAAGTGACCCGCCCCGCCCTGGCGACCGGACTTGCGGCCCTGGCGGCCCTGGCGGCCCTGGCGGGCGCGTGCGCGGCGGGGGCGGAGGCGCCCGCGGCAGCGCCGGCGCCTGCGCCTCCCGCGCCCTCGGCCGCCGCCGACGCAGAGTCCGCGGCCGCGCGGTGCCTCTATCTTCCGCCCGAGTTCGCGCCGCACGTCGTCTTCTACCACACGTTCGACGACGGGCCCGACCGGCCCGAGATCAACCGCCTGGGGGCGAAGGTCCAAGCGGCCGCCGCGGCGCCCGCGGGCCTTGCGGGGCGCGGCATCGACGGCAGCCTGCGGCTGGGTGGCCTGGCGATCGGCCTGGGTCGGCCGCTCACGGTGTCGCTGTGGTGGCGGCTGAATGAGCCGCTGAAGGTCGACGGCGGCTTCGGCCTCCTGTCGCTCAACGGGCGGGGCTGGGTCTCGAACTTCGTCCGCTCGGGCCCGTGGTGCGGCCTCAAGGAACCGCACTTTGTGACGCAGGTCTATAACTGGCCAAACGTCTCGAACGTGAACGGCGTCGGCGACGCGGCCCGCGTGCGGGAGGGCGCGTGGCACCACGCCGCGCTGGTCGTCTCGGCCGCCTCGCGCGTCCAGGTCTACTGGGACGGCGCGCTGCGGAGCGACTTCTACGTCAACGGCCGCCCGTTCGGCACGGGCGACGTCATCCAGTCGATGCACCTGGGGCAGGACGGGCCGTCGCGGCCGATGACGATCGACGAGGTCCTCGTCCTGGACGCCGCCCTCGGGGCCGACGCCGTCCGCGACTACGCGACGGCCGTGCGGCAGTTGGCGGCGGTGGGCTTCCCCCGCGCGGCGGCGCAAGCGGAGTGACGCGCGGCGGCGTTCACGGCCCGGGGCGGGCGGTCGCGCGCGAGAGGCGCAGGGCGGCCTCGCCGGCCTCGAGGTCGCGCCTCTCGGACTTCTCGGCAATCTTCTCATAGAGCACGAGGGCGGCCCGCAGGTCGCCGCCGGCTTCCAGGGCGGCGGCCAGGTTGAACTGTGCGGCCGCGCTCTCGGGGTCCGCGTCGAGCGCCGCCCGGAAGTGCCCGGCCGCGGCGGCAAAGTCGCCCTTCCCCGCGGCGGCAAAGCCCTCCCGCGATGCCGCGCCCGGCACCGGCCGCAGCGGCACCCGCGCGACGACCTCGCGCGACTCCAGCATCCGCCCCAGCGTGTCGGCGCAGGCGCCGAGGAGTTCGCGGACCACCGTCTCGGCCGACGGCACGCGGGCCGGGTCGTCGGGCCGGCCGAGGCCCAGCGGGCCGCGCACCCGCGGGTCGGCCGTTGAGCGATAGGCCTCGCGAGCCTCGACGGCGCCGACGCGGGCGCCGCCGGCCGCGCGCGTGACGACGAACTCGGCGTGCACCGCGGCCGTGCGCACCAGGGTCGGCACCCCGGCGGTCGCGAGCCGGCGCGTCTCGCTCTCCATCTCCTGGACGTTCCGCCGGCCCGCTTGGTCGCCCAGGTCGATGCGCAGGGTCGCCCCGAGCACGAGGTCGGCGTCCGCGCCGGGCGCGGCGACCTCGAGCGTGCCCGCCCGGGCCAGGCGCTCGGCCAGCGCGTCGGCCGCGAACTTGGCGTACCCGTCGGCCGGGCCCGACGCCACGGTCACCTCGCCCAGGCGCACTCGCCGCGCCTCGGCCGGAAGGGGCAGGTCGGACGGCAGCCGATGACGCACCGTGAGGACCGGCGGCGCGCAGCCGGCGGCCGCCAGCCCCAGTACGGCGCCCAGCGAGACGATCGAGAGGATGCGATGCACGGGCCGCCCTCCTTCTGGGCTGTGTCTGACGAACCCGATCTGGCTTCGGGCGGCTGCATTCGGCCCTGGCGGCGTCGGCCTGCATCGGCGATGCGACAAGCATCGCCTGCTTCGGCCTCCTTGCCAGGACCGAATTCGCTCGCCCTCGGGCCGACGACGGGTTCGTCAGACAAAGCCCGGGTCCGGGGCGAGCGGGGCGCGCCGACCGGCCGGCCGCGGCCCGCCCGCGCCGACCATCCTACCGCGCGCGCCCGCCGGCCGTCGAGCCTTGACTTCGCGCGGACCGCGCGCTAGTCTTGCACCGAGAGGGTGCGGGAGGAGAATCCGATGCCGAGGCCGAAGGCGATCCTCGCGCTGGCGCTGGCGCTGGCGCTGGCGGTCGGGGGCGGGTGCGGCGCCCAGGAGGTCCTCCTCGGCGCCAAGGGCGGGTACCTCTTCACGGTGTTCGACGACCTGGCGCTGCCGGGCCAGGAGGTCGCGCTGCGGGCGCGCCTCCAGGGCGGCGACTTCCTGCGCGACCAGCCCGGCTACGCCGTGCGCTTCCACCTGTCGGGCGCGTTCTACAAGGCGGCCGAGACGGGCGCCGACGGGATCGCGTCGGTGACCTTCACGCCCGACCAGACGGGCGACTACCCGTTCCGGGCGGAACTGGCGCCCAGCGGCTTCGCCGCCGCCCCGCCCGAGCCGGTGGAAGGCATCATCGCATGTCGTAAAGCCGATTCGCCCCTCGTCATCGTCGACCTCGACAAGACGCTCGTCGCCAGCGGGTTCCACCAGGTCCTCGTCGGCAACCCGCAGCCGATGGCCGGGTCGGCCGACGTGATGAAGCGGCTGGCGGCCGAGTACACGGTCGTCTACCTGACGCACCGGCCCGACCTCTTCGGCCCGAAGAGCAAGGAGTGGCTCCGGCGGTACCAGTACCCCGCGGGGCCGCTCCTCTTGTCGGACGTCGGCGGGTTCCTGAAAGGGAGCGGCACCTTCAAGTCGGGCGCGCTCGCCGACCTCCGGAAGCGCTTCACCGGCAAGGCGATCGGCATCGGCGACAAGGTGTCGGACGTGCAGGCCTACCACGACAACGGCCTGGCGGGCTACCTGGTCGTGCAGGCGCCCGAGGGCACGACGGCGGCGGCCCTGCGCAGCCTGGCCGACTCGCTCGACGGCGTGCCCGCGGGCGTCCAGGTCGTGACCGGATGGGACCAGGTGGAACGCGGCGTCTTCGCGGGCGCGTCGTTCCCGGCGGCCGACCTCCAGCGCGACCTGCGCCGGCGCGCCGACGCGCTCGACGCCGCCGCCAAGCCGGCGGCCAAGTGAGCGCGCGTCCGGGTCGCCCCCGCGTCGGCCCAAGGTACGTGTTTGGCGTGCCCGTAACGGGGGTGCCACTGGCTGCTTGCAGCCCGTGTGAATCCGGGCGGCACTGGCGGACAAGCCGCCAGTGGCACCCGCCCATGGGAACTTGTCAGGCACGCCAAACACGTACGGCCCAAGGCGGCCGGCGCCCATGCCGCAGGGGAGGTGCCTTGTGCAACGAGCGTGGCGAACCGGCCTCGTGGTCCTCCTGGCGGCGGGCGCCGCCGGGTGCCTGGCGCGCCGCCCCCTGGCCGAGGGCGAACTGGACGGCTACTGGGCCCTGCACGAGGTCCGCTTCTCGGACGCCCCGCCCGCGGGCCTCGACCTCGGCGGACGCCTCCTGCCGACCCAGATCGTCCTGCGCCAGGAGAAGAGCCTGATCCGGTCGACGATCAGCATCGTGCGGGCGGCCGATCGGCTGAAGGCCGGCACGCCGCGCATCGAGATCGCCGTCAGCCCCCAGTACGCCGCCTTCGCCGCCCAGATGATCGCGCGGGCCCGGACCAGCCTGGCCGACCTGAAGGACGTCGCCCAGGCCGACCCGCGCACCGGCGCCGAGGGATGGGCCCGCGCGACCGCCCGGGTCCTGGGCGGGCTCGAGGAACTCGTCCGCCTGAGCCTGATCGACGACGAGGCGCGCGCCGCCGCCGCGGACGAGCCCCTGGGCGCGTCCGCCCTGCCCCTGCTGGAACTCGCCATCGCCTACCTCGACGAGCGGTCGGGCGGGCGGCTGCTCGAGGACCTCGGCCCGGGCGAGGCGGGGCGCCTGCGCGACGCCCTCGCCCAGGTGGTTCTGCGCGTCGCGTTCACCTCGGCCGGCAAGCAGGACTCGCCCGACCTGCGCGAGGCCGTGGTCGGCGCGATGCGGGCCGCGCCGGACCCCAAGACCCTGGCCGAGACGCTGCGCGGGCCGCTCCTGGCGCACCTCGCCCAGGCGCCCCCGGCCCGGCCGGGCAGCGGCGCGCACACGGCCGCCCGCGCCTTCTTCTCCATGGCGCCGCGCCTGCTCGAGGCGCTGGAGACGGTCGTGCGGCAGTGGGACCGGATGGACTCGATCGCCTTCGAGTTCCGCCAAGGCGAGGGGGCGGTGGCGGCGGTGACCCTCCGGGTCGCCCCGGGACGCGAGGTCCGGATCGCCGACCTCTTCTTCTTCCAGCCAGCCATCGTCCTCAAGGGCGGGACGCGCATCCTCGTCTCGCCGCGGTCTGCCGGGACGGACGAGGTCGTCATCGCCTTCGAGCCGCTTGAGGACGGGGCCGCCGAGGTCCGGTTCGAGGGGCCCGGCTACGCCCTGGTGCGGCTGCTGGCGCTGCCGCTGGCGGACGCGGCCCTGCGGGAGGTCCGCGTGGCCACGAGCGCCGACCCTGGCGGCCGCAGCCTCGTCAGCGTCGAACTCCTCATGGCCGCCGGCGGCGACCGCGAGGACCCGCGGCGGATCCTCGCCTTCCAGGACGTCCGCCAGGGGCGCCTGGTGCGCGACGCCTTCCAGGTGCGCACCGTGACGGATCGGCTGGAACAGATATTCAACTACGTCACGCCCCAGGGGCGGTACACCTACCGCCGCGTCAAGAGCCCCGCGGAACGCTAGTGGGCCGTCATGTCTCCGATTTCGGGTGCCACGGTTGCGCTGTCCAGCAACCGTGCCTCGTGCCGCAACAAGCACGGCTGCGAACGGCGCAGCCGTGGCACCCGCAGGCTAACGCCCTGCCCCGGCCGCCGTCACGGGACGCCCGGCGCCGCCGCCTCGAGCGAGCGGACGAGGTGCGGCGCCAGCGCCTCGATCCGCACCTCCGCCCACGCCGCCCAGTCGCCGGTCGAGTCGTCGCGCGGCCCCACGTCGGCGATGAGTTTCAGCCGGACCGTCTTGCCCGCCCAGCGCGACAGGTCTCCTTCGATGGGCAGCCACGCGTGCTCCGTGACACTGTGCTCCGCGACGACCGTCTCGCGCCCATCGGACTCGACGACCGCCAACCGGTAGAGGATGCCGTCGCCGGGGTCGCTGCCATCGCCCTTGCCGACCGAGGCACGCAGGGCGGCGGCCGGCGCGGCCGGGAGCGTCACGGGATCATAGAGCGCGAAGACGTAGCCGACGCCGCCCGTGTACGGCGGATGCATGGTGAGGCCGTCCTTCGCCACGCCGCCGGACCCCTGGCGGCCGGCGTCGACGTGGGCCCGGGTGCTGCCGAGGTCGGCGGTCTCCTCGCCGCCGCGGAGGCGCATGCCGGCGCGCCACCCGTCGGGCATCGCGGCGACGGGCGGCCGCCCGAGCCGCGTGACCAGCCGCCGCTCGACGCGCCGCACGGCGTCGCCCGCGCGGACCTCGACGACCAGCGCCTCGGCGGCCTCGCGCTCGGGCGGCGCGAGGTCGATCGCGACGGTCGCCGGGCGGCCCGGCTCCAAGCGGACCGTTTGCTCGCGGCCGGCGGCGCGGACGGTCGCGTCCTCGGCCCGGGGCAGACGGCTCACGAGGTCGACGGCGAGCGCGTCGCCCCCGAGCGCGAGGCCGACGTCGAACGCCGGCACGACCGTGAAGTCGATCCACGCGCCCTCGAACTCGGCCCAGACGCGGTCGCCGTCGGCGGCGCCGGGCGGAATGCGGAGGGTGTGCTCCTCGCGCCCGCGGACGCGGACCGTCTCGCCCGCCACGACCTCGTCGCGGTCCGAGGCAAGCGCCGGCCCCTCGGCCGCGCCCGCCGGCTCCAGGCGGTAACTGAACGCGCCCGCCACCGGGACGACCCACTCCAGGCCGCGCGCCGACCGGACGCGCGCCGGGCCCATCTCCTTCCCCTCGGCGTCCAGGGCGACGGCCGTCGCCGGGCCGACCGCGAAGCCGCACTCTGCCCCGCCGTGGGGGATGATTTCGTGCCGGCCGCCCGTGAGAATACGGCAGACGCCCTGGCCGCTCGAGGCCGCCTTCGGGAACCGGACGAACCGCCCGCGGCCGTCCACATACAGATAGGCGGGCGTGGCGGCGTAGTCGGCCCGGTGGCCGCCCCGGTCGCCGCTCAGAACCTCGACGGTGCCGTCGCTCGTCCATCCGGCGTAGCCATCGGGCGGGAGGTCGACGCAGCGGCCGAACGCCTCGGCGGCCAGCCGCTCCGACGCGTGGCCGTTGGCGGCCGTGACGGTCCCGTCGGCGTAGCGCGTGACGACCTGGCTGCGGCGGAAGGCGCCCGAGGCGACGGCGGCGGAGGTCTCGAGCAGCCGACCCCCGGCGTCCGCGTAGCGGATCGTCTCGGCCGGGGCCAGGGCGTAGCGGCTGTGGAGTTGTTGAAGCATGTAGTAACTTCGCAGAGCGTTCCGCACGCCGCCCTCCCAGACGAGGAAGCCCGGGTGGCCGAACGCGACCGTCGCCGCCAGGAACCGGTCCACCGTCCGGTCGCTCTCGGCGGGCGTGCCCCACCGCTCGCGGCCCACCCAGAACATGTCGGGGCTGCCCATGCCGAAGTTGCACGCCAGGTCGTGCATCTTCCGCAGGTCGAAGTCGACGAGCCACGGCTTCTCGGCCGGCCGGTAGGACTGGTCCTGGCCGTAGTTGCCGTCGGTCAGGCCGCAGTACATATAGTGATAGTTTCCCTCGGAGTAGACGGGCCCGTTCCAGGCGGCCTTCTGGAGGAGCATGATCTCGCCGAAGGCGTAAAAGACGGCGGCGAAGGTCCCGGCCCCCGGCACGCGGGCGTCGTAGTCGACCCGCGACCAGGTCGGCACGGCCGTGTGCACGTCGCAGTAGGCGGTCGAAAAGCGGAACTTCTCCTGGATCTGCGGCGCGAGGAGCGCGCAGAACTCGACCGCCCGCGCGGGCTTCGGCGCGTAGCACCGCGCCCAGGCCCGCTGGAGTTGGTTCTCGGCCGTGCGGGTCACCCGGTCGGCGGACCAGAACTCGCCCACCGGCGCGAAGTCCGTGAAGTTGTTGTACGGCCCGTAGACGAAGCCGAGCGCGTCCTGCATCGTGCGGGCGTAGTCGAACGCGCCCCGGTCGCCGCCCTTCTTGGGCGCGGCCCGGGTGCGAAACGTGAAACTCTCGCCGCCGTCGCGCCACATCGTCTCGTGGTCCGTGACGACGACCTCCGTCATGCCCCAGCGGCGGCACTCGGTCCAGAAGCGGACGTCGGCCGCCCGGTCGCCCGCCCCGTGGGCCCGCCACAGGTGCGTGCCCGTCACGCGCTTCCACGGCGACGGCGGGTTCGGGATGGTCGGCAGCACCTCCTCGTAGCGCGGCGAGAGCACCAGGAACAGCCGCTCGTAGCAGTCGTTGCGCCGGCCGTCGGTCCGCGGGAGGTAGCGGCCGCCGCCGTTGTAGGCGACGCCGGCCGCGTCGGCGGCGTTCTCGGCCCACAGTTCCGACGCGTTCGACAGGCACCAGTCCGTGTGGCCCGCCAGGAAGAGCGGGGCGTCGGCCGTCCCCGACACGGCGACCGCCGGCCGCGCCCCGCCGTAGGCGTAGAAGGGGTTCGTGACGAGGCGCGGGTCCTGGAGCCCGGCGGCCCGGCCGTAGCGGACCTCGGCGACGGCGCCGCCCGGCGCCGCCACGTCGACCACGAGCGACTTCTTCCAGAGGCGGTAGGTGTAGGCGACCTCGGCCGCCACGCCGCCCGCGCTCAGGCGCCAGCGCGACACGACCGTCTCGCCGCGGCGCTCGGTGCCCAGGGGCTCGGCCTTCTCGGGCGCGGCGGGGCCGGCGGGCCCCGCCAGGTACGCGCCGCCGCCCACGCACGGCCGCACGGCCTCGCCTCGCCCTTCCCAGCGGACCGCCAGGTCGCCCAGGGTGCCGGTCTTCGGCTCCAGGCGCCACACGGCGCGGCCGTCGTCGCCGTCGTAGGTGAAGACGAAGGCGTCGCCGTCGGCCGCCAGGGCGGTCGTGAACCGGGCCGCCAGGTTGTCGGGCAGGATCGTCTCGGCCCGGGTCGGGAACGGCAGCCGCCCGGGGCCCGTGTTCGTGCCGCACCCCTGGCCGGGGAACATCGCGATGCCGCGCGCGGGCCGCGGCTCGAACTCCAGGGGCGGGAACGCCTCGGCGAACACGGCGAGGTTATCGAAATAAATCGTCCTGTCCTTCGCATTGCGGCCGCCGCGGACCACCAGGGCCCGGAACTCGGCGCCGCCCGCGCCCCGCGCGATCTCGGCGGGCGCGAGCCGCCGGTGACACAGG
>CAYGZE010000202.1:0-8521 GCA_964354185.1 uncultured Anaerolineales bacterium | reverse complement strand
CGCGAGCGTGAAGATGGAGTACCGCGCGGGCGGCGCCAAGGACTTCCGCCCCGGCCATCCCCTGGCGCGGACCGGGCCCGGCCGCTTCGCCGGCAGCATCTTCTGGCTCAAGCCCGACGAGCCCCTGGAGGTCCGCGTGACGTTCGAGGACCGCGACGGCGTGACGCCCGCGGAGCCCCTGCTGGCGAAGACGAAGACGCGGAGCGACCAGTTCCCCACAGGCTCAGGCAAGACGTACTACGTCGGCCCCGGGGGCGACGACGCCGCCGACGGCTCCGCCCGCACGAAGGCCCTCAAGACCCTCCAGCACGCCGTCGACCTGGCCGAGCCGGGCGACACGGTCCTTCTGATGGAGGGCGCTTACTTCGAGAGCGTCTCGATCAAGCGTTCGGGCCGGCCCGACGCCTATATCACCCTGCGGCCGGACCCCGAGGACACGGCGCCGCCCATCCGCTATCACACCGAAGACGGGGGCCATGAGGAGAAGCGGTTCCTCGCGCGGCCGCGCCTGGTCGGCTGGGTCCATCCCGAAGGCGGCTGGGAGAACCTGCCGGGCAATCTCTACGCGGCCCCCGAGAAGCGCCCCGTCGGCACGGTCACGATGTCCCTGCCACACCCCGCCGACGACTACCGGCCCGTAGAAACACGCATCTATCATCATGAATCGCTGGAGGCCCTGAAGGGCGCGGAGACGGCGCTTCTGCCCGGCTGGTGGCAGGACGCGAAGGCGGGCCGGCTCTATGTCCGCCTCGCGCCCCAGGACGGCCGCAGCGTGACGGCCTATGTCGTCCGGCTGGGCGTCCTCCAGGCGGGCCTCCTGTTCGAGGGCGCCGGCTACTGGATCGTCGAGGGCCTCACGTTCGAGGTCTTCGGCGGCGGGCCCTACTCGCGCGGCATCGAGGTCCTGAGGAGCCGCAACATCGTCGTCCGCTGGTGCGCGTTCGACACCATGTGGGTGGGCGTCTGGGTGCGGAAGGCCGAGTCGCGCGACTGCCTGATCGAGCGGTGCGCCTTCCGCGACTCGGGCATCTGGGACTGGCCGTGGAAGGCCGTCAAGGGCCACGACACGGAGGGCTGCGCGATATCGCTGGAGGGCGGCCCGGGCAACGTCGCCCGGTTCAACACGATCCACGGCCAGTTCAACGGCATCGCGGCCTCGACCTGGGGCGACCTCGAGAACGAGGCCCTGAACCGCGACATGGACGTCCACGACAACACCTTCACCGAGATCGGCGACGACCCGATGGAGCCCGAGGGGGCGTGCATGAACGTGCGGTTCTGGAACAACCGGACGCTCCACACGCTCCAGGGCATCAGCCTGGCCCCCATCACGGTCGGACCGACCTACGTCGTCCGCGACCGCTACGTCGACTTCAAAGGGGGCGCCGTCAAGGCCAGCGTCTCCTCGCGCGGCGTCGTCTACCTGTACCACATCCTGGGCTGGGCGGGCCGCGCCGACCAGAACGCGTTCAGCGCCTCCGGGCCGTACGGCAACTTCCACATCCTGAACTCGATCCTGCGCGGCACACGGTACGTGATCGAGGACATGGTCAAGTCGACCGCCCCGAGTTCCTTCGATTACTCGTGCCTCTTCACGACCGACACGACGCGGTTCGCCAAGTGGGCGGACAAGCGGTACCCGAGCCTGAAGGAACTCCAGGCGGCTGCGCCCGAGTTCGGCAAGCACCTCCTGGCCGTTGATCCCTACGCGACCGTCCAGGAGGGCGTGCCGACGGGCTTGAACCCGGCCCTCATCGACGCGGGCGTCCCGATCCCCGGCATCAACGATGACTTCAAGGGCAAGGCGCCCGACATCGGCGCGGAGGAAGTCCGGTAGCCGCTACGGAAACCGCAGGTCCAGGACGTACTTCTCCCACCGCTCCTGGAACGCCTTCATGTCTTTCTCGCCGAGGACCTCGACCAAAGCCTTGTAGCCAGTCGGGTCGTCCTTACGGGCGGCGTAGAAGGCGTGGTAGAACCGCTTCAGCAGGCCCTTCTCCTGGAGCCAGTAGCAGAGGTACCGCGCCTGGGCGTAGTTGGTCCCCCGGTCCTCGCGGTAGAACTGGTTGCTGGTCGTGGCGGTGAGGGCCTCGAACGTGGGGACCTTGCCCTTACGGATGGCCTCCTGGAGCCCCTTGAGGCGCCAGTTCGTGCGGCCGTGGATGCGGCCGTCCTTCTCCTCCGACTGCTCGTAGAGCGACCCGAGGCCCTCGTTCAGCCACGTGGGGCACTCGGGGAAGTTGGCCCGCACGAACGGGTGGACGATCTCGTGGACGAGCGTGCCGCCGCCGGTGGCGATGTTCATGACGAGCGCCTCGTGCGTGTCCGAATAGTAGCCGTAAGGCGTCGTCGGCTCGTCGCCGAAGAGGCTCTTCGCGTGCTTCCCGTAGGAGTCCTTGTCCTTGAAGAGCCAGATGTCGATGATCGCGTCCGGGTCCTTGGCGAAGTACTCGGCCTTGAGTTTGTCGACGGCCCAGGTGACGGTCTGGGTTGCGCGGCGGCGGACCATGGCGGGCGACTCGTCGCCCACCACGACGAAGGGCGGCGCCAGGATGATCGTGAACCCCTCGTCGGCCGGGACCCTCTTCTTGAGGGCCGCGAGATGCTGGGCGTAGTCGGCCGCCGTGAACCCCTCGGGCGGCCCGGCGACGCGGAGGTCGCCCGCCTCGAGGCGCAGGCGGATGATCGCCCCGGGCTTGCCCGGCCCCCCGAGCGGCCACGCCTCGAGGAACTTCCCGCGCGCCATCCGCCGGTACGCCCCGTCCGCCGCCGCCGGCTCGTGGTAGACGACCTCGTCCGTCTTCGGATCGTACCCGAGGACCAGGCGGAAGTGCTCCGACGCGCCCGGCTTCGCGTCGTAGTGCATGCAGACGATCGACGGGACGCCGCGGGCGAGGTCGGCCCGCAGGGCGGCCCACTCGGCCTCGGCGGCCGCCGCGGCCGCGCCCTCCTTCGCGCCGTCCACGCGGCGCCACACGTCGCCCACCTTGAACCCGATCTTCCGCAGGGCCCCCGCCAGGTCGTCCGTGTGGCAGCCGCGCGCCAGCATCGGGTCCAGGCCCGACTGGTTGAACACGTAGTCCTGGTCGACCTGCTTGCCGAGTTTCCGCAGCCACATGGCCGCGCACGCCTCGCCGCAGAAGTCGGGCTTCTGTTCGACGTGCGGGACGCCCTCGATCAGGATCGGCGCAGAGGCCGGCGCGGCCGGGGCCGCCCCGGGCGCGGACGCACCCGCCGAGCAGCATGCCGCCAGCGCCGCCAGGACCACCACCCCCGGGCAGGACTTGCGGAAGGTCATCAGCGGTCGCTCCCCCGGACTCACCCGGCGCGGTCGTCCAGCGTCCGGCGCGGTCGGTCAGGAGACCGACCGCGCAAAACTCCTGTCCGACCGCCTAGTCGCCCTCTTCTTGTACGAAGGACAGGCCGGACTCGACCGACAGGATCTCCCACGGCGTCTCCTCGGAGTCGGCGCGGAGGACCACGGTGTCGCCCGGCTCCTTGCCCATGAAGGCCAGGGCCAGCGCGGCCCGGTACGAGTAGATGCCCCGCTCCAGATCGGCGTCCCAGGGCCCCAGGAAGACGAACTGGCGGGCCTCGCCCGTGGCGGTACTCCGGGCCTGGACGGCGCTCCCGACGGTGACGCTGGGGCTTGCGGCCATGGCGCCGGTGATGACGCGGGCCTTCGCCAGGTCGTCGCGCATCTGGCCGGCCTTGGCGGCCAGGCGGTCGCGCTCCTCCATGGCGGCGGTGAACTCGGCGTTTTCGGTCAGGTCGCCGTGGGCGGCGGCCGCCCCGATCGCCCGCGCGTTCTCCGTCATCGTCACGTTCGCCAGGTGCTCGAACGCCTTGCGGTGCTTCTTGAGGCTGGCCTCGGTGGTGTAGATGACCGCCTCGTCCTCCCACGGCGCGAGGGGCGGCTTGGCGAAGAGGGTCGGGTGGGCCGAGTGGATGATCTCGAGGATCGCCACGCGGGCGTGCTCGCTCAGGCCCGCGGTCCGGTCGACTGCGTGGCGGATGTCCTTCATCCGCGCGGGGCTCGCTGCCGGCAGAACCTCACGGAGCAGGCCGAAGGTCTTGGCCGCCAGGGCGCTTCGGACCTGGGCCAGGAGGGCCTTGGCCTCCTCCGTGCGCTCGCGCCCCAGCCAGGTCGCCGCCTTCAGCAGGCCGAAGGCGACGGCCACGCGGTCGACCTGGGCGAGGGCCTCCGGGCACCGGCCCGCGCCGAAGGCTTTCCAGAGCCACACGAGGGCGCCCGCGGCCCGCTCGGGCTTCTGGAGGGCGGCGTCGACGGCGGCGGCCAACTCGGCCGCCCGGCCGCCCGCCGCCAGGTCGGCCGCCATCCGGTCGCACACGTCGGCGGCGCACCCGGGCATCGCGGCCGCGTAGACCTCGTGCCACCGGTCCGGCATCGCCTCGCGGACGGCGTCGAGGATCCGGAGGGCCAGGTCCGAACTCCGCACCGAGGCGAGGATGGCGGCCGCGTCCGTCCCCGGGCCGAGGACCGACGCGATCGGCCGGGCCGCGGCGGGCACGACCTGGGGCGCGCGGCGGCGGATGTCGGCGAGGACGGCCAGCGCCCCGAGCGCCGCCGCCGGATCGGCCTCGGCCGCCGCGTCCGCCTGGGCCGCCAGGGCCTCGGCCAGGTGCCGCAGGACGCCCTCGTGGGCCGCACCCTCGCCCGCCTCCGCCAGGTACGCCACGGCCGCCAGGAGCCGCTCCTCGCCCGCGGCCGCGTCGAACCGCGAGATGGCGGCGTCCTCGTAGGCCACCGGCCGGAATCGGAGCGTGAACGTCGGCTGCGTGCCGTCCGAGACCTCCAGGGCGGGGCTGCGGCGGACGGCCGCCTTCGCCTTGGCCCACCACTTCGCCCACGCCTCGGGCGGCACGACCGGCGCGATCCGCTCTTTGAGGTCGCGGAACTTCAGTTGCGGCCCCCAGGCCTTCAGCACCAGCCGCACCAGTGCCGCCGGGTCCTCCTCGGCCAGCGCCTCCATCTGCGGCCGCGCGAAGATCGCCTCCGCCCGGATGTCGTCCGCCTCCAGCACGTCCAGGTGGTCCACGGTCCGCACGTCGTACGGCCGCTCGCGGTCCTCGAAGGCCACGAGGAGGGCCTTGCGGTCCGCGTCGGCCCCCCGCACGCAGCCCGGGGCCATCCGGCGCCGGTCCAGGACGTACGTCCCCGGCACGAGGCTCAGGAACTGCTCCATCCGCGCCAGGCCCTCGGGCAGAGGGAGGTCCGGGTCAAGGACGGTCATCGCGGCCAGGGCCCGCGCGTCCGGGCGGTCGGGGTGGGCCGCCGCGTAGAGCGTCGCGACCTCGTCGCGGAGGGTGGCGCTCTCGGGGAACCGGTCGGCCGCGCCGCGGGCGGCGGCGATCGCCTCGGCCGGGCCCGCGTGCTCGGCCAGCACGGTCAGCATGAACCAGAGGAGCGACTCCTTGCGCTTGGGCTCGGCCCCGCGCCCGACGGCCTGGACGACGGAGTCGAGGTCGGCGGCCCGGGCGGCCCCGGCCTCCACCGCCTCCATCCAGGCCGACTCCAGGGCGTCGTACTGGCCCGCCCGTGCGAGGCGCAGCAGTTCGACTACCGCGGGGTTACTCGTCTCCGGCGACTCCGGCATCTCAAGGGCCCTTCCCCAGGGCTACAGTTCCGCGTGCTCGATGTCCATGCGCCGCCCGCTCCGCCCCCGCGCCGCGCCTCGCGGCAAGGCCCGTCACTTGGCCGCCGTGGCCGCCGCGATCAGACCGATGAGGCCCTTGCGGATCATCATCACCGCGATGGCCGCCAGGATCAGGCTGGCCACCTTCGACAACGCCCGCGACCCGGCCTCCCGCAGGAGGTGCGTCCACCAGTCGGCGCTCAGGAACACCAGCCCGGCCACGGCGATGTTGACGACCACCGCCGCCAGCGTCGGCACCAGGCCGTACACGCCCTCGATCATCAGGCACGTCGTCAGCGTAGCCGGGCCCACGATGAGCGGCATCCCCAGGGGGACCGCGCCGAGCGTGCCGACCTCGCGGCGGGCGTACTTCGTCGCCGTCACCAGGTCGAGCGTCGCGATGACGAACAGGAGCACCCCGCCCGCCACCATGAAGTCCTCGACGCGGATGCCCATCAGCACGAACACGCTCTTGCCGAGCAGGATGAACGCGATGGCCACCGTCGTCGCCACCACCATCGACTGGAGGATGATGCGGCGGCGGTCCTCGCGGCCGAGGCCGTCCGTCAGCCCGATAAAGAGCGGCAGCACGCCCAGCGCGTCCACCGCGACGAAGATCGGCACAAAGGCGTGCAGGAAGTTCCGCATGGCCTCATCCTCCTGGGCCGCCCGCGCCGCCCCGCCGCGAGGCCGCCCGCGCCGCCCGCCTGCCGGCAGGTCAGAACGGCTGGCTCGTCAGCCGCCGGATGTAGATCTGGTCCACCGCCGCCCGGTCCGACAGCGACAACAGGTACAGGACCGCCTGGGCGATGTCCTCCGGCCTGAGGAGCACCTTCGGGTCCAGGTCGGGCCTGGCGTCGCGCACCAGGTCGGTGTCGACGCCGCCCGGCAGGATGGCGCTGGCCCGGATGCCGTGCGCCTGCCCCTCGACGGCCAGCACCTTCGTCAGGCCCATGATCCCGTGCTTCGACGCCGTGTAGGCCGCCTGGTTCGCGTACCCCTTGAAGCCCACCACGCTGGAGATGCTGATGATGTAGCCCCGCCCGCGCGGGATCATCAACTTCATGGCCCCGCGGCAGCAGAGGAACGTGCCCCGCAGGTTCACCGCCAGGACGCGGTCGAAGTCGGCCGACGAGAACTCCGCCACGGGACCATAGAGGCCGATCCCCGCGTTGTTGACGAGCACGTCGAGCCGCTTGAGCCGCTTGCGGACCTGCGCAAAGAGGGCCGTGACCGACGCCTCGTCGGCCAGGTCCACGCGGATGGCCGTCGCCTCGCCGCCGGCCGCCCGGATCGCCTCGGCTGTCGCCTCGATCTCCTTCACGGTCCGGGCCGCGGCGACCACGTGGGCCCCGGCCGCCCCCAGCGCCCGCGCGACCGCCCGGCCGATGCCGCGCCCGGCCCCCGTCACCACCGCCACCTGGCCCTTCAGGTCCGGCGCGAGCGCCACGCCCGTCCTCCCTGCCTGCCCCGCCCGGTGAATTGCGATGGGCCACAGCATACCCGCCGCGCGGCCCTCCCGCAACAACCTTGCGCCGCGGCCTTGCGCCCGGGCGCCGCGGCGGGGGTACGTGTTCAGCGTGCCCGTAACCGGGGTGCCACTGGCGGCTTGCCCGCCAGTGCCGTCCGGAATCGCACTGGCTGCAAACAGCCAGTGGCACCTGCCGATGGGAACCCGCCAAGCACGCTGAACACATACCGGCCGGCCGCACCCGGCCAGGGCACCGCGTTTTCCTTGATTCCGCACGGCCGCCCGCCTATCGTGACGGGCACCGCGGCGCGGACGCGACGCCCGCGCGCAGGGGAACCGCCCGCGCCGCTCAATCGCGCCCTGCGGCCCCGGACCGGATCCGCCATGGCGAAGCGTCAGGCCGAAGACGACGTCGAGAGCCCGCGCCGGTCGGGCGGCTTGGGCGGCCACGCGGCCCGCGTCCTGGTGATCCTCGGCCTGAACGGCGCCCTTGTCCTGGCGACCCTCGTCCTCGGCTCGGCCCGCGGCGGGGAACTGCCCTCCCTCGACACCGAGACCCTCGCCGTGGCCCTCCTGCCCGTTTCGGCCGCCCTGGGGCTCCTGGTGGCCTGCCGGCGGCTCGACTTCTCGCTGCCGGCGCTCGTCGCCCTGGTGGCCGTCCTGCGGGCCAACCCGCACATCCTGCCGAGCGAGCCGTTCGCCCGCCTCGGCATTCTGGCCGGCATCGCCGCCGGGGTCGGCCTCGCCAGCGCCGCCGTCACGTGGTACGGCCGCATCTCCAGCGCCCTCTGGACCGCCCTGGTGGCCTGCGGCCTCTGGTACTTCGCCGGAGCCATCTCGACGTGGCACCTTCTGCCCGCCGGCGGGTGGCCCTGGACGGCGTCCGTGGCGGCCTCGATGGGCGTCCTGGCGGCCGGGGCGGCCGTCCTCGGGGCCGCCGGCCTCGTCAACCCGCCCTCGCTGCCGCCCATTATCGGATCGGGTTCCCGGGGCTTCCTCGGCCTGGCCTGCGCGTGGATCGTCGTCGGCGTGGCGATCGCCCTGCTGGCCGAGTGGGATGCCGCCAAGGCCCTCGTCGACCGCCCCGGCGCGGCCTATCCGCCCATCCTGGCCGCCGGGGCCCTGGGCGGGGCCTTCTTCCTCCGCGGACGCTGGGGCGCCCTGGAGGCCGTCCTCCTGACCTCGGCCGCCCACCTGGCGTGGGCGTTCGCGTGGAGCGCGCGGCTGCCGGACGCGTGGCTCGACGCCCTGCTGCCCCTGGCGGCGCCCCTGGCAGCCGTCCCGGTGTACCTCCTGGCCGACGCCGTCATCCGCAGCCGCACTGGCGAAGGGCCGCCCACGGGCCTTCTCACCTGAATCCGGGGGGCCGCCGCTGCGACCCGCCGGGTGCCAC
>CAYGZE010000201.1:0-8540 GCA_964354185.1 uncultured Anaerolineales bacterium | reverse complement strand
AGGGGCAGGATGAGCGTGCGGCCCACCAGGTCGCGGTAGCGCGGGTCGTCGGGGTGGACGGCCGCCGCCGTGTCGCCGAGCATCGTCTCCGGCCGCGTCGTCGCCACGGTGACGAACCGCCCCAGCTCGCCCTTGACGGGGTACCGGATGTGCCACATGTGGCCCTTGACGGTCTCGTGGTAGACCTCGTCGTCGGCGACGGCGGTCTGGAGGTGGGTGTCCCAGTTGACGAGGCGCTTGCCGCGGTAGATAAGGCCGTCGGCGAACAGGCGGAAGAACGCGCGGCGGACCGCGCGGGCGCAGATCGGGTCAAGGGTGAACCGGGTGCGCGACCAGTCGCAGGAGGAGCCGATCGAGCGAAGTTGCTTGAGGATGAGGTCGCCGCTGCGGTCGCGCCAGGCCCAGATGCGGCGGACCATCTCCTCGCGGCCGAGGTCGTGGCGGGTCTTCTTCTCCTCCTCGAAGATGCGGCGCTCGACGACGGCCTGGGTGGCGATGCCCGCGTGGTCGGTGCCGGGGAGCCAGAGGGTCTTGCGGCCCTGCATGCGGCGCCAGCGGACGAGGATGTCCTGGAGCGTGTTATTGAGCGCGTGGCCGAGGTGCAAGCGGTCGGTGACGTTGGGCGGGGGGATGACGATGGTGAACGGTTCGCCGGCCGCGTCGGGCGGGGGCGCGAAGGCGCCGCTCGATTCCCAGGCCGCATAGATGCGGGCCTCGACGGTCGAGGGATCGTAGGTCTTCGGGAGCGGTTCGCCGCCCCCGCCGCCCGCGGCACCGGCCGCCGCGTCGCCCTGCCCTGCGTCCTTGCTCTTTCTCGGCTTTGCCTTAGCCATGCTGCCGCCCCTGTTCGTCCTTCGACAATTTGTACGCGATGCTGTCGGCGAGCGCCTGCCACGACGCGTCGATGATGTTCTCGGAGACGCCGACGGTGCCCCAGTGCTCCTCGCGGTCGCGCGACTCGATGACGACGCGGACCTTGGCGGCGGTGCCGGCGCCGGAGTTGATGACGCGGACCTTGTAGTCCACCAGGACCATCTCGGCCAGGTTCGGATAGGCCGGGAGGAGCGCCTTCCGTAGGGCGCCGTCCAGGGCGTTCACCGGGCCGTCGCCCTCGGCCACGGTGTGCTGCCACGCGGCGCCGACGCGGAGTTTGACGGTCGCCTCGGTGACGGGCGTGTGCTGGGTGTCCTTGACGATCGAGACGGCGTAGTGGTCGAGGTCGAAGAACGAGCGCTGGCGCTGGGCGAGGCGGCGCACCAGGAGGGCGAAACTCGCCTCGGCCGCCTCGAACTGGTATCCCTCCTGCTCCAGCCGCTGCACCTCCTTCAGGACCTTCTGCTGGAGGGCCTTGTCGGCCTCGAAGTCGGTCCCGGCGACCTTGGCGAGGATCGTCCCGCGGCCCCCCAGTTCGCTCACGAGGATGCGGCGCGTGTTCCCGACCAGGGTCGGATCGACGTGCTCGTAGGAGCCGCGGTCGCGCCGGACGGCGGCGACGTGCATGCCGCCCTTGTGGGCGAACGCGCTCGGTCCGACGTACGGCTGCCCGGGCGCGAGGAGCATGTTGGCGGTCTCGTAGACGAAGCGGGCGGTCTCGGTCAGTTTAGCGAGGTTCTCCCTCCCCAGACACTCGCGGCCCATTTTGAGTTCGAGGTTCGGGAGGACGGCGCAGAGGTCGGCGTTGCCGCACCGCTCGCCCAGGCCGTTGACGGTGCCCTGGACCTGGTCGCAGCCCGCGCGGACGGCGGCCAGCGTGTTGGCGACCGCCAGGCCGCCGTCGTTGTGGCAGTGGATGCCCAGGCGGGCGCCCGTCCGGCGGAGCGTCGCCTCGACGATCTCGGCCACGGCCTCCGGCAGCATGCCGCCGTTCGTCTCGCACAGGACGAGGCGGTCGGCCCCGGCCTCCAGGGCTGCGGCCAGGACCCGCAGGGCGTACTCGGCGTCCTCGCGGTAGCCGTCGAAGTAGTGCTCGGCGTCGAAGAAGACCTCGCGTCCGGCGGCCTTCGCCAGGCGCACGGAGTCGGCGATCATCGCGAGGTTCTCCTCGGCCGACGCGCGGAGGACCTTGCGGACGTGGAAGAGGGACGCCTTGCCGACGATCGTCACGACGCGCGTCTCGGCCGCCAGCAGGGCCCGCAGGCCCGCGTCCTCCTGGGCCTCCTGGCCGACGCGCCGCGTCATGCCGAACGCGACGGCGACGGCCCGCGCGAGGGGCGACCGCCTCAACTCGCGGAACACCGACTCTTCCTTCGCGTTCGCGACGGGGTAGCCCGCCTCGAGGTAATGGACGCCGAGGTTGTCCAGGCGCCGAGCGATGTCGAGTTTGTCCTGGAGGCTGAAACTCACGCCCTCGCCCTGCATGCCGTCCCGCAGCGTCGTATCGTAGACCGTGACCTGTGCCATGGCTCCGTGCCCTATCGCCTGTCTTGCGGGGCGCCGGCGGCTCGTGCAGCCGAGCGAAGCGCTCCTTCGCAGGGCGGGCCACCGCGCCCCAACAAAAAAACCCGGGGTCTCTCGCGAGCCCCGGGACGATCGTGCCTGGACCGTGCCTACGCCCGGGGCCCTCCTGCGGCTACGCCGACTACCACAATGCCGGCGCGCGCGACGCCCGGGAAAGCGACGAGGCCGTCCGACTCGCCCTTCTGTCCGAGCGTCAACACGCCGCACCTCCGACCTGCCTTCCGGCAATCATGCCCGGGCGGCCGACCGGCCGCCTCCTATCGACGTTCCCAAGTATACCATCGGCCGGACGGGGGTCAAACGTTTATTCGTTCGCCAGCGGGCCCCGCACGACCTTTCTGCTGGACAAGCGGCGGCCGCCCGCGTTACCCTCCTCCCGAGAACCGCTCCTGGAGGCCGCGCCGATGGACCCCAAGCCGCTCGTGCTCGACCGTCCGGCGATGTTGTCCGCGGCGAACCTCGAGCGGATCGAGGACGCCGCCGGCCGCATCCTCGGCGAGGTTGGCATGGAGGTGCGCGGGCGGGACGTCGCCGACCGGCTGGCGGCGCGCGGCTTCCGGGCGACCGGCGGCCGGGTGCGCATCGACCCCGCCCTGTTCCGCGCGTTCCTCCGCGAGGAGCGCGACCGCCACGGCAACGCGTTCTCGACGCGGGCCGAGCCGCCGCGGCCCGAGACCTCGGCCATCACGGTGGGCATCAGCAACTACGCCCTGCACGTCCACGACCTGGCCAGCGACCGGATCGTCCCCTTCTCGACCGAGCGCCTGGTGGAGGCGACGAAACTGGCCGACGTGCTGAGCGAGCGCGGCGTGCGGGCCACCGCCCCGGGGACGCCGACCGACGTGCCCGGCCCCCTCCAGCCGGTCGTGCAGTTGTGGGTGTCGGCGACGTACTCGCGGCACGGGCGGCACCCGATCGACATCAAGTCGGCCGCGTCGCTGCCGCACGTCGCCGCGATGGCCGAGGCGCTGGGGCAGCCGCTGGAGTTCATCGCCGTGTACGTCTTCACGCCGCTGGCGCTGTGCGGCGAGTCGCTGGCGTGCGCGCTTGCGCTCGGGCAGCGCCTCAAGCGCGTCGGCGTGGCCGCCATGCCCGCGATGGGGAGCACCGCCTCGATCCGCGCGGGCGACGCCTTCGCGCTGGCGGCGGCGGAGGTCATCGGCGGCGCGATCCTCGTCCGCGAACTCCTCGGCATCCAGCCGCAGTGGTTCGTCGGCCTCTTCCCCGCCGACATGCGGAGCCTGATGCAGGTCTTCGGATCGCCCGAAAACCTGCTCCTCCAGTTGATGAGCAGCGAGGTGAACGCCTTCCTGCACGGCCGGGCGTGGCGGCCGGGGGCGGCGAACGTCCACGTCATGGCCAAGATGCCCGGGCCCCAGGCCTGCGCCGAGCGGGCCGCCCTCCTGGCGGCCGGGGCCCTCCTGGGCGAGCGCTACTTCGCGAACGTCGGCACCCTGAGCCTCGACGAGGTCTTCAGCGCCGAGCAACTCCTGTGGGACCTGGAGATCAAGGACGGCGCCGAGCGGCTCGTCCGCGGCATGGACGGCGCGTGCGACCCGGCGCGGTGCCTGGGCGACCTGGCGGAGGCGCTGGCGAGCGGCTCGTTCGCCGCCCTCGAGGCGACGCGCGACGCCTGCCGCCAAGTCTACTGGCAGCCGCGGTTCTTCGAGCGGCGGAGCCTCGCGGGGTGGCAGGCGGCCGGCGAGCCGGACGTCCGCCGCGCCGTCCACGACGAGGTTCGCCGGTGCGTCGCGCGGCACGACTACGCCCTGCGGCCCGACGAGCAGCGGGCCATCGACACGATCCTCGCCCGGGCCCGTGCCGACCTCGGGTGAGTCCGCAACTCGGGCGTTATGCCGTTTCCAGGAAGGTGGGGCTCGCCCAAGGCGGGTGACTCGGGCGGGTTGTCCGCCAGCGTTCGGGGGGCACTGGCTGCAAGCAGCCAGTGGCACCCGGCGCGTGGAAGGCCGGCCACCTTCCTGGAAACGGCCCTGACACCGGAGAGGCAGCGTGAGTTCCGGAAAGCCCGTCACCATCGTCCTCATCGGCGCGGGGAGCGCGAGTTTCGGCCTGGGCACCGTCGCCGACGTCCTCGGCCACGCGGCCCTGCGGAAGCACGACGTGGCGCTGCGGCTCGTGGACATCGACGAAGCGGCGCTCGAGAAGACCGCCCGCCTGGCGGAGATGATCCGCGCCTACCGCGGCTCGCGGGTGCGCCTCGAGAAGACGGCGGACCGCGCGGATGCGGACTTCGTCATCACCGCCGTCACGCGCAACCGCATGGCCCTCTGGGAGCAGGACTTCCGCGTCCCCCTGGCGTTCGGGTTCAAGCACTGCCTGGGCGAGAACGGCGGGCCGGGGGCCCTCTTCCACGCCCTGCGGAACTACGAGATCATCCTCCCCATCTGCCGCGACGTCGAGCGCCTCTGCCCCGACGCGCTCGTCCTGAATTTCACGAACCCCGAGAGCCGCATTCTTATGGCCATGTGTCACCTGACGCGCGTGCGGGCCGTCGGCCTGTGCCACGGCGTCCTGATGGCCCGGGGCGACGTCGCCCGCTGGCTCGGCCGCGACCTCGCGGGCCTCGACATCGTCACGGGCGGCATGAACCACCTGTTCTGGGTCCTCGGCGTCGCCGACCGCGCGAGCGGCCGCGACCTGTACGGCGACCTCCGCGACGCGGTCCGCCGGCACGCGCCGCCCCTCGTGCGCAAGATGACCGAGGTCTTCGACCTCCTGGTCTTCCCGTCCGACGACCACGTCGGCGAGTACCTCGCGTTCGCGACGGAGTTCACGGGCACGCTCTGGCCCTACGGTCGCGAGCGCCGGCCGGCGGGCGACGCCCCGCCCACGGACTGGCGCGAGCCGTACCTCGCGGGCACGAAGGCTGCCGACGAGCGGCTGGCGCGGCCCGGCGGCGAGATCGTCGTCGACCTCATCGCCGACGTCCTCGACGACGCCGGCCGCTGGGAACCCACCGTCAACGTCCTCAACACGGGCGGCTGGGTCGAGAACCTGCCGCCCGAGGCCGTCGTCGAGGTCCCGGCGGTCGTCGATGCCGCCGGCATCCATCCCGTGAAGGTCGGCCCGCTGCCCGAGGCCCTGGCCGCCCTCTGCCGCACCCAGGTCTCGATCCAGCGGCTCCTGGTGGAGGCCCACCGGACGCGGTCGCGGAAACTGCTGCTCCAGGCGCTCCTGCTGGACCCGTGCGTCGACAGCGTGAGGCGGGCCGAGGCGATGCTCGATCACATGCTCGAACTCCAGAAGGCGTACTTGCCGCGGTTTGAGTGACATGCGGCCGCGGGCCGCGCCGCTTTCGCGGGAACCGGCGCGGCCGCGCGCGGTTCAACAGGGGAAAGGGCCGGCGCCGTCCGGCGGCCGGCGCGGACGGACCTGCATGATACGAGGAGGTGGACCGTGGTGATGCGCATCAGTCGTCGGACGTTCCTCAAGGCCGGGGCGGCCGCCGCCGCGGCCGTCACGCTGGTCCCAGCGCTCGCGGCGCGGACCTACGCGGCCAACGACAGCGTGAACCTGGGCATCATCGGCGTGGGCGGCATGGGCCAGGGCAACCGCGAGTGGTTCAAGCGGATCGGCGGCAACACGATCGTCGCCCTCTGCGACATCGACCAATCGCGCCTCGACGGCGCCCTGAAGGACCACGCCGGCGCCAAGACCTGGCTCGATTACCGCAAGATGCTCGAGGAGCAGAAGGAGATCGACGCCGTCATGGTCTCGACGCCCGACCACCACCACTACGCCGCGTCGATGATGGCCATGCAACTCGGCAAGGGCGTCGACACGGAGAAGCCGCTGACGCACTCGGTGTGGGAGGCGCGGCAACTGGCGCTCGGGGCCGCCAAGTACAAGGTCGCCACCCAGATGGACAACGAGGGCCACGCGACCGAGGGCCTCCGCAAGTGCGTCGAGTGGGTCCAGTCGGGCGCGATCGGGCCCGTCAAGGAAGTCCATATCTGGACCGACCGGCCCATCTGGCCGCAGGGCATCCCGAAGCGGCCGCCCTCGAAACCCGTCCCGCCGGGCGTCGAGTGGGACCTGTGGATCGGACCCGCCCCCTACCGCGACTACCACGACCATCTCCATGCGTTCTCGTGGCGCGGCTGGTGGGACTTCGGCACCGGCGCCCTGGGCGACATGGGCTGCCACTTCTGGGACAGCGCCGTCTGGGCCCTGAAACTCGGCCATCCCGACACCGTCGAGGCCGAGCAGCAGGGCAACTCCGACGAGACCGGGCCGAACTGGTCGACCGTAATCTACCAGTTCCCCGCGCGCGGCGACCTGCCGCCCGTCAAGGTCACCTGGTGGGACGGCCGCAAGGCACGCCAGGACGGCGGCGAAACCAAGTACGACGTGCCCAACCTCCCGCCGCGCCCGCCCGAACTCGAGGCCGACCGCAACCTGCCGCCCAACGGCTCCATGTTCATCGGCGACAAGGGGACGATCGTCGTCGAAGACACCGCCAGACCGTTCATCGTCCCCGAGGCGAAGATGAAGGCGTTCAAGGAGCCCGAGCCCTTCCTGCCGCGCGTCAAGGACCACAAGATCGAGTGGCTCGAGGCCGTCCGGGGCGGCAAGCCCGCCTCGTCGAACTTCGCCGACTACAGCGGCCACCTGGCCGAGTGCGTCCTCCTGGGGAACCTCGCCATCCGCACGGGCGAGAAGATCCAGTGGGACGGCGTGAACCTCAAGGCCAAGAACTGCCCGAAGGCCGACCGCTACATCCGCCGCGCGTACCGCAAAGGGTGGGAGTGCCCGGTCATCTGACGCCGCTTGAGCCAGGGTAACAGCGACCCCCTCACCCCCGCCCCCTCTCCCTCCAGGGAGAGGGGAGTCCGTCGGAGGGCCCCTCGCTGGTTCCCTCTCGCTCAGGGAGAGGGTGGCCGAAGGCCGGGTGAGGGTGGCCCTTCCCTCACGCCGGCGGCGAGCGGACGGTCGCGGCGTGCAGGGCCTCCCGGATTTCGTCGACCACGCCGGGCTCTCGCTCGCCAGCGAGGGCGTCGCGCAGGGCCGCCGTCGTCTGCGACCCGCCCAGCCGGCCGAGCGCCCAGGCCGCGGCCCCCCGCGTCTCGGCGTGCGCCAGGCCCAGCGCCGCGACGAGGGCGGGGATCGCGGCCGGGTCTCCCGTGTTCCCCAGCGCGATCGCGACGTTCCGGCGCACCGTGTCCGCCCCCGCCTGCATCACGAAGGCCGGCAGCGCGGCCGCCAGCGTCGCCTCGTCCGCCGCTAGGAGCGGCAGCAACTCCGGCCGGTCGCTCTTCGCCTCGAGGGCGAACGGCCACGCCTGTCGCGGCCGCAGGTCCCAGTTCCGCGGACACGCCTCCTGGCAGTAGCCGCAGCGGAAGATGTACGCCCCTACCTTCTCGCGCATCGGCCGCGCGATCGGCCGGCCCCACAGCCAGGCGCAGATGCACCGGTCCACGTCCAGGTGATAAGGGCGGGCAAGGGCCCCCGTCGGGCACGCGTCCATGCACGCCGTGCAGTCTCCGCAGTCCGACGCGTCGAGCGGCCCGTCCAGGCACTCGAGGCCCGCGTTCGTCACGACGCCCGACAGTTTCAGATAGGACCCGAAGTTGCCCGCGTGGACGATCGAGTTCTTTCCGTAGCAGACGATGCCCGACCGGACGGCGGCCATCTTGTAGGGCAGGTCGGGGGCGTCGATCGCGCGGTACCCGCGCCCTTCCAGGAACTCCCGGACGACCTTCGCGCCGTACGCCGTGGCCGCCAGGGACCCGCGCGTCCACGGTCCGAACCGGCCCCGCGGCGCGCCCGGGGCCGACGGTTCCGCCGACTCGAACCCGTACATGTAGCAGGCCGCTATGACGATGGCCCGGGCGTCGGGCATCAGGCTCTGCGGGTCGACCTCCCCCCGCCCCCGCCCCGCTCGCAGCGGCCGCACCGACGTGCACCCCACGAGGTCCACGCCGCGCAAGGCGGCGTGCGCCTTCAAGTCGCGTGTCAGCGACGCAGCGTCCATGGTGGTCCCCCGCCTGTTACCCGCCCGGCGCGAGCACGTCCCAGTAGACCACGTAGCAGCGGCCGCCGTGCATGCGGTACAGCGGCTC
>CAYGZE010000200.1:3734-8558 GCA_964354185.1 uncultured Anaerolineales bacterium | reverse complement strand
CTTGGCGAACCTGGCGTGGGCGGCCTTCAGGCGCTCGCGGACGGGCAGGTGCTGGGGGCACCGCTCCTCGCACTCGCCGCAGTCGGCGCAGTCCCCGGCCGTGGCCGCGAACGCTGCGTAGGCCTGCGGCGCCTGGGGCCATTCCCAGTTCGCCCGCTCCTGGTAGTCGAGCAGTTGCAGGATGCCCGGGATATTGATCTCCTGCGGGCAGGGCAGGCAGTACTCGCAGCCGTAGCAGTAGCCCTTGCCGAGCCGGTCGCCGAAGGCGCCCATCGCGCGCCGCTCGTCGGGGCCGAGCGGCCGGAAGGACGTCGCGATGGCGACGTTCTGGGCGATCTCCTCGGGCGACTTCGCCCCCGTGAGGATGAGCGGCAGCCGCTCGTTCGACAGGGCGAACCGCAGGCACTCCTCGACCGTGGGCGTGCGGCCGTCGCCCGGGGCCTTCAGGCGCAGGAGCGTGCCGTTGCCGAACACCTTCATCACGAACAGGCCGACGCCGTGGCGCTCGGCCAGGTCGATCGCGCCGGCCTCGGCGTCGCGCGTGACCAGGTTGTAGGTGATGAGGGCGGCCTCGAACTCGCCGCTGCGGACCATGCGGTCGATGAGGCCCCAGTGGTGGCTCGTGAAGCCGATGTGGCGGATCTTGCCCTCGGCCCGCGCCTCCTGGAGGGCCGCCAGGGCGCCCTGTTTCGACATCATCTCGTCGTGCTTGGCGCGGGTCGAGACGTCGTGCGGGGCGTAGAGGTCGATGCAGTCGGTCTGGAGGGCCTCGAGGCTCTCGTCGATGGCCCGCTTCATGCCGTCGCGGCTCATGTCGGTCGAGCGGGAACTGAGGCAGCACGCGGCGCGGCGGTGCTTCATAACGCGGCCGATCTTGCGCTCGCTGTCGCCCCGGCCGTAGGCGCGGGCCGTGTCCACGAAGTTGATCCCCAGGTCGAGGGCCCGGTTCACGGTGGCCACCGCCTGGTCGACGTCGACGTGGGGCAGGGTCATGCCGCCGAAGCCCAGGCGCTTGACGCGCAGGCCGGTCCTGCCCAGGACGCGTACGTCCATCCTCTCCTCCTGGCGCCTTCCCCGGTGGTCCGCCAGGCCCGCAGCACTGCGTTGCGCGGTGGGTCGGGAGAGCCACCGCGCAAACGCCCGACGGGCATTACAGGGCTACTTGTCCTTGCCCCGCAGGATGGGGATGAGGACGAGGTTGCGGAACTCCTTGGGCGACCCTTCGGCCTGGAGGGCGATCTTGCCCGGGATCTCCTCGCACTCGGTGGCGGTGTTCTGGACGAGGCCGTTCACGCAGATGCCGAGGTCGCCGCCGTCGAGGGTCATCTCATAGTCGTTCCACTCGCCGATGGGCTTCTCGTTCGAGGGGTGCAGCTTGGCGGTGTGGCGGTCGTTCGTGCGGTCCGGGGCCACCTTCATCGGGAACTTGTCGATGTTCCAGATGTCGCCCATGGCGCCCGACTGGCCCTGGCACTCGATGGACTTCGGCCACACCTTGTCGGGCCCCGTCACGCGAAGGAGCACCCCCGAGTTGCCCTCCTTGACGTGGCGCAACTGGAGCCGCAGGGCGTAGTTCGTGAAGTCCTCGGTCGTGCGGAGGTAGCCGCCGGGGTTGCCCGTGTCGGTGATCACGCCGTCCTTGGCGGCGAACGTGTCCTTCAGGGCGTCGCTCGAGGGTACCCAGCCCGCCAGGTCCGTGCCGTTGAAGAGGCGCCTCGCCTCGCCGTAGGGCCCCTTGAGGTGCTTGACGCGGATGTCCTTGAACTCGACGACCATGGGCGGCCCGGCGTGGATCTGGAGGGCGAAGATGCCCTCAAGCGCGCGGCCCTTGGGGTCCTCGTCGATCAACTCCATCGTCGGGTAGCCGTTCAGGTAGTGCAGCAGGTGGTTGCCGCGCGCGATGATCGTGTACTCGTTCCAGTCCTTCAGTTTGTAGTAGGGGGCCTTCTTGAGGGCCTCGACGTCGGCGACCTTGCCGACAACCTCTTTCTTGGCGTCCTTGTCGATGACCATGAAGTCGCCGACGTTGACCAGCCAGCCGCGCCCGCCCTCGTGGTAGAGGAAGCCGACCTTGCCGGGGTTGTCCTCGACCTCGGCCTGGTAGCCGGTGACGCGCCAGTTGCCGCGGTCCTGGCTGCGGTACTGGATGCCGGAGTTGCCGCCGGCGATGCGGAACTTGATCTTGAGGACGAAGTCCTTCAGGCGGCCGTCCTTCCAGATGCAGAAGGTGTTGCCCTTGGCGGGATTCTCGGCGGTGGTCTCGCCGCGGAGGACGCCGTCCTTGGCGGACCAGAGGCGCGGGTCGCCGTCCCAGCCCGTCAGGTCCTTGCCGTTGAAGAGGGAGACGAAGCCCGGCTCATCGGGCGGCTCGGCCTCGGCTGCGACCGCCCGGGCGCCGAGCCCGACGGCGAGGCCGGCAGCCATGGTCCACAGGATCGATCCCCACAGGATTGCGCGCATCGGCGTTCCTCCGATCTCGGGCGGCATGCTCACCGGCCCCGTGCGGTGCGTCCGCGCCCCGCAGGGGTGGCCCGCCGCCGGTCCTTCCACACGGACGCCCCAGCGCCCGCATCATTCACCTTACGGGATTCGGGCGGCGCGTGCAAGCCGTGAATCGGCCTCCGCGCGGGCGTAAGTGTTTGGCGTGCCTGACCATGTTTCCTGGGCGGGTGCCACTGGCGGCTCGTCCGCCAGTGCCGCCCGGGCCGCCGAACAACAGGTGAAAACGCGCGGGCGGCGGTGTATCCTTGTCCGCCGTGTCCCGGCCGGGGAGGATGGCCCGGACCGAATTCGAGGAGAACCGCTTGAGCCTGGTGCCCGCAGCCGAACTGCTTCGAGACGCCCTGCGGAAGGGCTACGCTGTGCCGTCGTTCTGCGCCTGGAACGCGGAGACGACGGAAGTGGTGTTCCAGGCGGCGGCGCGCCGCCGGGCGCCGGTCATCGTGATGAGCGGTCCGGGGGAGTTGCCGCTGCTTCCGCCGCAGGCCCTGGCAGACGCCGCGCGGAGCGCGGCCTCGCGCCACGCGGCGGTGGCGGCGCTTCACCTGGATCACGGCGACTCGATCGCGCTCGTGCGGCAGTGCCTGGCCGCCGGGTACACGTCGGTGATGCTCGACTACTCGGCCCGGCCGTTCGAGGAGAACGCGGCGGCGCTGCGCGAAGTGGTCGGCCTGGCGCGGCCGGAGGGGGCGTCGGTCGAGGGGGAACTCGGCGCCGTCGGGCGCGTGGACGACGTCACGGTGGAGGGCGGCCACGCGGAGTCCCTCACCGACCCCGACGAGGCCCGCCGCTACGTCGAGGCCACGGGCGTCGACATGCTGGCGGTCTCGATCGGCAACGCCCACGGCATCTACACGCGGCGGCCGCGGCTGGACTTCGAGCGGCTGGGGGCGATCCGCCGGGCCGCGGGCGTCCCGCTGGTCCTGCACGGGGGCTCCGGCACGCCGCCCGAGGACCTTGCGCGGGCGATCTCGCTGGGCATCGCCAAGGTGAACGTGGCGAGCGAACTCGTGATCGCCGTGCGCGAATCGCTCCAGAGCCAGTGGGCCGCGAAGGACCGCGCCTGGATGCCGCAACAGGTCGCCCGGGCGATGACGGCCCTGGCGGCCGTCGTGGACCGGTGGATCGGCGCGTGCGGCTGCGCCGGGCGGGTGTGAAGCGGGGGCCTGCGTGCGGTCGGCGGCGCGGGCGTGTTCAGCGTGCCCGTAACGGGCGCGCCGCCGGCTACCCGCAGCCAGTGTGATTCCGGGCGGCACTGGCGGACAAGCCGCCAGTGGCACCCGCCGATCGGAGCTTGTCCAGCGCGCTGAACACGTGCGCGGGTGCGTCTCAGCCGCCGAACCGCGTGGCCAGCCGGACCATCGTCTCGTAGTTCGCCATCGTGCGCGGCGAGATCGTGCGGCCGTAGGGGCAGGCCGTCGGCATCAGGACGAAGCCGCGGCCGGGGCCGGCCGTCCCGTCCCGGAGGGCCTGGCGGACGACCCCCTCGAACGCGCGGGGCTCGAGGTTCTCGATGTCGCTGACCTCCAGGTTCCCGAACAGGGCGAGGTCGCGCCCGTACTGGCGGCGGACGTCGGCGAGTTGCACGTCGCCCTGCGGTGGGGGCTCGATCGGGTCGGTCGCGTCGGCCCCCATGGCGACGAAGTGCGGCAGGGCCGACCGGATCCGCCCGTGACAATGCAGCCGCGCGAACCCGCCGTGGGCGCGGATGGCGTCCACCATCGGCTTCGTGTAGCGGACGACGTATTCCTCAAACAAGCGTGGCGGCAGGTAGGGCTCGGTCGCGTACTCGGGCCCGCAGATCCGCCAGAGGTGGCCGGGGAACGCGGCCGCCACCTGGGCCGTCCGCTCCCACAGGGGGCGGGCGAGTTTCTCCAGGAGGCGGTGGAACAGCCGCCCCTCCGTGAACGCGAGGACCGTGTAGTCGGCCAGGCTGAGGAGCGAGGCGGCCTCGCAGATGGGGTCGCCCGTGTCGACCATGACGATGCCGCGGTCGCCCACCGCCGCCTCGGCCTCGCGCAGGGGCGCCACGTCCGGCTCATACCGGAAGACCTCGTCGGGCAGTTCCAGGTAGGCGGCGACGTCGGCGGCGTCCTTCAGGAGGTGCTCGACGGCCCAGACGGTGTCGACGGCGGCGTCGCGCCGCGCCAAGGCGGTCATCCGGCGGCCGCCGACCGCCAGGGTCGTCCGCGTGAAGCGCGACCCGTCGGCCGTCCAGGTCTCGGTCCGGAAGAACTCGTCGCGCGGGTTGCCCGGCGCGGGCCGCAGGGCGGGGCCTCGCATGCGGATGAGGTCGGTCTCGGCCTCCGCCAGGTCCAGCAGCGG
>CAYGZE010000200.1:0-3634 GCA_964354185.1 uncultured Anaerolineales bacterium | reverse complement strand
GGCGGCATGGGCGGCCGCTCGGCCAGGCGCGCGGGCGGGTCGTCGTCGGGCGGCTGCCTGCGCAGTCGCACGGCCCGGAGCGCCTCGAACGGGTCCGGGATCGCCACCAGGAGCGGCGGCGCCTGCGAGTGCCGGAAGCGCAGGGCGGCGGCGACGGCCATCCGGGCGGACTCCCCGGCGGTCGGGTCGGTCGTCACGCCGACTTGGTCGGGAGTCGGCGCGCCCGAGAGCGGCAGGGACGGGACTTGGTCGGGGTCGGGCGACGGGGCGCCGGTGGGCGGCGCGGCCGCCAGGCGGATCGACGCCGGCAGCGCCGGCTCCGATTCCCAGGCGACGGGCGGCAGGTCCGCCCCCGCGCGGGCCCGCGCCGCGTACCGGCCGTCGCCGGGCAGGGCGCGCGGCGATCGCTGCACCTCGGCCGGCGGGAGCCACCACGGCGGCGGCGCCGGCACGAGCACCTCCGCCGCCGGCGCCACGGGGCTGCCCCGCAGCGGCGGCAGGGGGACGAAGGGGGGTGCGTCCCGGAGGGCGGCATCGAGGGCGGTCGCGCCCAGGTCGGGCGCCGCGGCGGGCGGGCTCGGCGCCGGGGCCCCGCCCACGGCGGCGCTCGCCAGGCAGAGCCCGACGCACGCCAGCCCGAGGAGCCTCGGCCTCCGTCTCGTCAGGGTCACCGCGTGTCCTCCCTGGTCCGGCTACTTCTCCACCTGGACGATCAGCCTGGCCGGCGTCCCCTCGGGCGGCAGGATGTCCTTGTTCGTATCGAGTTTCAGCAACTGTTCTTCCCGCATGGTGAGGTTGGTCTGGAAGACGGTCTCGTCCGTGACGGGGAAGAGGGCGACGAGCGTTCCCGCCAGGTCGGCCCCGTAGACGCGGTCGGGCTTGTTGGGGTCGGGCTGCCGCTCGACGCTGCCGGTGAAGAGCCACTTGAGCGGGGGCAGGGGCCGGCCGGTCTGGGTGTCGACCATGCACTTCTCGAGGGGGACGACGCGCGGCTTGCCGGTGATGCCGGGGAACTCCAGGAGCAGGCGGACCTCCGGGCCGCGGGCGGTGCCCTCGTTGCCGCGCCCCGGCGCGCCGGCCTTCAGGCCCATGGCCTCCAGGGCCTTGTGCACGTCGCTCGGCCGGACCTCGAAGGTGACGACGGTCTCGTGGGCCTTCTGTCCCTGGGGCGACGGGTACGTCGCCACGACCTCGAGCGGGTAGATCTCGTTGAGGGTCGGGAGTTTGCGCGGGGCGATCTTGCAGGGGATACTGATGGTCCGCTGCTTCTTGTCGACGGCGATGCTCTCGCCGGGGGTCTTGCGGGCCAGGGCGGACTCGTCGGCCAGGCAGACGACGGCGCTCGGCTGGTCGGCGGCGTCGCCCTCGATGTTGCACGTCGCCAGGTAGATCTCGCCGCCGCTGACGAGGACCGAGCCGTAGATCATGCCGGGCGTCTGGACGGCGGGGTCGGCCGGCACGTTGAACGTCCATCGCGCCTTGCCGTCGGCCAGGTTGAGGGCGTGGACGACGCCCTTCAGGTCGCCGGCGTAGACGACGTCGGCGGCAATGGCGGGCCCGGCGAAGAACGGGGCGGGGCCGGCCCAGACCCACTTCTCGGCGCCGGTGGCGGCGTCCCAGCCGCGCACCTTCCCGTCGGTGGCGGCGAAGACGGCCAGGCCGCCCTTGACGGCGATGGGCGACAGGATGCCGCCCGGCACGTCCTTGCGCCACTTGACCTGGCCGTCGGCCAGGCCGACCGCGACGACCTCGCCCTGGGCCTCCTTGATGCGCTTCGTGTCGAACCGGATGTTGCTGCATCCCACGAGGACGAGGTTCCCCGCCAGGGTCGCCCCCGCCCACGGGTTGACCTTGAGGGGGACCTCCCAGGCGGTGCTGCCGTCGGCCGCGCTCAGGCACACGAGGCAGCGTTTGCCGATCTTGTCCTCCTCCACGTGGGCCGAGGCGGCGACCACGCGCCCGCCGGTCACGAGCAGCGGCGCGTCGACGTGCCAGGTCTTCTGGCCCTTCTGCCAATGGACCTTGGGGGCCGCCTTCGGCAGGGCGTCCTCGGTCGGCGGGATGGCGGTGTCCGGATGGGCCTTCTTGTCTTCCTCGAACTTGGCGAGGAGGTCCGCCCAGCGTTTCACGACGAGGTCCCTGAGGGGTCCGACCTCCTGTTCCTTGCCGTCGAGGACGACGCGCTTCAGGTCAACGCACAGGATGCCCGCCTCGCCGCCGCCGACGTAGACCCGCCCGTCGGCCACGGTCGGCGCTCCTTCGATGTGGATGAGCCTGCCCGGCACCACGTGTTGCCAGAGGGGCAGGCCGCTCGTCGCGTCCAGGCAGATGAGGGCGGCGTCGTCGGTCTGGTGCATCCCGTCGCCGAAGACGACCAGGGACTCCACGACGGCGGGCGCCGACACGATGGGACGCTTGATGAAGGGGGCGCCGCGCGACCACAGGACGCGCTGCGGGGCGTCGGCGTCTGGCGCCAGGCAGTAGAACACGCCCGTGTTGAACGGGCCGAGGCCGACGACGTAGACGCCGCCCGCGCCCGGCACCGGGGAAGCGACGAAGTCGTCCGGCGTCTTGTAGACCCACAGGACGGCGGGCTTCGCGGGACCGGGCTGGTCGTCGAGGCTGCCGGTCCGCTCGGGATTGCCGCGGTGCGTGGTCCAGCCGGGGGGGGCGGCGGGAGCGGCGGGGGCCGCGGGAGCCGGGGCCGCCAGGCACACGGCCGCGGGCCCGGCGGCGGCCAGCCACACTGCGGCGGCGCAGGCTGCCAGGAGAGCGCGGCCGGCGGGCGGCCTTCCCGTCCCGCGCCCGCGCTTGCCCGGTTGCCCCGCCATGGCCATGGTCTATCTCGTGCGGGTTCCGTTGGGCGCCAGGACCGCCCCGTTGCCGAGCAGGGCCGTCGACTCCTGGCCCACGTTGTTGAAGATGACGTCGGGCACGCCGTCCTTGTTGACGTCGAAGACCGAAAGGCCGCGCGTGTTGAAGATGCGGTGAAGGAGGCCGATCTCCTCGCTGGCGTCAGCGAAGGTGCCGTCGCCGTTGTTGCGGAAGAGGCGGTTGGGGCCCTTGAGGCAGCCGACCAGGAGGTCGGGCTTGCCGCCGCGTCCGAAGTCGGCCCAGACGGCGCAGGTGGCGGAGGCCACGGCGTTGCGGAGCGCGCCCGCCTTGGCCGTCACGTCCTCGAACCGTCCCTGGCCGGCGTTGCGGAAGAGGCGGCAGGTGCCTTCCTGGGGGACGAAGAGGTCGGGCCGCCCGTCGCCGTCGAAGTCGCCGAAGACGGGGGCGACGCCGCCCGCCCGATAGGCGATGCCGGCGTCCTTGGCGGCGACGAAGCCCTGCGGCGTGTTCACGAGGAGAAGGCCGGAGCCGGCGCTGAAGAGGACGTCCGGCCGCCCGTCGCCGTTCACATCGGCGACGGCGAGGTGGTCGCCCTTGAGGCGGCCGCCGGCGCCGTTCTCGCCGAGGCCGACCTTGTCGGAGACGTCCTCGAACCGCAGGACCGCGCCGGCCGACGGGGCCGATTTGGGGGCGGGCAGCGGCTGGCCCCACCGGTTCCGGTAGAGCCGCAGGCCGCGGAACCCATCGGCCAGGAGGATGTCGGGCCGCTGGTCGCCGTCGTAGTCGATCCACGTGCCGG
>CAYGZE010000199.1:1984-8560 GCA_964354185.1 uncultured Anaerolineales bacterium | reverse complement strand
ACCACACCCTGGCCCACGAGGTCCCCGTCGCCCTGAACGACAAGACTTTCGCCGGCGGCAGGTTCTGGACGATGATCACGACCCTGGGAGGGGCCACAAAACGCATCGAGATCGAAGACGGCGGCATGAACTGGGACCCCGACATCCGCATGGAGGCCGGCTTCGATGAGGAGGGCAACGTCTCCCGCTTCCGAATCCTGCGGAGCCTTGACCCGTCCTACTACTGGTACGGCCTGAAGATCCGCGGCAAGTTCGTCACGACGGAGGAGTTCTGGCACGGAATGGCCGTTCAGGACCACGACATCAACCTGAGCCCGTACGGCTGGGCGTATTGCGACTACGGCATGAGCACCGGCTCCTACCTCATGGCGGACAGAGGCGGCACGGCCGGCAGCGTGATCGACGTGCCCCGGGTGGACGGGGGGCTCTTCTTCATCCTCGATTATCCGAAGTCGCTCGCGAACTACCTGAAGGCCGGCTCCGTCGGCGGCGAAGAGGACACCCCCTACTACAGGCAGTTCTTCGTCACCGACCCGGACACGTGGAGACCCCCGCCGGGATTCGAGGAGGCCACCTGGAACGATGTCCAGGCCCTCCGCCATTTCGGCCTTGCGAACGTCCTGTTCTGCGACGGCCATGTGGAGGCGCTCCCGGTCGACCCGGCGGATGTGGGCGCCTCCCAGAGCGGTTTCTACCTCGCCCCGGACAGCCCGCTCTGGCGGTACACCCCGCGGTGAGGCAGTCCTTTCGGCCTCGAAAGGGGTCGGGGGCCCTGGCAGCCGCGCGAGGCCCCTGACCCCTTGTCGTTGCGCGGCGTCGGATGCCACCGGGCCGGAACAGGCGAGGGCGATGGCCTCCTCGGGCTTCGCGCGGCACCAGGGCCTCGTCAACGTCCTCTTGACCGACCAGTCGGTCACCGCGTGCGACCCGCTGACGCTCGACCCGTCGCGGCCGTCGGTCGCCAGTTCTGGGACCCGTAGCCGTCCGGCCCCGGGCGAGGTCCGACTCCCTTCCGTGGGGCAGGTTCCGCGACCTGCCCTGCGTTTCTGCGGACCCCGTGAGCCTCCGGCGCGCCGAGCGCGGCCCCCCTGCCGGTTGACGGCCGGGCGGCCGGGTCTATAATACCCCGCTCGAACCTGCCCGCCGGGCCCGGCTTCCGCGCCGGCGGAGGAAAGGAGACGCTCCCGTGCTTCACTTCGACAAGAACACGCAATCGTTCTACACGGACCTGTATCCGCCCCGACTCGAGGACGTCGCGGAGCCGAACCTCTACCGCGACATCTTCCCGTACAACCAGTTCCCGAAGATCCCCTTCACGCACGAGCGCGTGCCGACGTTCATCCCGCCGGACACGTTCATCACGGACACGACGTTCCGCGACGGCCAGCAGTCGCGCCCCCCCTACACCGTGGGGCAGATCGTGGCCCTGTTCAAGTTCCTGCATCGCCTGGCCGGGCCGCGCGGCCTCGTCCGGGCGAGCGAGTTCTTCCTCTACTCGAAGAAGGACCGCGAGGCGGTCGAACAGTGCCTCGGCCTCGGCTACGACTACCCGGAGGTGACGGGCTGGATCCGCGCCGTCAAGAGCGACTTCAAACTCGTCCGCCAGATGGGCCTCCGGGAGACGGGCATCCTCACGTCGTGCTCGGACTACCACATCTTTCTGAAGTTGCAGCGGACGCGGCGGCAGGCGCTGGACATGTACCTGGACATCGTGAAGGCGGCCCTCGACGAGGGGATCACCCCCCGGTGCCACTTCGAGGACATCACCCGGGCCGACTTCGAGGGGTTCGTGCTGCCGTTCGCCGCCGAACTCATGGCCCTGGCCGCGCGGTATGACCGGCCGGTGAAGATCCGGGCCTGCGACACGCTGGGCTACGGCGTCCCGTACAACGGCGCCCAGTTGCCGCGCTCCGTCGCCAAGATCATCTACGGCCTGCGCCGCCGGGCCCACGTGCCGCCCGAGTGGCTCGAGTGGCACGGCCACAACGACTTCCACAAGGTCCTGATCAACGCGACGACGGCCTGGCTGCACGGGTGCTCGGCCGCCAACGGGACGCTGCTTTCAATCGGCGAGCGGACCGGCAACCCGCCCATCGAGGGCCTGGTGGTCGAGCACGCCATGATGTGGGGCGAGACGGAGGGCGTCGACTACTCGGCCATCACCGAGATGGCCGACTACTACCGGGCCGAGATCGGCTACGACATCCCGCCCCGCTACCCGCTGGTGGGGCGCGACTTCAACGTCACCAGCGCCGGCATCCACGCCGACGGCCTGATGAAGAACGAGGAGATCTACAACCCGTTCGACACCCAGCGGATCCTGAATCGCCCCTGCCGCGTCGCCCTGACCGATAAGAGCGGCCTGGCCGGCGTCGCCCGCTGGATCCAGGAACGGTACGACCTCGAGGGCGGCCCCGACAAGGACGACGCCCGCGTCTGCCAGATCAACGACTGGGTCACCCGCGAGTTCGACAGCGGCCGCGTCGCCTGCATGAGCGACGAGGAGGTGGACGAGAAAGTCCGCGAGTTGTTCGGCGCCTCGGCCCGCCGCAAGCCCGAGTCGCTCTGATGCGAGGTATGTGTTTGGCGTGCCTGGCAGGTTCCCATGGCCGGGTGCTACGGGTGGCTTGTCCACCCGTGCTGCTCGGACGCGCACTGGCTGCAAGCGGCCAGCGGTCAAGCCACGGCAGGCTTGCCCTGCCAGGGTGGCACCCTCGTTACGGGCACGCCAAACACATGCAATCTGAGGACGCCGCGCGGGGCGCGCCGGGTGCGCAGGCCCGCCGCGCGCAGGAATGCAGGTTTTTTTGCTGGCCTCGCCGGGCTGCCGCCGCTCCAATGGTGCCTTAGGAACGCGCCCCTCTCACGGAAAGGAAAACGCATGACCCAGGCACCTCCTCCCCCGGCGACCCCGAAAACGAACGGCCTGGCGATCGCCAGCCTGGTCCTCGGCATCGCCTCGATCGTCTGCCTCGGATGCGTCGCGGGCATCCCGGCGATCATCTGCGGCCACCTGGCCCTGAAGCAGATCGCCCAGCGCGGCGAGGGCGGGGCCGGCATGGCCAAGGCCGGCCTGATCATCGGCTACATCATCACCATCCTGTGCATCCTGCTCGGCATCGCCTGGATCGTCCTCATGTGCTTGGGCATGGCGGTTCCCGGCATGACCCAAATGAACTTCGAATAGGCGCTGCCGCAGGGACGCCGCCACGCCGCCAGGGCGGTCCGAAACGGGCCCAGGCCTCCGCTTTCGCGCGGGGCCCCGGGCCCGTTCCCTGCGCGGTTTCCTCTGAGCGCCCCGGCCGCCGAGCGCCGATACAAAGGTCGGTCACCGTGCGCCCCGGGCTTCATTGGGGGCTGCGGTCATGGATTGGGTACCCCGTTTCGACGAGTTCCGGAACGCCGTCCGGTTCCAGGAACTGCGGCGTTCGCTGGCGGTAGTGGGGCTGGCGAGCGTCGGCTTCGGCGCCATCGCGTTTGCCACCAGCGTCCGGGACATCGGCGAGAACGCGTCCCACGCGATCCTCGCCCTGGTGGCGCTGGGCCTCCTCCTGGAAGGCCTCTGGATCCTGACGACGGCCGACGCGCGGGGCTTCGTCTCGGACGGCGTCCTGCTGGTGACGGTGGGCCTGCTGAACCTGGTCCTGATGGCGGCGGCCCTGCGCGCGGGCGGCGTGGCCGCCCGGCCGCTCATCCTGGGCGCCGCCGGCACGTGGCAGGTCCTCTGGGGCTACCGCTGCTTCCGCCGCTTCCGGCACTACCTCCTGTGGCCGGTCGCCAGGCCGGCGCCGGGAGTCTATGACGATATCGACATTATTGCGAGGCACGTGGCCGCGGCGGACTTCGCGGCCGAGCCCGACATGCTCGCCTTCCGCGAGCGCGGCCGCCCCTGGCAGGCCTGGCTGGCGGCCGACAAGGCCGTCTTCGTCCGCGGCCGGGCCGAGCGCGCGGTCTTCGTCGCCCAGGCCGAGGTGCGCTTCGAGGAGGGCCTCCCCCGCCCCGACGGCAACACCGCCGGCACCTTCGTCCTCGGCGGGGCCCGCGTCGCCGCCATCGTCTGCGAGGTCTCGCTCCGCCGCTTCGACGACTGGAAGCAGGGCCGCCTGGCCGCCCCCGCCCCGCCGCCCAAGGACGCCGCGCCCGAGGCCCTGGCCGACCCCGCCTAGCGGGCCGCCAGGCCTCCGACTTCGGGTGCCACGGTTGCGCTGTCCAGCAACCGTGCTGCTTGGGACGGGCACGGCTGCACACGGCGCAGCCGTGGCACCCGACTTGGATAAGCGGAAACCGGTTCCGAAGCGGCCGCCTCACCAGTACCGCCGTTCCCGGACGCGCCCGCGCCGGAGGAACAGCCCCGTCACCAGGTATCGCAACGCGTCGATCGGATGGTCCGCCCCGTCCTTGGCCGGCCGCTCCTTGCGGTCGCCCGCGTCCGACTCCTCCCAGCGGTACTCCTGGAACGCCCGCACCAGCCACCGGCACGACGGGTCCACGACCAGGCCCGGCCTCCCCGGCCGCTCCTTCAGCAGCCGGCGTACGAGTTCCACCCCCTCCAGGATCCCCGCGCGGGGCGTGCGCGGCCGGATGCCCAGCCGCGCGAGTTCCTGGCACGGGCCCGTCCCGGTCACGTCGCCGCGCTGCCACCCCGCCGGGTCGGCGTACGTGGCCGCCACCGGGCCCGGGTCCAGCCGGGCCATCGCGCAGGCGTGCTCGCCGATCGGCCGCTCGCGCGCCACGTACTCCCCCAGGACGCGCACCTGCACGGCCGACAGGTCGACGTCGCCCGCCTGGGCCCGCGCGGCCGCCGCGCCACCCGGGTCGTCCACCTGCACCCACAGGCACACGAACGGGTTCGCGTAGCCGAAGTCGAGCGCCCGGTACAGCGGCAGCGCCGCGTCGTAGCCGACGGCCGCCACGTGCCGCGCGGGCGCGAACTCCGTGAAGACCACCCGGTCCGCCCGCGGCCTCAGGCACAGCATCTCGGCCTCCCAGGCCGCGCGGCTGGCGCGCGCCTGCTGGGCGATGGCGTCCTCGATCGGGAAGTACCCCTCCGCCCGCCGCGCCCGCCCCTCGCAGTCCGGCCACAGCGGGCACCGCGAGCACGACCGCTCGGCCGGGCACCGCTCGATCACCTCCCACAGGCACCACACCAAGAGGTGCGGCCCGGCAGCCGCCTCCGCGCCGTCCTGCCTGCCGGCAGGCAGGTCCGGGCGCGCCTCGGCGGTCCGGTCCACCAGCGCCGCCATCGGGCCGAACGGCCGGTGCAGCGTCGAGAAGACGTCCATCCTCGCCGCGATCCACGCGCCGTCCCGCCCGGGGCTCGACTGCGTGACGAACTGCGCCGCCTGCCAGACGTCCGGCGAGAACTCGTCCACCTCGTCGCACTTGAGGCGGTGGACCCGCTGGCCCCGCACGCTCCGCGCCGACTGGGTCAGCACCTCGATGGCCGACCCGTTCGCCAGTTCCGTCCGCCGCGCCGTCGGTTCCCGCGCCAGCATCGGCGCGAACACGCCCGACCACTTCCGCGAGAGGTACGCGTACATCTTCTCGCTCTGGTCCAGGCTGCCGCCCAGGATGCGCGTCTGGCACCCCGGCCTGAGGATCGAGTCCAGGTGGGCCGCCACGCTGCCCAGTTCCGTCTTCGCCCCGCCCCGGCAGGCCCAGACCACAAGGTCCCTCGGCGGCCCCAGGACCGACTCCGCCAGGTACGACATCGGGGCCGCGTGACCCGGGCAGACCGCACGGCGCGGCACGGCCAGCCCGTAGGCCGCCCGGACGAACTCCCACAGCGCCTCCGGCGTCCTCGGCCGCGCGCCCACCAGCGCGCGCGCCAGCCGCAGGCGCACAGGGTCCAACGCATCAGGACGCTCGGTCTGTGTCACGGCAACGGTCCTCCTCTAGCGCAGGTTCCGGGCCTCCAGGTACCAGAGCGCGAGCCGCTCCAGGGCCCGCGCCCGATCCGGTTTCTCGCCCGCCATTCGTCCTGGCGGGTCGGCCTCGCGCAGCGCCTCCACGACGGCCGCGTGCTGCTCCTCCGTCAGGAAGAACGTCATCGGCCGCGGCAGGGGCGCCACGTCCGCCGGGTCGACGGGCTCGGGCGGCGGCGCCGCCAGGCGCAGCAGCCGCTCCACCGCGTCCGGCGGCTCCGGCAGCAGCCGCGCCAGGTCCGCCGCCGACCGGCCCTCCGCGAGGTGCGCCACCAGAAGCGCCCGCGCCGTCGGGTCGTCGCGCCCCTCCAGGCGGTTGAGCGTCGCCAAGAGCACGCGCGCCTCGTCGTCGTCCACCTCCCACACGTCGCATCGCGCGTGCGTGTGGCCGAGGTCGCGCAGGACCCGCGCCCGATGATGGCCGTTCAGGATCTGGTACCGGCCGCGCGGCCGCGGGTCCTTGCGACCGTCCACTCCGCATTCCGCCCTCCGCACTCCGCACTTGCCGCCGATGGGCCGCACGACCAGCGGCTCGTAGAGCCCGGTGCGCCGGATGTGGCCTTTCAGTTTCTCCAGGAGCCGCGGCGGCATCCGGTTCGCGTTCTCCGGGTGCGGCTCCAGCGCCTCGAGGGGGATCCATTGCAGCGTCATG
>CAYGZE010000199.1:0-1884 GCA_964354185.1 uncultured Anaerolineales bacterium | reverse complement strand
GTCCGGCCGCCGGCCCTTCGGGCCGCTCGTTCAGGATTCCCAGGACGCGCTCCAGTTGCGCGTCCGACAGGCGCGCCACGCGCCGCGCGAACGGGTCCTCGGCCGTCACCGTGCCGCCCGGCTCGGCCCCAGCATCGCCGGCAAGCCCGCCGCCGAAGGCGGCAAGGCGGCGCGCGAACGGCCCGTCGCCGACGCCGCGCCCGGGCCCCTCGGCCGAACCTGCCAGTTCGCGCTGGGCGTCGGCGGCCAGTTTCAGGATCTCGCGGGCCGCCTGGCGCGCGTCCACCGAGGAGTCCCCGTCCAGTTCCTGGATCAGCCGCGCCACCGCCGCCGGCGCCCAGCGCAGCACGGCGCTGGTGGCCTGGAGCAGCGGCTCCAGGGCGTCCTCCGCCAGGAGGGCGCGGAAGTCGGGCGTGGCCATCCAGCGGCGGAGCGTGTCGGGCCGGACCCGCGCGAGCCGGGCGACCTCGTCCACCTGGCCGCCCGCTTCCCACAGGGCGCGGGCGATGCGGCGATGACGGCGTGTGACTTTCATGGGACCTCCTTCTCCGAAGTCCGGACCCGTTCCGGGGCGGCGGCGGGGGCGCCCGCACTCGCGCGAGCGCCCGCCCGCCACAGGTAGTAGACCGGCGCCGCGTCCAGGTGCCGCGCGACGAGTTCCAGCACCCGCCCGCGCCCCGGCGCGTTGGTCTTGTGGTTCTTGGCGGCCAGGTACGAGCGGGCCCATCGGCCGATCTCGCGGTCCGCCAGGCGCCGGGCCGCCGGCCCGAGCGCCCCCAGGGCCGCCTCCAGCCGCGCGGCGCTCCGCCGGGCCAGCCGGTCGATCCCCACCGATTCCAGCGCCGCCCGCAGCCGTTCCCCCTGCGGCGCGGGCGCCTGCGGATAGGCGGTCATCCCCGCCCGCTCGAAGAAGGGATGCACGCGGCCCATGGCGGCCAGGGCCTCGACGTAGGGCGTGCCGACCTGCGGAAGCGTCGCGGCCACCAGCCGCCGCGCCAGGCCCAGCCCCCGCCAGTTCGGCGCGATGACGACGCGGCTGATGATCCGGAGTTCCCGATTCACCAGCGGCCCGACCGACGCGCGGCAAGCGGCGCCCAGGCGGTACCGGCCGCCCGTCGCCCGGTTCCGCGCCGCCAGCGACAGCGGCGACCGGCTGTAGACGATGACGCCCACGAGCACCTCGCCGCCCCGGCCGGCGCGCAGCCGGGAATCCGACCCCCGGCCCTGGCGCGGGCCGCCGACCGCGCCGCCGGCGCCGCGCGGGTCGCGCCAGACCATCCGGAACACGTCCGTGATCGCGCCGGCGTGGTGGCTCCGGTAATGGAGCGGGGCCAGCCGGCGCCAGTCGGCCGCCGTGCCGCGCTCGATCCCGATGCCCGCCAGCAGGCTGCACGTATGCGGTGCGCGTGGACACATGGTGATTACTCCTCTGACTCGGCGGGCGCGCGGCCTGCCGGCCGACCGGTGGGCCGGCCGCGCGCGGCGTCGCGGTAGGCCACCTCGACACCCGGCCCCTCGTGCTTCGCGATCAGGACGTCGGGGGCGAGGTCGTCGGCCAAGTCGTCGTGGGCCGTCGCCGCCAGGACCGTGAGGCCGTGCCGCGTGGCCAGGCGCCGCACGCGGTACGCGATCGCCCGGGCCGCCAGCCGGTCGAGCGTCGAGCAGAACTCGTCGGCGATGAGGACGGGCGCGCCCGCCCCGCCCGCCCCCTCCACCGCCGCGCATGCCCGGGCCAGGGCGTGCGCCAGCCGCAGCCGCCACCGCTGCCCGTCCGAGAGTTCCCCAGGCCGCCGCAGGAGCAGAAACGCGTCCGCCAGGCCCGCGCTCGACAGGTGCTCCAGCGCCTCCTGGAACGGGCACGGCAGGCCGTCGATGACGGCCAGG
>CAYGZE010000198.1:0-8610 GCA_964354185.1 uncultured Anaerolineales bacterium | reverse complement strand
GGTCCAGATGGGGGCCATCGGCCCGCGGATGGGCAAGCACTGGATCATCCAGAACTGCCGGGTCACCAACGCCCGCTGCGTGGGAATCGTGCTCGGGCACGCCCCGGGCGTGAAATACGACGACATCGACGCCTTCGGCGACCACGTCATCCGCCACAACGTGATTCGGCGGTGCGGCCAGGCGGGCATCGCCGGACAGAAGGGCGCGACGCGGTGCCTGATCACCGGGAACCTCGTCGAAGACACCAACTACCGCAGGGAGTTCGGCGGATGGGAAACCGCCGCCATCAAGTTCCACGAGTCCGTCGACACGGTCATTGCCGGGAACCTCGTCCGGCGCGTCGATCACCAGTCGCACGGCGCGTTCGGCATCTGGATGGACTGGGGCAACCAGGGCACCCGCATCACGGGGAACATCATCTACGACACGAAGGCGGCCGCGCTCTTCCTGGAGATGAACCACGGGCCCATCCTGGTGGACAACAACGTGATCGTCGGCCAGGGGGTCCGCAGCAACTCCGAAGGGACCACCTTCGCTCACAACCTCTTCGTCGACTGCGCGTTCGAGATGGTGTCGGACACCGAGCGGCAGTCGCAATACTACCGGCCGCACACGCGGACGACCGTCGAGCGCAAGTCCGGCGTCCCGCAGGATGACAAGTGGTACAACAACATCTTCATCCGGCGGGGGTTGGAGAAGGTGAAGGAGGCCCCCGGGTACGCCTCGGATGGCAACCTCTTCCTGGAAGGCGCCGGCAAGAGCGCCTTTGGCGATGCCCACAGCATCGTGGACCCGCTTAAGACGGACTTCCGCCGCGAGGAGACCGCGCTGGGCGTCGCGTTCACCTTCGCCGTGGGCAAGGCGGCGCTCGGCCTGCGAGGCCCCCGTGTCGACGCCGCCCTGGTAGGCGTGTTGCCCACCGTCAGGCAGACCATCGAGGACCGCTACGGCAAGGCCATCTGCGTGGACAGGGACATCCACGGGCTGAACCGCCAGGACTGCATCCCGGGTCCCCTGGCCGGTCTCAAGCCGGAGCAGAACACCATCACCTGGTCGCTGGAACCTGCGCGGCCCGACGGCGGGAGACCCGCGCCGTAGTGGTGCCTTGTCCGGTCCCCTGCGTCTTCCAGGGAACGCAACGTGGCCGCCCTTGAAAAAGCGCCCAACGCCTTGATGTCTTCCGCCATCGGGACCTCTGCACCGTGTAGCCCGTGTGCTCGGGGGTGCAGAGGATCCGCCAGGGCAGGACGGCCCGTGCATGACCTGCCCCTGAACCGGCGAAATGGCTGGCAATCGTCTCTGTGCGCCTAGTGATGAGGATTGTCACACACGCAACGTCGCGCTCATCCGACACACCGACGCATGACCAACTTGGTGCTGACACCCCTGGGCATCCTTGGGGGGCTTTCGGCTCTGGTGGTGGTATGCACGTGGGAGAACGGGGCCCACACGCTGCTGCACACGGTCGCGGTGGCTGGTCTCGGGATAGGGGCGATAGGGGCTCTGCTGTGGCTTGTGCTCCGCTCCACGGTTCTGATCTGCCCGCAATGCCGATCACTTATCTGGAACGCGCGACGTTCCAACTTTGGCAGGTCGAAGCGTTTCTTCTGCAAGCGGTGCAACGTCCAGTGGGACTCCGGAATTGTGGACGAGGGGGGCGCTCCATAGCTCAGGATCGTTCTCGTGTGAGCGCGGGCCTCGGAGATTGATGTCCACGCGGATCGCCCGCGGTAGCCCGTGTTCATCATCACCAAGCACGTGTACCGAATCACTGTGGACCGCAACCTTGCGGTCCTCGCGGCGGCGTGGGTCACGCCCACGGTGAAGCCGTCCTTTCCGGTTGGAGGGGCTCAATCGTAGCGGCGAAGAGCGGTGCAGACGAGAGACGTAAGTGCTTGTAGAATAAGGCGGACGGGGTATTCGGGAGGGACACCCACAGGAGGATGGGTCTTGAGGAACGCGGCCCTGGGGCCGGCAATCTGCCTAGCTCTCGTTTCTGCAGTGGCGGTGGTGCAGGGCCCTGCCGCAGCCGCGGTCTCCGTGGAGGTGTCGCCGGCCCGGCTCACCATCGTCGGCCCGGCCTATCGCCTCCAGTTCGAGCGGTCCACGGGCAACCTCTCGACGGAGCTCCGCGACGCCGCAGGTCGATGGCACCGGGTCACGGGGCCGCTGAGCGGCCTGGAATTCGCTCTCGTCGACGCCGCCGGCGTCCGCGCGACGGCCGGCGCCTGGTCACAGATGCAGCACGCGGCGGCGGCGGACCGCGTCGTGGTCGGCGTGACGAGCGTCCTGGGGGCGGAGCGCCCGGCCGTGGTGCGGCTCGACTTCGTGTGCGTCGACGAGGGCGTACTCATCCGGGCCTCGTTCGCGGGCGACGGCGTCGGCACGGAGGCGATCGCCTGGGCGATGCCGCGCCTGCGCCTCGCCGAGCCCCTCTTCGACGCGTACGCCTTCTGGCGCGCCGGCGACGAGTTCCGCTCCGGCTCCATCGCGAGCCTCGGCGATCGCGACGGTTATGCCGGTGTCTCGCCCTGGGGGCAGAAGGGGGACACGGCCGCGGCGCTGAGCGAGCGTCACCCGGCCGTGATCGCCGTCGCAGACCGCGCCGGCGTCGCCCTGGGCACGGTCCTCTTGCGCTATGGTGCAGACTGGGGTCAATCGCACTCCTTCATTCAGCGCCACGTTCCTTCGGCCCTTTTCTTCTACCCGGCGATCGTGAAGGCGCCGGCGGCCGCGCGCGGCTCGTGGGCGTGGCTCGCGCCGTTTCCGGCACGCGACGCCGCGGCTTGGGGGGGCCGGGTCGAGCACCTGCTGCGCCTCGGCGACTCGCTCACGCAGCGATTCGAGAGCATTGCCCCTGAGCCGGCCCCGGAGACGCTCCGGGGCGTCCCGGACTTCCCCGCCGCCCTCCGCCGCGCGCGCCCGGTCGAGGATATCCGTGACGCCACGGTCTATACCGTCCAGGAGCCGGTCGACTCGGACTACGGCCTGATGGCGGCCCGCAAGGTCGGCTCGGACGTGGTCATCCGCGGCTGGTTCAAGTGGAACAACGCGGACGACTACGGCCGGCTCGCCCGTGTCGTGGCGCCGGTCCACGACCTCGGCGCCCTCTTCGGCGGCGGCATCACGTGCAGCGCCCTGTACGACGGGGAGAACGGCCTCACGGAGGCCCAATGGCGCGACATGGCGACGCGCGGCCCCGACGGGCGGCTCGTGGACGCTTGGGGTGAGCGCGGCATCCGGCACGGCACGCTGTCGAACCCCGCGTACCTGGAGTACCTCCTCTCGTGGTGCCGGCGGCAGATCGACGCCGGGGCCGACTACCTCTTCATGGACGAGATCAACGCGGCCCTCCAGGCCAACGAGGGCTTCGACGACTACTCCCTCCGGGATTTCCGCGACACCCTCGTGCGCACGTTCTCGGCGGGCAAGGGGTGGGCCGCCGCCGACGCACGCTGGCAGAGCACGTTCCAGATCGACCTCGGCGACCCCGCCGTCTGCCCCGACGGCACGATCGGCGCCTTCGACTACCGGGCCTGGCTGAAGAAGCACGGACATCTTGAGAAACCGGACTCCGAGCGGAACCCGCTCTCGGCCCCGTGGCACGCCTTTCGGCGCGAGCGCGATGACCGCGCCTGGAAGCGGCTGACCGGCGCCATCCGCGCCTACGCCGCCGGCAAGGGGCGCCGCGTGCTCCTGAGCGGCAACGGCCTGGCCCCGTACGTCGACCTCCAGGTGCTGGGCGTGTGGGACGCGTGGCGCACGCGGGAGGGGGGCATCGACCTGGAGGAAAGCCAACTCGACGAGTGGGCGTCGACCGTCCGGGCGGGCTGGGCCCGGGCCGGGCGGCGGGTGCCCGTGGTCCTGTTCCACGACTGGGGGTTCGGGGGCTTCCCGTGGATGAAGGTCTCGCCGGCCGATCGGGAGCTGTGGATGCGCGTCCGCGGCGCCGAGATCTACGCCGCCGGCGGGTTCTTCGCCTTCCCGGTTCACGGGCCGTTCGACAACGACGCCCTGCGCGACGGCACGATTCGCGAGGTCGCGCGGCAGACGGCCTTCTACCAGCAGAACCGGGCGCTGTACCATGACGCGGACCTGGCGGGCCTCGATCCGCTCCAGACCGCGGAGCCGCTCCTGGGCCTGGCCGTCTGGACGCGCGCGAAGCCCCCGGCGGTTCTCCTGCACGTCATCAACCGCCAGGCGCGCGACGCCCGGCCCGTGCGGCGCCGCGACGTGGCGGTGCGGATTCCGCTCGCCGAGGCGCCGAAGGCCGTCGGCATCGTCTCGCCCGATTGGGCCGGCCAGCGCGAGGGCAAAGCCCGCGCCGAGGGCGGCGCCGTGACCGTCACGCTTCCCGAACTGGAGGCCTACGCCGTGGCCGTGCTGGACTATGACGTTCTGCCGGTGCTGCGGCTGGCCTCGCCGCGGATCGTCCCCGTCAGCCAGTGGGACCGGCCGGAGCGCAGCGAGTTCGTCGTGGAGAAGGGCGGGACCGTGCGCGAAGCGTGGGGGCTGCACGCGTATCTCCACGGCCGTCTCCACGGTCACCTGGCCAATCCGCCGACTTTCCTCCTGAACATGCCCCAGGGCGGCGCGCTCAAGGTGCGCGTCCGAGCCGTCGCGACGCTGGGGGCGCGCCTGGAGTGCCTGGTCGACCAGGCGGCCGCCCAAATCGTGGACCTGCCCGATCTCGACGGCAAGAATGATGCGGCCGCGCGCGAGTACGACAAGACGTACGAGTTCCCGATTCCGTCCGGCCGCCATCGCGTGACGATCCGCAACGTGGGGGGAGATTGGGCGAGCCTCGCGTGGTACGCGTTCAGCGGACGCACCGAGGACTGGGGCGAGTGACCGTGCCGTCCCACGCAGCGAGGCAAGGCGCGCTGGTCATCTGCCCGCCGGCTTCGCCTCCGCGGAGACGTCCAGGCGGACGAGCGTGCGGCGACTGCGGACGAGGGGATTCCCGTCGCTGATGGCCATCGGCGCCCATGTGTTGCCGCCTTGGCAGACCCTGGCCGAGGCGAGCTCCTGGTGCCCGTCCGGGGAGGCCCGGAGCAGGTGCAGCACGCCCTTCTCGCTCAGCAGGCTGAAGATCTTGCCGTCGGCGATCAGGAGGCTGCCGTTCTCCTCGATGTTGTCGTTCGAGGTCTTCCACCTGACCTTGCCCGCGAGGTCCATGCACATCAGCCCGTTGCCGGCCGTGGCGTTTTCCTCAAGGAAGTCGTTGCCGTGTGTATAAAGGTGGTCCTTGTAGAAGACGGGCGTGCAAGCCTGGGTGCCGCAGTCCTTGCTGCGGAAGAGCTCTCGGATCTGCCAGACGTCGCCGTCCCGGGCCGCTTGGACCATCACGGAGCCGGACTTGTAGCCGCCGGTGATGAGAAACCGCCCCGGCCGCAATCGGTGTGTGCGGCGACGGGGTTGGGGCTGTGCGTCCCGAAAATTCCATCCGGGGTCTGCAGGGCGACTGACGGGTGTCGGCGGGTGTTATCTGCGACAACCCGATGACGGATTCTGGTGCGAAGGCCAATCGCAGCGAGGTGATGAGAGCGTCGACGCTTGGCCTGTGTCTCTTTCCCGGCCGATGCGAGCAGAGCGGGGCAGACAAGAGACGTAAGTGCTTGTAGAATAGGGCGGACGGAATATTGGGGAGGGACAACCAGCCAGTGCCCCCAGGTGTTCACCCCGCGCGCCGGCTCGCCAAGCGACTCGGTCCGCAAGACCGGGGCTTTCGCCAGCGCCTGCTTCAACTCCGGCTGCTCGACGGGCGCCAAGGCTCTCCCATGGCGGCGCCCGAACCAGCCACGAAGACCATCGCCGCACACCATGCCATCCGCAAAGCACATCTCTTGCTCATGGTGCATCCCTTTCCGGCGCTGGCGACATACAGTCAGAGACCCGAGAGGTTCTCGCAAGACGCTTCTGCATGGGGAGTCCGTAGTGCGTCAGTCGAGGGTGGCACGGCCACCCCCGTAAGTAACACACTACGGGCCGGGCAACGGGGCCCTATCCAGGAACGTCCCTTTGAGAATGTAGGCGCCCGGTCCCTGCGGCAGGGCGAAACGGTCTCCCGCCTTCAGCGTCAGGTCTGAAACCGCTGCGCCCGTCAACGGGTCGAACACCTGGGATCGCACCGGGCGCCGCGCCTGGAGCGTCACCCCGCCGTCCAGAATCCCCATAGGCAAGCAGACGAACTCGCTGCCCTTGGTGCCGCCGATGTTGCGGTCGCACCCGTCGGTCGGGCGGTTCACGTCCGGCCAGTATCGGTCAGGCTGGTCGTTGCAGAAAACGGTGAACGGTGCGCTGGGCTCAAGCCCGTCGTTGCGCACCCAACTGGCCAGGTCGGGCGGCAGGATCTGGCGGAGGAACCGATACGCGTTGATGCCGGCCGTGTCCTCGAAGCGCACTTCCTCGCCCGGGCGCGGACGAGCATTCACGTACCCGTACACGCCCGCGCGCGAGTGGTAGACGTAGGCCGGCAGGTTGGCGAGGTAAGCGAACACCGCCGCCGCGCACAGCTTGATGGGGTCGCTCTCCGAACTGACGGACGCGCCCGGGCCAATGGGCTCGTTGCTCGTCACGGGCGGCAGGCCAGGCAGGTTGCCGAGCCGATACGGGTCGCGCACGGGCAGCCAGCCGCCTTCCACCGTCCGTGTGTCCCGGCTGAAATGGACGGTGGCCAGGTCCGCCGCGCTGTCGCTGTAGAGCGCGATGAGGTTCGGGTCGCCCGTGCTATGGTTCGACGTGATGGCCACCGGCACGCTCGTGCGGTCGGCAAGGTACCGCGTGAACGCGCGCAGGTCCGCGGTTCCTTGCGGGCCGGGAAATCCGTTCTGCCAGGCCTCGTTCGCCACTTCCAGGTGAAGGATTTGCGCCTCGCGCCCTGCCATGTTCGCGAGGATGCCGTCCAGATGCGCTTGCCGGGTCGCCTGGAGTGGCATCACGTATTGCGCGTCGGCGAAGATGGTCACCTCGGCGCGCAGGCCGTGCTGGGCAACCAGGTCGAGCAACTCGCGGAACTGCTGCCAGTAATCCGGCCAGGCTTCGACCGCGTGCCCCGCCCGGTTGGTGAAACTCACCGGCGCAATCTCGAGCCCATCCCAACTGACCATGCTGAGAATGCGCACGTAGTTGAAACCTTTCGAGGCGAGGAGCGCGAGGTTGCTCTCCAGCCGCGCGCGGTCATACTTCGCGTGGCGCAGGGCCTGGAAGTAGGACGCCCCCAGGCCGAGGAACGGTCCGGCGTCGTCGCAGAACGACTTGCCATGCAACCGGACGAGGTTCGCGCCGTTCGCCAGGTTCCACACTTTGACGTGGCTGAACACGGCGCCGACGGGCGCGCCGGCGGCCGGGTCGCGACGAGGACTCGCGCCGATGCGCACGCTGTGGCCGGTCGGCTTCCATTGGCCCGGCACGGACGTCGTGAGCAGGAGCACCCTATCGCGGTAAAGCCTGAGCACCGTGTGGCCCGCGTCGTCCGGCCCCCACTCCTCGCGGAAGTGATAGGTCGTGTCTGGGGCCCACGAGAGCCGCGCCGTGTCGGGTTCGACGCAGTCGGGCCGGACTTGCCAGACGATTTCCATCGCGTCCACTTTCGGTACGTCGAGAGCCCCGATCTTGCGGATGAAATGCTTGAAAGGGTTGTCGCGGTAGCCGCCGTTGTAGTTGATGTCCGCGTTCCCGGCGGTGTGGTCATACATGTGGAAGAGTTCGCTCTTGTCCTCCATCCCCGGGCGACGCTCGTGGGGTTGGAGCCCGCGCACGTCGAACTCGATCGCGCCCCTCGTGATGGTCGGCACGTGCCAGTAGATCGTGTCGTTCTTCCCCGTGACCTGCCAACCGCCCGTCACGAATGCGCCGCCGGAGCGTGTGCCGACGGTGGCGCCCTGCAATGCGTCGTCCAGCACCGGCGCGCCCTGCGCGGCCTGAGGGCCGGCCATCACATGGAACAACACGCTGACGACGGCCAATCCCCGGCTGAGCAGGCGAGCCCATGCCATCCGCAAAGCACACCTTGTGTTCATGGTGCATCCCTTTCCGGCGCCGGCATGGGCCACTTTTCATCGAGCTCGTCTTGCGGCGCATTCGCCGGAGCCGCGTTCGTCCGGGCCTCCAGCGCTTCGGCGATCTCGTGCCGTAGCGCGGGCAGGCAGGTTGGCACCCGCAGGTAGCCGGCCCAGAGCCTCGGTGCCAGTAAGGTCGCACGGTTCCGGGCAGGGTCGGGACCCTTTCACGACTACACCGGCGGCACCCCGGCGTCTTCTATTTCAACACGGCTCGACGGTTCAAGATGCCGCAAAACGGGTGCAGCACGCATCGTCGGCACATTGCGAAGCCCTTCCGGGTATTCTACAACGTCACAGACCGAGCGTTCCAAGCATCCACCGCCCCGGCGCGGCAAATCCCCTCCTTCCGCAGATGTAGTGAGCAGGCACGTGCCCGTTTAACAGCCTGCCGAAGGAGACGGCCTTGCCGATCAGTTGAATCACGCCAGCAGTGAGGCCGTCCTTTCTGGCTGGAAGGCCTCAATCGTAGCGGCGAAGAGCATTGCAGACAAGTGTCAACGCAAAGTAGAAATGTCCTCTTTCCCGCAAAGTAGAAATGGCCGCTTT
>CAYGZE010000197.1:0-8654 GCA_964354185.1 uncultured Anaerolineales bacterium | reverse complement strand
CGGCCCGCCGGGGGCAGCGGCTGGTCGTCGCCGCGAGCGCGCGGGACCTCATCCCGTACCTGGCCGACGCCGTCCCCGGCTGGTTCCAGGCCACGCTCGCGCTTTACGACGCCGCGGGGAAGGAGGTCGCGTATGACGACGACTACGGCTTCCGTCCCGACCCGGTCCTCCTGTACGAAGTCCCGGCGGACGGCGACTACGTCCTCGAGATCAAGGACGCCGTCTACCGCGGCCGCGAGGACTTCGTCTATCGCATCGCCCTGGGCGAACTGCCGTTCGTGACGGGCATCTTCCCGCTGGGCGGCCGGGCCGGGACTCAGACCGCCGTCGAGGTGCAGGGTTGGAACCTTCCGACGGCCCGGCTGACGCAGGACAACCGGGAGCCGGGCGTTCATCTGCTCTCGGTGCGCCAGGGGGACCTCGTCTCCAACCGCGAGCCTTTCGCGGTGGACACGCTGCCGGAATGCCTGGAGAAGGAGCCGAACGACGCGCAGGATGGCGCCCAGGCGGTCGCGCTTCCCGTCATCGTGAACGGGCGCATCGACTCGCCGGGCGACGCGGACGTCTTCCGTTTCGAGGGTCATGCCGGCGACGAGATCGTGGCCGAGGTCTACGCGCGGCGGCTCGATTCGCCGCTGGACTCGGTCCTGCGGCTGACCGACGCCGGCGGCCGCCAACTGGCCTTCAACGATGACTGCGAGGACAAGGGCTCGGGGCTGAACACGCATCACGCCGATTCCTGGCTTCGCGCCGCGCTGCCTGCCGACGGAACCTACTGGGTCCACCTGGGCGACGCCCAGCGCAAGGGCGGTGCGGCGTACGCCTACCGGCTGCGCCTCGGCCCGCCGCGGCCCGACTTCGCGCTGCGGGTCGTGCCATCCAGCGTCAGCGTGCGCGGCGGGGCGAGCACGGCCCTGGCCGTCTACGCCCTCCGCAAGGACGGCTTCGCCGGCGACATCGCGCTGACCCTGAAGGACGCGCCGGCGGGATTCGTGCTGGGCGGCGGCCAGGTGCCGGCCGGCCAGGACCAGGTGCGGGTCACACTGACGGCCCCGCCGACGGCCATGGAAGCGCCCCTCAACCTGTGCCTGGAGGGCCGGGCGACCATCGGGGGACAGGAGGTCGTCCGTGCGGCCGTGCCGGCGGAAGACATGATGCAGGCGTTCGCTTACCGGCACCTGGTCCCCGCGGAGTCGCTGAGCGTGGCCGTGTCCGGGCGCTTTGCCGCCCGGGTCCCCTTGCGCGTCCTCGGCGCCGCGCCCCTCAGGATTCCCGCGGGAGGGACGGCGCGGGTCCTGGTCGGCGGGCCGAGGGGCCCGTTCTTCGACGAGGTCCAGTTCGAATTGAGCGAGCCGCCGGACGGCATCGCCATCCAGAACGCAGCACCGGGCCGCGCGGGCGCCGAGATCGTGCTCCGGAGCGACGCCGCCAAGGTCAAGCCCGGCCTCAAGGGGAACCTGATCGTCAACGTCTTCGTGACGCGGACTCCCGCCTCGGCCGACCAGACGCCGGCGAAGCCGCGGCGCGTGCCGCTGGGCACGCTGCCCGCCATCCCCTTCGAGATCGTCGCGCCCTGACGAGGCCCCGGCCCGTGCCGTCGCCTTCGGATGGGCCCCCAGTTCGTCCTTGGCAGCGGGGTGCCGGCCGAAGTATACTCCGGCCGACGCGAAGCCGCGTGAGGGGGCCTAGGCGGCACACGGAAAGGGGAAGGCGCTATGGGAAGGCGTGTGGTCGGCGCGGTCGTACTCCTGGCGTGCGCAACGTGGGCGATCTCCCCGTCCGCCGCCGCCCCGCAGGCGGGGAAGGGGCCGGTGAAGGTCTTCATCCTTGCGGGCCAGTCGAACATGGAAGGCCAGGGGGTGGCCGATCTCGAAGGCAAGGACTACAACGACGCCAAAGGCACGCTCAACACGGTCATGAAGGATCCCGCCAAGGCTTCCCTCTACAAGCACCTCAAGGGCGACAACGGCCAGTGGACGGTACGCGAGGACGTCTGGGTCTGGTACAAGCCCGAGGACGGTCCCGTGAAGTGCGGCCCGCTCGGTCTCGGCTTCACCGTCTACGGCGGGAAGCACCACTTCGGTCCCGAACTCGAGTTCGGCCACGTCATGGGCGACGCCCTGGGCAACCAGGTGCTGCTCGTGAAGACCGCCTGGGGTGGCAAGAGCCTCTCGAAGGACTTCCGGCCGCCCAGTTCCGGCGGCGAGGTGGGGCCTTACTACACGAAGATGCTGGCCGACGTTCGCGAGGCCCTCTCGAACCTCAAAGTATCCTTCCCAGGCTACGACGGCGGCGGATACGAACTGGCCGGCCTTGTCTGGTGGCATGGATGGAACGACTTCTGCGGCGGTAAGGCCGCCCTCGAGGAGTACGAGAAGAACCTGGTGAACCTGATCAGGGACGTGCGCACCGACCTGAAGGCGCCCAACCTGCCGGTGGTGATCGGGGAGTTGACCGGCCCCTGGGGCGCGGACTGCAAGGAACCTGCGGCGCTGGCGATCCGGAAGGCCCAGGCCGGTGCCGCGGCGACCCCGGAGTTCAAGGGGAGGGTCCTCTTTGTCGAGACCCACGACTTCGTGCGGAAGCCCGAGGAGTCTCCCTGTCCGGGCCATGGCCATCACGAGTTCGCCAACGCGGAGACATACTTTTTGGTGGGCAAGACCCTCGGAGAGGGGATGAGGAGCCTGCTTGCGGCGACTTCGGGCAAGTGATTGCCGACGGTGCGCAGACCCGCTTATCCACGTAGCCAAGGAGGATCGCCGTGCGAAAGAGAGTTGCCCCGGCCTGCCTGTGCGCGGTCGCAGTCCTGTGGATGCTCGGCGGCCTGGCGACGGCCGCCCCGCCGCCCGTTCCCGATCTGACCCAGGGCGGCAAGAAGGATGACGCGCACGACTGGACCTTGGGGCCGACCGGCGCGCGGGGCTGGATCTGGGGCCGGGGCCTGGAGACCACCGAGGCCCGCCAGATCCTCATCACCCAGGTGGACAAGGGCTCGCCGGCCGACGGCGTGCTGGAAGTGGACGACGTGATCCTGGGCGTCGGCGGCAAGCCGTTTGACAGCGATGCCCGCAAGGCCTTCGGCGCCGCCATCACCGAGGCCGAGAAGACCGAGAACAAGGGGCTCCTCAAGGTCCTTCGCTGGCGCCAGGGGAAAGAGGATCCCGCCACGGTCCCGCTCAAGGTGATGGGCACCTACAGCGACACGGCGCCGTTCGACTGCCCCAAGTCGCGCCGGATCCTGGAGCAGGGCTGCCGCTACCTGGCCGAGCACGGCCTCGGCGACGGCATCGCGGGCGAGGTCAACGCCCTGGCCCTGCTGGCCTCCGGCAAGCCGGAGTACCTTGAGAAGGTGAAGGCCCTCGCGCACAAGGTCGGCAATCCCGACCTGAAACTGACGCTCAAGCCCGGCATGTTCGCCTGGGATTGGGGATACGACAACCTGTTCCTGACGGAGTACTACGCGGCCACCGGCGACGAGTCCGTCCTCCCCGCCATCCGGGAGTATTCGACCACGATTGCCAAGGGGCAGAGCGCCGTGGGCACGTGGGGCCACGGGATGTCGCTTCCCGGCGATTTCGGCCGGCTCGGCGGGTACGGCGCCATCAACTCGTCCGGCCTCGTGTGCTGGCTGTCCATGGCGCTCGGCCGGAAGTGCGGGGTGAAGGACAGGGCCGTGGATGTGGCGGTCGACCGGTCCCGCGCGTTCTTCGGGTTCTACATCGGCAAAGGCAGCGTCCCCTACGGCGACCACCCGCCTTACTGGGACCTCCACGACAACAATGGCAAGAACTCCATGGCGGCCGTGGCCTTCGACCTGCTGGGCGACGGGGCGGGCACGCGGTTCTTCTCGCGGATGTCCGCGGCGTCGTACGACGAGCGCGAATGCGGGCACACGGGCAACTACTTCAGTTACCTCTGGGGGCCGCTCGGCGTGGCCCGGGCCGGCCCCGAGGCCGTGGCCGCCCACCTGAAGGAGCAGCGCTGGTACTACGACCTCGCGCGCCGCTGGGACGGCGGTTTCACCTACCAGGGCGGCGCGGGCGAGCAGGACTCCTACCAGGGCTGGGACGCGACGGGCGTCTTCCTGCTCGCCTACGCGCTGCCGCTCCAGAGGCTGTACATCACCGGCAAGGGCGTCGGCAAGGCGAACGCACTGGCGGGCAAGGAACTGCGGGCGGTGATCGAGGACGGCCGCGGCTTCACCTACCGCCACCAGAAGGACTGCTATGACCCCAAGAGCGAGGAGGAACTCCTGAAGTGCCTGGGCAGTTGGTCGCCGGCGGTGCGATTCCGGGCCGCCAGCGCCCTGGCGAGGAAGGAGGGCGACTCGGTCCCGCAACTCACGCGTATGCTGGCCGGCGACAACCTGTACGCACGCCTCGGGGCGTGCGAGGCCCTGGAATACCTGAAGGGCCGGGCCGCCCCGGCCACGGACGAACTGATCCGGTTGCTCTCGCACCGGGACGAGTGGCTCGCGATCCGGGCCGCGTACGCCTTGGCCGGCATCGGCGCCCCGGCGCGGAAGGCCGTGCCGGAACTGCTGCGGCTGGTTCTCGCCGACGACAAGGGCGACCCGCGGGCCATGAAGCGCCGCTACCTCGGCTTTGCCCTGTTCATGAGCGGCTATGCGGACAATACGCCCCGGCAGGGGCTCCTGGCCGACTCGCTCGACGGCGTGGACCGGCAACTCCTCTATCCGGCGGTCAGGCGGATGCTCACGATCGAGGACGGCCTGGCGCGGGCGCAGATGGCCGCCGTCTACGGCAAACTGAAGGATGAAGAACTCGAGCCGTTGTGGCCGGACATCCTGCGGGCCGTCGAGCGGCCGGCGCCGAGCGGCGAAATGTTCGCCGACGGCATCCGCGTGGCCGGCCTGCAACTGCTGGCCAAGCATCACATCCGGGAAGGCATGCGGGTCTGCATCGACTACGCGAAGAACCAGAACCCGTGGGCCAGCGAGGACCGCATGGGGTCGATCATGGCGGTCCTGAAACTCTATGGCGCCGCCGCCAAAGAGGTGCTGCCGGACCTCCGGGAACTCGTGACCTACTGCAAGAACGAGGAGGATTTCCCGGAGGACTGCAAGAAGAAGAAAACGGCCGCCGTCGAGGAGGCCATCCAGGCCATCGAGGCGGCCACGGACATGCCGAAACTCCGCAGCATCGCGGCACTCCTGCCCAGGGCGGATGCCCAGGCGAACTGATAGGAGCCGTCTGATGGGTCGAGCGCGAAGGCCGACGCATGTGCCTTGGCGATGGGGCCTCGCGCTGGCCCTTGCGCTCGTGGCCGGCTGCAACTCGCCGTATCCCGATTCGGACGAAGGGCAGAGCATCTTCTACGGCACCTTCGGGGAAGAGCCCAAGCACCTGGATCCGGCGCAGGCCTACGCGACGGATGAGTACGGCATCATGGCACCGATCCTCGAGCCGCCCTTCCAGTACCACTTCCTGAAGCGTCCTTACGAACTGGCGCCCCTGACGGCGACGGAGGTCCCGAAAGCCGAACGCCGCACCGTCGCCTTCCAGGGCAAGGACGTCGAGGCGACGGTCTACACGGTGCGCCTCCGGCGCGGCATCCTGTACCAGGACCATCCCTGCTTCGTCGAGGCCAACCGGCGCCTGACGGAACGGGACGTCCGGGGCGTCCGCGCCGTGGGCGACGTCCGCCCGACCGCGACCCGGGAACTCGTGGCGGGCGACTACGTCTACGCGGTTCGCCGGCTGGCCGACCCGCGCCTGGCGTGCCCGATCGCGAGCACCCTGGCGGAACACCTCCTGGGCTTGCGGGAGTACCAGGCGTCGCTCCAGGCCGCGCTCGACCGCGAGCGCGCGGACCGCAGGGCCGCCACCGGCGTCCTCTACAACCAGGAGCAGGACGAGCGGCAGCGCCCCATCGCCCTCGACTACGCCGCCGGGGCGAAGGCCTTCCCCTTCGTGCGGGAGGTCGACCCGTACACCTTCGAGGTGGTCCTGGCGCACCCGTACCCGCAGATCCTCTACTGGATGGCGATGCCCTTCTTCACCCCCGTTCCGCCGGAGGCGATCGCCTTCTACGACCAGCCGGTCCTGCGGGAGCGGAGCATCGTCTTCGACAAGAATCCCGTCGGCACCGGGTCTCACGTGCTGTGCGAGTTCGACCCGACCAACCAGATTGTCTTCGCCCGGAACGAGAACTTCCACGAGGAGCGGTACCCCGACCTGCCGAGGCCCGACGCGGGCGATGCGGAAGGGCGGGCGCGCTGGGACGAGATGAAGGCGGCCGGCATGCTCGACGACGTCGGCCAGCCTCTGCCGATGCTGGACCGGATGGTCCTGAGGCTCGAGCGGGAGTCGATCCCGCGCTGGAACAAGTTCCTCCAGGGCTACTACGACAGCCAGGGCATCCCGAGCGACGTCTTCGACCAGGCGGTGCGACTCTCGAGCCAGGGCGACACGACGCTGACGGACGAGATGGCGTCGCGCGGCATCCGGTTGGTCTCCTCGTACTCCACGACCACGCAGTTCCTCGTCTTCAACATGACCGACCCCGTCGTCGGGGGATACACGGACGCGAAGCGCAAAGTGCGGCAGGCGATCAGCATCGCCTTCGACTCGGAGGAGGAGATCTCGATCTTCCTGAGCGAGCAGGGCCTGCCGGCCCACCACCCCATCCCGCCCGGCTTCTTCGGCCGCCGGGAAGGGCCCGAGGGCATCAACCCGGTCGTCTACCGGTGGGACGCGAAGCGCGGCCGCGGCGTCCGCCGCTCCCTGGACGAGGCCAAGCGGCTCCTGGCCGAGGCGGGCTATCCCGACGGCTACGGGCCCGACGGCGAGCGGCTCGTCATCCGCTTCATCGCGACCGGCGGCACCCCGGAGAGCCGCACCTGGCTCACGTTCCTCCAGAAGCAGTTCGACAAACTCCACATCGGCCTCGAGGTGGAGGTCTCCGACTGGAACCGCATGCGCGCCAAGGTCGACGCGGGCAACTTCCAACTCACCGGCGGCGGCTGGGTGGCCGACTACCCCGACCCCGAGAACTTCCTCTTCCTCCTCTACGGACCGAACGGGAAGTTGGTGTCGAAAGGCGAGAACGCCGCCAACTACCGCAGCGCCCGGTACGACGAACTCTTCGAGAAGATGCGGAGCATGGAGAACTCGCCCGAGCGGCTGGCGATCGTCGACGAGATGGTCGGCATCCTCCAGCGCGACGCGCCGTGGGTCTTCCGCTACCATCCCAAGGCCCTCGGCCTGTACCATGCGTGGGTGGGGAACACGTGGCCTCATGCGCTGGCGTTCAACACGGCGAAGTACCGCCGCCTGGACGCGACCGCCCGGACGGCCTACCGCCGCGAGCACAACCGGCCGCGGTGGTGGCCCGTGATCGGCTTCGGGGCCGCCCTCGTCCTCGCCAGCCTGCCCGCCCTGCGGGCGGCCGTGCGACGCCTGCGGGAGGCCTGACGCCATGCTGGCCTACCTGGTCCGACGCCTCCTGTATGCCGTGCCGATCATCCTCGGCATCGTGGTCATCACGTTCGTGCTGTTCTTCGTCGTCAACAAGCCCGACGACATGGCCCGGCGCACGCTCGGCCCGAAGGCGACGGCCGAGGCCGTGGCCGCCTGGGTCCGCGCGCACGGCTACGACCTGCCGCTTTTCTACAACGCGAAGGAGAAGGGCCTCGGCCGCCTCACGTCGACGCTCCTGGTGCAGAAGTGCGGCCGGCTGCTGGTCTTCGACCTCGGCCGGTCCGACGCCTCGGACCGCGACATCGGCCAGGAAATCCGGCGCCGGATGGGGCCGAGCCTTGCCATCGCCATTCCCTCGTTCCTCCTCGGGATGACCGTGGACATCACCCTGGCCCTCATCATCGCCTTCTGCCGCGGGACCTACCTCGACCGGTGGGGGACGGTCGTCTGCGTCCTCCTCATGTCGATCTCCGCGCTCTTCTACATCATCGGCGGGCAGTTCCTGTTCGCCCTGTGGCTGCGGCTGTTTCCGATCTCGGGTTTCGACTGGGGGGCCGTCTCCGCCAAGTTTGTCTTCCTGCCCGTTCTCATCGGCGTGGTGGCCGGCATCGGCGGGGCGGTCCGCTACTACCGGACGATCTTCCTCGAGGAGACCGGGAAGGACTACGTGCGGACGGCCCGCGCCAAGGGCCTGGGTGAGGGGGCCATCCTCTCGCGCCACGTCCTGAAGAACGCGCTGATCCCCATCCTGACCGACGCGGTCATGGTCATCCCGTTCCTGTTCATGGGCAGCCTGCTGATGGAGTCGTTCTTCTCGATTCCCGGCCTGGGCAGCATGACGATCACCGCCATCCACGCGCAGGACTTCGCCATCATCCGGTCTATGGCCTACATGGGCGCCATCCTCTACATCGTGGGCCTCTTGATGACGGACTTGAGTTACACGCTCGTGGACCCGCGGATCACGCTGGGCGCGGGCGACACGCGGAGCCTGTACGGCCGCACGTCCTGGCGCGACGTGGCCAAGATCGTGGCCGGGTTCGTGCTCCTGGCGGCCCTGGCGGCGGGAACCTGGCTGGCGGCGCGGCACTTCGCGACCCTGAAACTCCGCATCCCCGTGTTCGACACCGCCGTCCTGGCGGCCACGATCCTGGGGTTCCTGGCATTCCTGCTCCACGCCAGACGCAGCACCCTCTGGCGCAACGCGTGGCG
>CAYGZE010000196.1:4030-8788 GCA_964354185.1 uncultured Anaerolineales bacterium | reverse complement strand
GCGACACCGGCTGGTTCGTCGCGGCCAAGGTCGCCGTCGTCGACGTGGACGGCCTGATCATGAACCAGCGCGAGGGCGGCATGTTCGGGTCCGACGAGAACCCGGTGAGCCTCTTCGTCGAGAAACTCGACCGCATCCAGGACGACGCCGATGTGCGGGCCGTCGTCCTGCGGATCAACTCGCCCGGCGGCGGCGTGACGGCCACCGACCTCATGTACCGGCGCCTGGCGGCCCTGAAGAAGGAGCGCGGCATCCCGGTCGTGGCGGCCATCCAGGACGTGGGCGCGAGCGGCGGCTACTACCTGGCGAGCGGGGCCGACACGATCCTGGTCGCCCCGACCTCGGTCACGGGCTCGATCGGCGTCATCGTCCTCACGTTCAACATCGAGGGCACGCTCGCGAAGATCGGCGCCGAGACGAAGGCCATCACGTCCGGGCCACTGAAGGACATGGCCAGCCCCTTCAAGCCGCTTGGGGCCGAGGCCGAGAAGGTCCTCCAGGGCCTCGTCAGCGAGTTCTACGACCGCTTCGTCGACGTGGTGGCGGCAGGGCGGCCGGCCCTGGGCCGCGACGCCGTCAAGGCCCTGGCCGACGGGCGCGTCTACTCGGGCACCCAGGCGGTGGCCAAGGGCCTGGCCGACTCAACCGGCGACCTCCAGGACGCCATCGACCTCGCCAAGAAGCGGGCCGGCCTGAAGACCGCCAAGACCGTCATGTACCGCCGGCCGTGGGGCTACCAGGGGAACGTCTACAGCGCGGCCGGCCTCGGGCCCGTCCAGGTGAACCTGGGGAACCTCTCGATGCCCGACGTGGCGGCCTGGCTGCGGCCGCAGTTCCTGTACCTCTGGACGGGCGACGGGGGCGCGGCAAAGCCGTAAGGGCGGCGCCCTGGCGGCCGCGCCTCAGCGCGGCGGGTCTCCGCACCCGCCGTCAGGGGCCGCATCGGCGGCACGCGGCATTCGTTGTCATGCTGAGCGCAGCGAAGCACCTGGCCGTGAAGACGACACAACCACCACGTCCACAGCGAGGCTTCGGCCCCTTGCGGGGCCTCAGGGTGACCGCACCGCGCTGCTACTCGTTCCCCAGGACCTTCAGGGTGATGTCCTTGAACTGGACCTTCATGGGGGCGCCGGCGTGGAGTTGGAAGGCCAGGATGCCTTCCATCGCGCGGTTCTTCTCGTCGTCGTCGGTCACGTCCACCGTGACGATGCCGTTGATCTTCTGCACCAGGTGGTTGCCGCGCGCGGTGATGAGGTACTCGTTCCAGTCCTTCTTGATGGCGGCCTTGACGTCCTTGGGGTCGCTGACGGTGCCGGTGACCTTGGGCTTGCCGTCGGGCCCGACGGTGACCTTCTGGCCGACGGTGGCCACGATGCCGCGCCCGCCCTCCTCGTAGAGGATGCCTGTATAGGTGTTCGACTCGTCCATATCGGCCTGGTAGCCGTGGACGACCCACTTGCCGCGGTCCTTGCTGCGGTACTGGATGCCGGAGTTGTGGTTCTCGAGGCGCCAGGCGAGGCGGAGTTCGAAGTCCTTGAGGGTGCCGCCGCGCCAGAGGAGGAACGTGTTGCCGTTGGCCGGCTTCTCCTGGGTCGTGAGGCCGGTGATGGCGCCGTCCTGGACGCTCCAGAGCCGCGGGTCGCCGTCCCAGCCCGTGAGGTCCTTGCCGTTGAAGAGGGACTTCGGCTTTTCCTCCTCGGCGGCGCGGGCCGGGGCGGGCACGAGGTGCGAGGCGGCGGCGGCCAGGCCGGCCGCCGCGGCGCCCTTGAGGAGACTGCGACGCGTCAGGTTTCCGTCGAGCATGGACTTCCTCCTTGTGACCGGTTGCGGGCGGCCCGCGCTGCGGGCCGCGCTTCCCGGAACCTACCGCCGCCGGGGCCCGATGGCAACGCAAAAGTGGCAGGGCAGTGGCGCGGCGGCCGGGCGGGAACCGGTCCGTGCCGCGCGCGCTTCCGGGCGGAGGCTTCCCCCATGTCCCGCGCACCGTATAATGTCGGCGGGTCGCTCGGAAGGAGAGTCCAGACGATGGGCTCGAGGGCGTGGAGGGACGGCGGGCGCGCGGCCGCGGCGCTTCTGACGGCGTCCGTGCTGGCGCTGGTGGCGTACGCGGCGGTGGCCCGCGCCGGCGAGGCGGACGCCGCGCCGGCCGCCCCCGCCGCCGAACGCGCTCCGGCCGCCGTCGAGCACCTCCCGGGCACGGGCTTGTACGCCGTCGTCGTCAGCCGCGCGACCTGGGACGACGCGGCGTGGCGGAAGGCGGCCGAGGCGCTCCGGGCGAAGTACGCCGCGCACGTGGTGATCTACGGCGGCGCGGTGGGCGACGTGCGGGCGGCCCTGGCGTCGATCTTCCCGCGCTACGCGTGTTTCGTCGCGCGGCCGGAGGAGGCGGGCCTGGAGTTCGTCGTCGCGGTCCACCGCCTGACGCGGGCGCTGGACGACGACCCGTACACCGACCTGATGTGGGGCATCCTGACGGGCTACGACGCGGGCGACGCCCTGCGGATCGCGTCGCGCCGCGAGCCGCTCGTCGTCCGCCGGGCCCTGGCGGGAACGGGCATCGACCTCGAGGCGTTCGACGAGGGACGCTGGTTCAGCGAGGGCGAGCAGGGCGTCCTGTGGGAGAAGCGGCCGGGCGCCAAACCCGAGAAGAAGGAGGGCCCGGCCGACGCGACGGCGGCGATCGTCGAGGCGCTCAACGCGGGCGCGGCAGACCTCCTCGTGACGAGCGGCCACGCGACGACGCGCGACTGGCAGATCGGCTACTCCTTCAAGAGCGGCCAGTTGCGCTCGCGCGCGGGACGCCTCTACGGCCTCGACCTCGGGGGGAAGGAGCACCCCGTCGACTCGCCGAACCCGAAGGTGTACCTGCCGGCGGGGAACTGCCTCATCGGCCGCATGGCGGGCCCGGACTGCATGGCCGCGGCCTTCATGCACTCCGCGGGCGTCTACCAGATGTATGGATACGTCGTCCCCACCTGGCACGGGTACGGCGGGTGGGGCGTCCTGGACCTCTTCGTCGGCCGGCCCGGCCGCTACACGCTGGCCGAGGCGTTCTACGTGAACACGCAGGCGCTCGTGCACGAACTCGAGGTGCGGTTCCCCCGGGCGGCCCGCGTCGCCTTCGACCGGTTCGACCTGGAGGCCGACCCGGGCCTCATCGGCAAACTGGCCGCCGAACACGGCATCCAGGACCGCGAGGAACTGGGCCTCCTCTGGGACCGTGACACGGTCGCGTTCTACGGCGACCCGGCGTGGGAGGCGCGGCTCGCCCCGCGGCCGCTCGCCTGGCGCGAGACGGTGACCGAGACGGGCGGCGTCTACACGTTCACGGTCGCGGCCGACCGCGACGCCGAGCCGAAGCGGCCGCCCATGGCCTTCCTGCCCCATCGCGTCAAGGACGTTCGGATCCTGGAAGGGGCCGACTTGGCCCCCGTCGTCACCGACAACTTCATCCTGCTCGGGAAGCCGGCGAAGTTCGAGCGGGGCAAGTCGTACAAGGTCGTGTTCAAGGCCGCGCGGCAGTAGGCGCGCCGCCGGGCGGGGCGCGAAATCGCTTCCCGGCCGGGGTCCGCGGGCGTACAATGCCGCCGGTCATGGAAACGAGGAGCGACGGCATGAACAGGCACAGGTGGGCGTGGTGGGCGGCGGGGATCGTCCTGGCGGCGGCGTCGGCGGCCTCGGCCGCGACGCCCGGCGAGGTCCGCTTCCAGAAGATCGTCCTCGACAAGACGTTTCGGGCCGAGGGCGTCGCCGTCGGCGACGTCAATCACGACGGCAAACTCGACGTCATCACCGGCGACGTCTGGTACGCGGCCCCGGACTGGAAGATGCACGCGATCCGCAAGGTGGGCGAGTACAAGTTCGCCGAGGGCTACAGCCAGTGCTTCGCCAACTTCGCCATGGACGTGAACGGCGACGGGTGGGTCGACTCGATCGTCGTCGGGTTCCCCGGCGCGGCCTGCCTGTGGTACGAGAATCCGAAGAACCAGCCGGGCTACTGGAAGGAGCACCAGGTCTGGAAGAGCGCGTGCAACGAGACGCCCCTGTTCGCCGACCTGCTGGGCAACGGCAAGCCGGTGCCCCTCTTCGGCATCCAGCCCGAGAAGCAGGTCGCGTGGTTCGGCGTCCCTAAGAACCTCGAGGGGCCGTGGGACTGCCATCCGGTCAGCAAGAGCGGCGAGGGCGGGTCCGACCCGTTCAGCCACGGCCTGGGCGTGGGCGACGTGAACCGCGACGGCCGCGCGGACGTCCTCGTCACCAACGGATGGTGGGAGGCGCCCGAGGACCGGACCAAGGGCGAGTGGACCTTCCACAAGGCCAGCCTGGGGCCCGCGTGCGCGAACCTGATCGTCTACGACGTGGACGACGACGGCGACAATGACGTCATCACGAGTTCCGCCCACGACTACGGCATGTGGTGGTTCGAGCAGACCAAAACCGACCAGGGCGTCGAGTGGAAGCAGCACGAGATCTTCAAGGAGTTCTCCCAGCCGCACGCGATCATCCTCGTCGATATGAATGGCGACGGCCTGAAGGACCTCGTGACGGGCAAGCGCTGGTACGCCCACAACGGCGGGGACCCCGGCGGCAAGGAGGCGGCCGTCCTCTACTGGTTCGAACTCGGGCGGCCCGAGAAGGGCAAGGTCGAGTTCGTCGCGCACAAGATCGACGACGACTCGGGCGTGGGCACCCAGTTCGAGGTGGCCGACATGAACGGCGACAAGAAGCCCGACATCGTCACGTCGAACAAGAAGGGCG
>CAYGZE010000196.1:0-3930 GCA_964354185.1 uncultured Anaerolineales bacterium | reverse complement strand
CCGCGGGGAGGTCGATGGTCACCGTCTTCGTCTTGCCCTCGGCCTGGGCGGTGACCTCGTAGCGCCCGAGGAAGCCGCGCGCCCGGAAGCGCCCCGCCGCGTCGGTCTTGCCCTGGGCCTCGGTCCACCACGTCTTCAGGACGAGGTCCATCCAGGCCTGGCCGTTGGGCTTGACGGACCAGTCCTTGCGGAAGAGGGCGGCGCGGGGTTTCCAGTGGCGGCCCTCCCAGAAGCCCCACATCAGGATGCCCTTGACCTTCGGGTGGCTGAAGCAGGCGGTGAGGAAGTCGCGGAGGTAGTCGGCCTGGAGCTGCTCGTCGGCGATGTCGACGTCGAACTCGGTGACCTGGAGCGGGCGGTCGAGGGCGGCGAAGCGGTCGAGGACCGCGAGCAGCCGCTCCGGGGGCGTGAGGTTCCGGCCGAAGTGGCCCTGGAGCCCGATGCCGCCCAGCGGAACCTTTTTCTCGGCCTCCTTCTCGGCCTTTTTCTCGGTCTCTTTCTCAGCCCCTTCCTCGGCCCCTTCCCCGGCCTCTTTCTCGGCCCCTCTCTCGATGAGCAACCGCAGCGTCTTCTCGTAGGCGTCCTGGTGGGCGGCGTCCGCGCCGCCGGCCTCAAGGATGCCATAATCATTGAGATATAACTCGGCGCCGGGATCGGCCTCGTGGGCCCACTGGAACCACTCGGCCATGACGTCCTCGCCGGTCTTCTCCTTGGTGCTCAGGGCGTCCATCAGGTCGTGCTCCGAGTAGGGCTCGTTGACGACGTCCCACTCGACGATGCGGCCCTTGAGGGCGCCGACCTCGTCCCAGATGTGCCGGCGGACGCGCTCGCCGAGGGCCTCGGGCTTGTCCTTGAGGGCCGGGACGTCCTTCGGCATGTTCCGCCACGACGGCCAGACCAGGCAGTGGCCGCGCACCGCGATGCCCTGTTGCTCAAGCCATCGCAGGGCCTGGATCGTCCACTCGCGGTTGTGGGTGTCCTCCCACTGGGGCCACTTCAGGTCGTTCTCGAAGACGACCTTGTTGAAGAGGCGCTTGACGGTGTCGCGATAGCGGCGGGCGTCCTCGGTCTCGATCGCCAGCGGCATGGCGGCGACGGCCGAGCCGAAGCCGAATGCATGGCGCGTCATGCGGACCTTGACGGTGGCGCCCGCGAGGAGCCGCGCGTCGGCCGCCTGGACGACGACGGTAAGGTCGGCTTTTCGATATTGCTCGATGCGCTCAGCGGCGGCCTGGCGCCACGCGGCGTCGGGCTCCGAGCCGGCGTAGGCGCCGGGCGCGGACGGCGCGCCGGGTTCGGCGGCGCCGACCGCGCCCGGGGCGAGCGCCAGAAAGGCTGCGCAGCATGCGGCAAGCAGGCGCGACGGGGCAAGACTCATGGCGTCCCTCCCGGGGCTGGTGCGTAGACCTCGATCTCGCGGAGCATGAAGTGAGGGTCCCACTTGTGCCCCCATGCGGCCCGATCGGTCTCGGAGGCGAGGAACCCGAGCGTCGCCCGATGGACGACGAGGCGCAGGCGCTGCGTCGTCACGGGCTTGAACGTGTTGAGGAAGATGTTGGGGTCGAGATACCACGATGCTGCGCGGCACAGGGGCGTGTCCAGGAGGTCGCTGGCGGGGCAGTGAGCCTGCACCTTCTCGAGGGTGCGCCAGCCCTTGCCGTCGTGATACTCGAGGTCGTAGGCGAGGATCGCGGAGAACTGGTTGTCCGGCCGCGTGCCGTGGAGCACGACCTTGTCGATGGTGCGCGGCCCGGGGAAGGCGATCTCGAGCGTCTGGGGCGAGGAGGGCAGCGCGGCGGTCCAGATCGTCTTGCCGTCGGTGCCGCCCTGCGGGTGGCCCGCGTGGAAGACCTCCAGGACGCCGTTCGTGAGGAGGCTGATGTCGCCCTTCGATTCGGCGGAGTAGGTGAGCGCGGCCTCCGAGGCGATGTTCTTGCCGAAGCGGATCGGGACGGCCTCGGTGCCGGCGCCTTTGCCGAGGCGCAGGTACCTGGGCAGGGCCGAGGCGGCGACGCGCAGAAGGCCGCCCCGCTCGGTAAGCGGTTCGGCGTTGCCGAACGCGTCGAAGCACTCGACCCGGCCCGCCACGCGCAGGTCGACGGGGATGTCGGGCGCGCCGTAGTTGCGGAGGACGAGGGTCTCCCCGTCGTCGCCCTTGAAGCGCAGCCCCAAGAGGAGCCTGGCGGCCTCCGGGCCGAAGTCGAGGGTGCCGGCGAAGCGGCGGCCGCGGATCATCGCCGCCCGCGTCCGCGTCGCCAGGGCGGCCGGATGCGGCCCGGCCCGCGACCAGAGCCACGAGGGGCATCCCGCGAACCCGCCGTCGTTCAGGTAGTAGTGGAAGTCGTGCTCGTTCGGGACGCCGAGCGCCGCCGCCAGGTCGCGCTGGAGCGTGACGCGCACGGCCTGGCTCGGTCCCAGGAACGAGGCGCCGCGGATGCCGGTGACGGCCCGCTCGGTCTGCCAGACCTCCTTGGCGGCGTCGCCGTGGGCGGCCATGAGCCTGCGGAGTTCGCCGTACTTCCAGAACCAGTGGACGGGGTCGACGGATTCGTGGCCCTCGTAATCGTGGACGGAGAGGACGTCGCAGCAGTCTTTTCCGCCAGCCTTATAGAAGGCTTCATACCAGGGCAATTGGATGCCGCAGACGGCCGGGGCGAGGACGCGGGCCTCCGGGTCGGCGGCCTTGAGGATCGCGTAGAGTTGCCCGAGGAGCGCGACGTACTCCTCGGGCTTGATGGCGAAGTTGGGCTCGTTCCAGACCTCCCAGTACTTGATGCGGCCCTTGAACCGCTCGGCGGCCTGCCTGACGAACTCGGGGGTGCACTGGTCCTTGCCCTCGAACTGGGCCAGGAGCGTGACGCCCCACTTGGCGCACGCGTCGATGTGCTTGTCGATCGCGTCGAAGTTGTCCTTCTTGGGGTGGACGCGCAGGTTCGGGAGGCCCGCCCATGCCTGGCGCGGGGCGTCCTCCCAGCCGCCGGGCGAGTCGCCCTCGGCCAGGACCGGCATGTCCGGGTACTTCGGCGTGGCCCCGAGGAAGGCCGCCAGGCCCGCCAGCGGCGCGGCCTTGCCGTCGGCGCCCGGGGCGGCCAGGTGGAACTGGACCATGTACCAGCCCCAGCGGGGCGGCGTGAAGGAGACCGTGTGGCGAACCTCGCCAGGGTCCTGGAGGGCGAGGTCGAAGCGGCCGCCCGCGATTCGGGTCTTGTAGACATCGTACACATTCCACGTGACGGCGGCCTGCCGGACACGCCGGACGCCCGCCTTGACCACCAGGTCGGCCGCGACGGGCGCCAGGTCGTACGCCACGTGGTAGGGCAGGGGCGTCTCGACCGCGAGGTTGAGGCCGAGCGCGAGCGCGCTCGCGACGGTCGCCTGGTTCGTCTCGGGATCCAGGAAGTCCGCCTTCGTCCGCAGGACGCACGGGCGGAAGTGGTAGCGGTCCTTGCCGTCGTTGCGGCCGACCGAGCCCACCCACAAACGGTCCTTGCCGTCCACCGCGAAGGGCGTGTACCCGCTGTGCGTCCCCCACGGGTCGAACCAGGAGAACTGGCCGACGTGCTGCGTGACGGTGGCGAGGGCGGCGTCGAAGCGCGTGACCTTGCCGGGGTTGCCCCAGGTGACGGAGTAGATGCGGCCGGCGGAGTCGACGGCGACGGTGTGGAGGAGTTCGCTGCCGTCCTCGAGGCGCTCGTGCGTCCCGCCGCCGATGACCTCGAGGAGTTTGCCGTCGGGCGCGAACTGGTAGACCTGGTTGGCGGCGGCCTGGGCGTAGAGGTTGCCCCGGCGGTCGGCCGCCAGGTCGGCGCAGTCGGCGATCGGGCGCCCCAGCGGGATCGGGGCCGCCAGGTCCGCGTCGCCCACCCGGAACCGGTCGAGCGCGGCGACCGGCTCCTCGCGCTTCAGCGGCCGCGCGGCCACGACGACCTC
>CAYGZE010000195.1:0-8811 GCA_964354185.1 uncultured Anaerolineales bacterium | reverse complement strand
ACTTCACCGAGGACAAGGACCGCAACGCCGTCCGCAGTCCCCTGGTGGCCACCGGCCAACTCAAGACCTACGACCTGTTCGTCAACGTCAAGGGCGGCGGGTCGACCGGCCAGGCCGACGCCGTCAAACTCGGCATCGCCCGCGTCCTCAAGAAGGTCGACGCCACCCTGGAGGCCGCCCTCCGCGAGGGCAAGTTCCTGACGCGCGATCCGCGGATGAAGGAACGCAAGAAGTACGGCCAGAAGGGCGCACGCAAGCGCTTCCAGTTCTCGAAGCGCTGACGGGGAGAAGCCACCGGAACGCTTCGCGAGCGGCTCCCCGGAGCGGGGCCGCTCGCGGTCTTTCGCGGCCGACTTCCGCATGACTTGCCGCCCCTTGCGCCCTACAATCGCCGCGGGTGCGCGGGCCGCGCCTGGCGCCGGCCGCTTTGGCTCGGAGAGATAAAGGAGACGAACCCGTGACACGTGTCGGCATCATCGGAGCGAGCGGCTATGCGGCGGCGGACCTGATGCGCCTCCTGCTGGGCCATCCGCAGGCCCGCATCGTCGCCCTCGCAGACCTGCCCGAGAAGTGCGGACCGCTCGCCAACCTCTTTCCCCAGTTCAGCGGGCGCATCAACCTGGAGGTCGTCCCGGCCGACGTCAAGGCCCTGGGCGAGCAGTGCGACGTCGTCTTCCTCGCCCTGCCCCACACGGCCAGCATGACCTACGCGGGGCCGCTCCTCGAGACGGGCGTCCGCGTCATCGACTTCTCCGCCGACTACCGCCTGAAGACGCCCGGCCTCTACGAGAAGACCTACGGTCGCAAGGCCGACGAGGCCAACCTCGCGAAGGCCGTCTACGGCCTGCCGGAACTCTGGCGCGACCTCATCCCGCCGGCCCGCCTCATCGCGAACCCCGGCTGCTATCCCACGGGCGCCATCCTGGGCCTCGCGCCGCTGGTGCGCGAGGGCCTCGTGGCGCCGAACGACCTGGTCGTCGACGCGAAGAGCGGCGTCTCGGGCGCCGGCCGCACCCCGAAACTCCTCACGCACTTCCCCGAGTGCAACGAGTCGTTCCAGGCCTACGCCATCGGCTCGCACCGCCACCAGCCCGAGATCGTTGAGCAACTCGGCCTCGTCGGCCGCACCAGCGTCGACGTCCTCTTCGTGCCGCACCTGGTGCCGATGGACCGCGGCATCGAGTCGACGATCTACGCGCGGCTCCTGTCGGACCTCTCGCAGAAGCAGATGGACGACCTGTACCACGCGGCCTACGACCGGGAGCCGTTCGTCGTCGTCCGCGCCGAGCCGCCGGCCACCAAGCACATCGCCGGCACCAACTACGTCCACATCCACCCCAAGCGGGTCGGCGGGCGGGCCGTCGTCAGCGTCGTCGTCGACAACCTGACGAAGGGCGCCGCCGGCCAGGCCCTCCAGAACATGAACCTCCTCTTCGGACTCGACGAAACGGCAGGCCTCCGATGACCGGACCCGCGACGTTCCAGGTCGATGAATCGCTCGGCGTCACGGCCCCGCTGGGGTTCCGGGCCGGCGCGGCGGCGGTCGGCGTCAAGGCCCCCACGGAGAAGCCGGACGTGGGCGTCCTCGTGTGCGACGCCGCCGCGCGCGCGGCCGGGGTCTTCACGCGGAACCGCGTCGTCGCCGCACCCGTCCTCGTGAGCCGCGAGCACCTCAAGGCTTCGCGCACCGTGCGCGGCGTCGTCGCCAACAGCGGCAGCGCGAACGCGTGCACGGGCGAGCAGGGCCTGGCGGACGCGCGGCAGATGGCCGCCCTCGCCGCCGGGCACGTCGGCTGCCGCACCGAGCAGATGCTCGTCGCCTCCACCGGCGTCATCGGCCGGATGCTCCCGATGGAGAAGGTCTCGGAGGGGATTCGCGCGGCCTGCGGCGCCCTCGGCCGCGGACCCGCGGCCGACCTGGCCTTTGCCCGCGCCATCATGACGACCGACACGCGGCCCAAGCAGGCCGCCGTCCGGTTCGACCTGCGGGGCCGCACGGTCACCGTCGCCGGCGCCACCAAGGGCGTCGGCATGATCGCGCCGAACATGGCCACCACCCTGGGGTTCCTCACGACGGACGCGCCCGTGCGGACCGCGCTCCTCCGGAAGGTCCTCCGCCGGGCCGCCGAGGCGACGTACAACTGCCTTACGGTGGACGGGCACACCTCGACCAATGACACGCTCCTGGTCCTGGCGAGCGGCCTGGCCCTCCGGGAAGGGCGCCGGGCGGCCGCGCCCATCGCCGCCGGGTCGCCCGAGGCCGCCGCCTTCGAGGCCGCCGTCGTGGCGGTGTGCGGGCACCTGGCGCGGCTCATCGCGGCCGACGCCGAGGGCGGCACCAAGGTCATCGAGGTCCGCGTCACGGGCGGCGCCGCGGACAAGGAGGCCCGCGCCGCCGCCCGCGCCATCGCCAACAGCCCCCTCGTCAAGACCGCCTTCTTCGGCGAGGACCCCAACTGGGGCCGCATCGTCTCCGCCGCAGGCTACGCCGGTCTCTCGAGCGGGCCCGAGACGATGCGCCTTACCCTGGGCGACGTCGTCATCTTCGACCGCGGCAGGCCCGTCGACGCCGACCCGGCGCGGCTCGAGGCCGTCATGGCCGCCCACGACATCCTCGTCCATCTCGACCTGGGCGCGGGCACCGGCCAGGCGCGGTTCCTGACGTGCGACTTCAGTTACGACTACGTCAAGATCAACGCCGAGTACACAACCTAGCCCCGGCGGCCCCGCCTCCGGCCGGCCTGCCGGAATTCCCGGCATAAACAGGCCGCGCCAGGTGTTTAACTCAAGGAGGAGGGCAGGATTGCGCGCCGCTCCGGCCCCCCCGCCGAGGGTCTTGCCGCAGGGCCGGCGCCGTCGTATAATCGCTGTCCCAGCCGGCAGGAGACGGACCTCAGCCATGACCGGGAAGTCCATCATCGTGCTGCTCTGCCTGGTCGCCGGGATCGCCGGCGGCTGCGCGAAATGGTACGCCCAGGACGCCGACCGCGAGACGTATCGCATCCTCAGGCAGAAGAACGAGGCGGCCCTGAAGCGGCCCCGCGTCTTCTCCATCGAGCCGGACCCGGACCTCAAGCGGCTGTTCGAGGAGGCGGCCGAGAAGGCCCAGTCGCCGCGCGCCCAGGGCCCCGTGGAGGCCGCGCCCGCCCCGGCGGGGGAAGCGCCGTCCGCGGCCGACAACCTCCCGCCGCCCCTGCCCGAGCCGCCGGAGGGCGCCATCCGCCTGACGATGGCCGACGCCCTCCGCGTCGCCGTCTGTTCCAGCCGCGACTACCAGGCGCAGAAAGAGACGGCCTACCTGGCCGCCCTCACGCTGACGTTCCAGCGGTACCTGTTCCGCCCCATCCCCACCTGGACGGGCTCCCTGGATTTCGCTGACAACAACGAGGGGGCGGACACGTCGGTGCGGCAGCGGTCGTGGGACTATGCCTCCACGGTCGGCATCTCGCAGCAACTGGCCGACGGGGCGACGATCGTCGGCAGCATCGGCCTGACGGCCCTGAAGTACCTCAACAAGGAACTGGGCGACTCGGTCGACTCGACGCTCAACTTCACGGTCACCCAGCCGCTCTGGCGCGGCGCCGGCCGCAAGATCGTCCAGGAGAACCTCCTCCAGGCCGAGCGCAACGCCCTCTATGCCGTCCGCACCTTCGCCCGTTTCGAGCAGTCGTTCGCCGTCAGCATCGCCACCCAGTACCTGGGGGTCTTGCAGCAGCGGGACGTCGTCATCAACGAGTGGCGGAACTACGGGAGCCTGATCGAGAGCCGCGATCGCGCCGAGTGGCTGGCCAAGGCCGAGGCGCTGCCCGAGTTCCAGGTCGACCAGGCCCGCCAGGACGAACTGCGGGCCTACAACCGCTGGATCGTGGCCCTCGCGTCCTACGAGAACTCCCTGGACTCCCTCAAGATCACCCTCGGCATCCCCCTGGTGACCGAGATCGCCCTCGACCCCGCGGAACTGGACCGCCTGAGCGCCGAAGGCCTCCAGGCCATCCCGATCGACCCCGAGCCGGCCGTCGCCCAGGCCGTGCGCCTGCGGCTGGACCTCGCCAATACGCGCGACGGCCTCGAAGACGCCGACCGCAAGGTCGTCGTGGCGGAGGACGGCCTCAAGGGCGACGTCGACCTGGTGGCCAGCATCGGCTACCAGTCGCTGAGCGACTCGCCCCAGTCCGCACGGCTCCTCTTTAACCGCGGCAACTACGCCATCGGCCTCGACATCGACATGCCCGTGGACCGCCTGAGCGAACGCAACGCCCTCCGGACGGCCCAGATCTCCCGCGAGGCCGCCTGGCGGGCCAGGACCCTCCTGGAGGACAACGTCGTCCTCCAGGTGCGCCAGGCCGTCCGCGCCCTTGACCAGGTCCGCAAGACGTACGAGAATCAGAAGCAGAGCGTCGCGCTGGCGGAGCGCCGGGTCGAGTCGACGGAACTCCTCCTCCAGGCCGGCCGCGCGACCCAGCGCGACGTCCTCGAGGCCAAGAGCGCCCTCCTCGACGCCCAGAACGGACTCGTCCGGGCCCTCGTCGATCACACCCTCGCGGGCCTCGAGTTCCAGCGCGACGTCGGGACCCTCGTGGTGGACGAAAAGGGGCAGATCCATGGCTGGAGCCTCACAGATGACGGTCGCTAGCATTCAGGCCGTCCCGATGTGGAAGCGGCGGCCGGTGTGGATCGTCGCCGGCAGCGTCCTCGGGCTGGCGGCCCTCGCCGCCGTCGCCCTCGGCATGCTGGCCGGCAGCAGCCCGGCGCCCGACCCCGCGAGCGCGGGCGAGACGACCCATGCCGTCCGCGGCAAGTTCGTTGCCACCATCACCGAGAGCGGCGAGGTCGACGCCAAGCGGTCCACCGACGTCCGCTGCGAGGTCGAAGGGCAGAGCGCCATCGTCTGGGTCATCGAGGAAGGCACCGTTGTCAAGAAGGGCGACAAACTGATCGACCTCGACGCCGCCGACCTCGCCGAGAAACTCCAGACCCAGGACATGGCCCACAAGACCGCCAAGGCCACCTTCGGCAAGGCCGACCAGGCCTACCTCATTCAGCAAAGCACGCGGGAGAGCCTCCTGGCAGCGGCCGCCCTCAAGACCAAGTTCGCCCTGATGGACCTCCGCAAGTACCTCGGCGCCAACCTCGGCGACCGCCTCATCCAGGCCGAGGGGAAGATCCCCGTCGAGGACCTCCTCCAGGACAAGGACCTCGGCGGCGCCGCCCTCCAGGAGCAGCGGAAACTCCAGACCGACATCGCCCTGGCAAGCCAGGAGATGGAACGCTCCATGGACAAGGTCGAGTGGACCCGGAAACTCAAGGACAAGGGATACGTCACCGGCAGCGAACTCAAGGCCGACGAACTCGACCTCGAACGCAAGAAGGTCCTCCTCGCCCAGGCCAGGACGGCCCTGGAACTGTTCCTCCAGTACGATTTCGCCAAGGCCTCCGAGAAGGGCTACACCGACTGGCTCGAGGCCAAGCGCGAGTACGACCGCGTCGACGCCCGCACCAACAGCGAACTGGAGACCGCCAAGTCCACCCGCGACGTGGCCGAGCAGGCCCTCGCCCTCGAAGAGGTCCAACTCAAGAAGGCCCAGGACCAGGTCGCCAAGTGCACCATCCGCGCGCCCCAGCCCGGCATGGTCGTCTATGACACCAGTGGCAACCGCTTCGGCCAGAACACCGTCATCGAGGCGGGGGCGACCGTGCGGCACCAGCAGACCCTCATCAAACTGCCCGACCTCTCGGAGATGAACGTCAAGGCCAAGATCCACGAGTCCGTCGTCAAGCAGGCGAAGGAGAAGGCCCCGGCCTACGTCACGGTCGACGCCTTTCCCGGCGAGCGCCTGACGGGCTCGGTCACCAAGATCGGGGTCATGCCCGACCGCGGCAACTGGTGGCTCAACCCCGGCCTGAAGACGTACATCACCGAGGTCACCCTCGACCGGACGCCGCCGGGCCTCAAGCCAGGCATGAGCGCCCAGGTCGAGATCCTCGTCGATTCCCGCGACGACGTCCTCCAGGTGCCCGTGGCCGCCGTCTTCGTGGAGAAGGGGTTCCAGGTCGTCTACGCGAAGGCCCCCGGGGGCGTCGAGACGCGCCGCGTGGAGGTCGGGCTGTCGAACGACAAGACGGTCGAGATCACCAAGGGCCTCGAGACGGGCGAAATGGTCTACCTCTACAAGCCGCCGGGCGCGCCCGAACTGGTGGTCTCGGCTGAGGACGCCCGCCCGGCCCTCGAGTTCAAACGCATGCCCGAGCCCGAGCCCGGCGCCGAACGCCGCGACCTCGGCCGGGCCGAAGCGACCGAGCCGGTGGCCGACCAGACGCCGACGGCCGACGTCAAGGTCCCCGGCGCGGGCGACCTCTCGCCTGAGAAGTTGAAGGAGATGCGCGAGAAGTTCGACCGGATGTCGCCCGAGGAGCGCGAGAAGGTCCTGAAGCGCCTCCGCGAAGCCGCCCAGCAGGGCCTCGGCACCCCTGGCGGCACGGGGGCCGAGACCCCGGGGGGCGCCGAGCAGCCTCGCGGCCCGGATCGCCCGCGCGGCCAGCGCACCCGCGACGGCAGCGGGTCCGCGGGGGGAGAGGCGCGCCCGTGAGCCTCGCCGAACTCGTCGACCTCCGGAAGCAGTACCACATGGGCGCCGACGTCGTCGTCGAGGCCCTCAGCGGCGTCAACCTCACCATCGAGGAGGGCGAGTACCTCGCCATCATGGGCGCCTCCGGCTCCGGCAAGAGCACCCTCCTGAACATCCTCGGGTGCCTCGACCGCCCCACCAGCGGGCACTATCACCTGGACGGCCAGGACGTGTCCGGCCTCTCCGACGCCGAACTCAGCGAGGTCCGCGGTCGAAGGATCGGGTTCGTCTTCCAGTCGTTCAACCTCATCCCCCAACTGACGGCCCTCGGCAACATCGAGGTTCCCCTGTTCTACGGGGGCCTGCCCCGCCGCGAGAGGCACCGCCGGAGCCAGGAACTCGCCGAGCGGGTGGGCCTGGGGCCGCGTGCGCGGCACCGGCCGATGGAACTCTCGGGCGGCGAGCAGCAGCGCGTCGCCATCGCCCGCGCCCTGGCGAACGACCCCGTCATCATCCTGGCCGACGAGCCCACCGGCAACCTCGACTCGAAGACCGGCCAGGAGATCCTCGCTATCTTCGACGACATGGCCGCCCGCGGCCGGACCCTCATCATCATCACCCACGACGAGAGGGTCGGCGTACGGACGCACGCCATCGTCCGCCTGGCCGACGGACAGGTCGTCGAGCGCCAGCGCAACAAGTGAGGGGGCGGAAACCAGGCCCATGGGGTCCCTGAAAGTCATCGAGGTTCTGCGGCTCGGGATCGACAACCTCGTCCACCACCCCGGCCGCAGCCTCCTCACGATGCTCGGCATCCTGTTCGGCGTCTGCGCCGTCATCGCCACCCTCGCCGTCGTCGAGGGCATCAGCGCGCGGATGCAGGAGGAGGTCCTCCGCATGGGGGCCACCAACATCATCGTCGAGGCCGTCAAGCCCGCCGAGGACCAGTCCGCCGCCGCCAAGGAGAGCGGCGCCGCCCTCGTCTACGGGCTCACCTACGAGGACGCCGAACGCATCCAGTCCAGCATCCAGGGCGCGGACGTCGTCGTGCCCGCGCGGAGGATCTCCGTTCCCGCCCGACACCATACGCGCGGCACCCGGGCCACGGTCCTCGGGACGGTCCCCTGGTACCTCGAGACCTACGGCCTCCAGATGGCCAAGGGCCGGTGGATCACGCCGACAGACCTCCGCAAGACCGCCAACGTCTGCGTCCTGGGGACGTCGTCCGCCCAGGAACTCTTTCCGCGCGAGGATCCCCTCGGGCAGACCCTGCGCCTGGGGGACGATTACTACCGCATCATCGGCGTGGCGTCGGCCCGCGGCAAGTCCTCGGGCCAGACCAAGGCCGTGGAGGACTTCGACCGGATCGTCTACATCCCCCTGACGGCCGCCAGCCGCCGCTTCGGCGAGATCATCGTCGACCGCTCGGCCGGCTCGCACAGCCTGGAAATGTGCGAACTCCACGAGATCACCGTCCGACTCAAGCGGGCCGAGGAGGTCCGCCCCGCCGCCCGCATCATCACCACCCTCCTGGAGAAGTACCACGATCCCAAGAGCAAGGACTGGGCCGTCCGCGTTCCCCTCGAGCGTCTGGAGGCCCTCGAGCGGACCAAGTGGCTCTTCGTCGTCCTGGGCGTCTCCATTGCCGCCATCAGCCTCCTGGTGGGCGGCATCGGCATCATGAACATCATGCTCGCCAGCGTCACCGAGCGGACCCGCGAGATCGGCATCCGCCGCGCCATGGGCGCCAAACGCCGCGACATCATCCACCAGTTCCTCGTCGAGACGGTCCTCCTGTCGACCATCGGCGGCACGGTGGGCATCCCCGTGGGCGTCGGCCTGGCGGTGGCCATCCCGCGGCTGCTCACGAGGGCGGCCGGTATGCTGGGCGTCGGCGGCGAGGCCGCCCTCACCCAACTCTCCCGCACCATCGTCACCCCCTCGGCCGTCATCCTGGCCCTCGGGACGAGCGTCGTCGTCGGCGTCGTCTCGGGGGTGTACCCGGCCTACCGGGCGGCCCAGATGGACCCGATCCGTGCCCTGCGGCACGAGTAGCCGGCCGCCGCGCCTGCCCGCCTTTGGGATTGAGTGGACACGTCGACTCCCGCGAGAACGGTAAGGAGGGCGGATATGGACCGGGTACGGCCTTGCGGGCAGACGGCTCTGGCGGCGGCCGCCTGGTGTGCGCTCCCCCTGGTGGCGGTCCTCCTGGTGATCCCCGTCGCCGCGGGGATCCTGGAGGCGC
>CAYGZE010000194.1:0-8823 GCA_964354185.1 uncultured Anaerolineales bacterium | reverse complement strand
GTGCGGGTCGGGCAATAATCTCAAAGTCGCCCCTGAGATAGATGGGATTGATTTCAACCTCGTCGATGAACACGGGAACCCTTGGTTTCTTGCGCTTTGCCATAACAAGAACATAGCATGAAAGGAGACTAGATACAATGACAATATTACGAAATCACGATAATCGGAGGCCGAGTGAGCCCTCTATAAAATACGTCCAACTCTCGGACGAGAAGGGACTCAAGGCCATTGGCTGCCCTTGGAAACCGAACACCCTGTATGTGTTGAGGTCTAAGGGCATGTATCCCAAACTGTTCGCCAAGCTGTCGTCCCGCAAGGTGTTCCTTGTTGTCGAGGAGCTCCAGAGGATGATGAAGGAGGGTATAGGGTCATGAAGAAGATAATAGGGATCATATTGCTGGCAGTGTTGTTCGGATGTGGAGGAGGAGGCGGAGGTGGTGGCGGGAATCCTGCACCAGCCCATACCCCGGTCATTGAGGACGTGGAGATATATTACTGGAGTGATTATTATGCCGACTATTTCGCTACCGATGAGCTTGCCAGGGGTGATGATTGGTATTACAACATCACGATTATAGACGAAGGGTTGGATGCCGATATAGCAACCTGGACTCTCTACCCCATTGGATCAGATACCCCCCTGGATACGGACGATATGTATTTGCCCTCGGTTTCTAATCCTCAAGCCGTGTTTTATCGAACTGATGATGATTGGACGGTTCAATCCTGGGCTCCTTTGGGTAATTATAGAATTGATTTCCAGGTTGAGGATAAAGCTGGCAACAAGAGCGTTGTCTTTACACAGTTTATCAAAATAACTTGGTAAGGCGGAAGCATGAAAGACATAACGCGATCCGAATTGCTCGACTGTTTCTTAACGGGACTTTGTATCGCAATAGCCATCTCGATCTGTACCTGGGGTGCTTACCATCGCGGATACGACAAAGGATGGCAGGACGGAAGAATTGAAGCGTCTATCGGGAGGATGATGAGGTAGCCCGACCGGGCTGCTTACCGCTTACATCACTTCTTCTTGGCGACACGGGGATCTCTACGGATTTCCATTTCAGCTAATCTTACGGCGGCTGGTTGAGAATGACCAGCCGCTACCCATTTTTGAACCAACTCTTGCGCCGTAGGCTCAGGGGGTATCCTGTGGGAAGACCTGCTTACACTTGGGTTACCCATCACAGTTACTCTATCCAGCGCATCCCGATAACACCAAGATCGTTTGTTGTCCACGGGGTTAAAGCATTGACTGTTCTTCTGACGCCAACCCGAACGGATTGGCCTGCCGGGATTGTTCCGATAGACAGGGGAGAGCCTCGCGTCCTATTGGCGAAGGTGAATACTGGAGATGCCGGAGCTGTGTTCTCGTTCGTCAAGACTTGCCCATTCCACGAATTGGCATGAGGTTGATCCGTAGCTGAGTATCCTAAGGCTATCTCTGTGCCGGGACTTGATGTCGGGGTCTTCATGAAGATTTGAACTTTCTTCAAATCGTACGCCCCATCATTGTATACGTCTATCATACGGTACTCCGTGTCCCCCAGGATTGCCTCGACCGTCGTAACGTCGTCAAATAGATTCTTCATTCCTGTTTTAGATAATTCGGATATACTCCTATATCCGCCAATAGACGCGTTGGGACTAGTTTGCGTAAGACCTGAACCACTTGGGTTCGTGAGGTATAGTTTGGGGGTTGGGATATATGTTATATCGACATTATCAGACCCCCAATTCCCGCTGGCATCTCCAGCCCCAATAAAGATATTATTTATACCACTAGAAAGATCGGGTATTACGGTAGATGTAGCACTATCTGTAGTTATCCCCTGGGAGGCATCAGGAGCATACCCTATCCACCACTTCCTTTCTGTAATCCCCACCGCATCCGAGTCCGTCCAGTTTATTGTGATGAATGAGTTGTCGGTACTCTGCGGGTTTGTGCTGATAATGACTGTCGGAGGGGTAACATCCGGGGGTTGTAGTAAAGTAGTCGTGGTGTAAGTATCGCTCACTCCGCCAATGGTAAGGACAGTGTTGGTAGCTGTATTATAACTTGCACTTGAAGTATGACGCACGGTGAAGGTATCACCTACAACGCATGTTCCGGTACTAGTCGTGTATGTCCCACCGTTCTTGCTGTAAGTCCCCCCCGTAATACTGACGTTGGCAGTAGCATTGATGTCGGCAACGGTTATCTGGTCGCTAGTATATTGAGTGCTACGGGACGCCCCTACTATGTCGGTGAAGGTAAAAGGAGAAGGCGCAGTATCGTTTTCAATATCGCCGAACGTTATCGGGTATCCTGTAGAGTTATAAACCCCATTAGAATCAACGACATAGACGTAGGCAGGAGCATCAGCAGCAAATGACCCACGGTTGACCCTTGCCGTTATCTCCCCCACCGCCCAGGCTGAAGGTATCTGTATTTCTCTATGGGTGCAGGCCGCCCAGGTCGATTCGTTCCCTATCTCAACACGGGCGAGGGTGTTGTCTACATAAGCCTCATCCATAAATATCCTTGCTTCTGCCCCAACGGATGGATAGTGATATTCGTTAAAGTTTATACGATCCCAATAATAAGTCTCTGTATCTCTAGTGCAGATATTAGTATAATTATGGGTCCGAGTTATTCCGGTTGGCAAATGAAGCCAGCATGTCATTTGTCCATCATGTCCGCCTCCCGTACTCTGCTTCCAGTACGCCTCATACCGTACCCATTTTCCTTGAATATCTGCGGGGATAAATATACCAGGATAACTCCCTGATAGATGATCCCCACAAGGCTGTCCGTTTGTTTCATTTATCATACCTATACGCATAGACGCAGTGGGGTCACCATAAGACCAATAGGATGATGGTGCACCACCGTTAGTTCCCATAATAAATAAAACTTTATAGTTATAAGTAGATATTACTGGATAAGTATTGTGATCCTCATAATAAACCCAAGCTGATACATAATAGGTATCGCTGGTGTATTGTCTTACAATTCCACTTGTGCCCCCCGGTTGATTCCAGAAATCCCTAAGCGCAGCATTACCCGATCCCCCACGCTGAATTTCGTCTGAATAAGTAATATGAACAGTTGGATTGGTTCCGAGATTGGCCGTCCAGGTTGTTCCGATCACCGGGGCAGACCCATCTACATTTGTTCCAACGGTTCCTGCATCAAAGTTATCCCACTGCACCGGAGCAGGTGTAGACTTAGCTCCAAAATTCGCACCTGTGATGATGACGTCAGACCCGTTGGTGATAGTTCCTGAAACTGTGATGATACTGGGATCGGCATACAGCGGCAAACCGACTAATATGATAAGTATCGTTAGTAACAGTTTATTCACAGCCATTTATAACCATCCTTAAATCATAAGCTGCATTAGCCCAGGTATCGGTTGCAACGGTATAAGAAGAATATGTACCACTAGAATAACCAGAATTAGTGTTCGTGTCTCTGCTGATTGTATAGGCATCTGTATCAATGGTAGAAAAATATACCCAATATGTTGTTGCGCTACTTAAATCTTCAACAGGTGTATCAATAAGCAACTCAACATCGGTTGAGGATGTAGTACAAACGGTATGAGCAAATGACTTTGTAGCAAGATCGGTAGACATATTAGGATGACCACCATCGTCTGCTGTTAAATGCAATACCAAGTCATCGGATGTTCCTACTGCCTTTTTAATATTAACAACAACACCAGTAAAGGTGAAAGTGTTACTGTTTTGAAACGATTGGCCCTTATATGCGGTACTGGAAAGTTGCGTTTCTGAAGTAGACGTTGAGCTTGTTGTTTCTAAGCCAGAATCATTAGCTCCAGTACAGGAAGGGGCCGCCACCACCCCGCCCCACTTGAGCCCAAAGCGTCCCAAATCGTGAGCCGTCCAAGGTGCGCCTGCGGTTACAGTTCTCTTGACGGCAACTCTCTTTGATTGTCCCGCCGGAATCGTTCCAAGGGCAAGAGGAGCTGTTTTCGTGAAGTCGTAGAACGTCATGCTCGGGCTTGCCGGGGCCGTGCTTTCATTTGATAAAGCCTCGCCATTCCAGTTATCCGCATGAGGCTGATCTGTTGCGGAGTAGCCAAAGGAAAGCACCGTCCCAGGGCTTGATGTTTGCGATTGCATATAAAATTGGGCTTTATAAACAGGGTCAGCCCCGTCATTATAAATGTCCACCATTCTATATTCGACATCTCCTGTAAGAGCCTCAACGATGGAGACGTCATCAAACAAGTTCTTCATACTCGTTGCGCTTAGTTCGGTGGTGCTGCGATAACCCCCGAGCGAGGCATTGGGGTCGGCCTGTGCCTGACCCGCCGATGAAGTATTTGTAAGGTAGAGCTTCATCGCAAAGAGCGAGGTTGCCGTGAAGAGAATTGCCAGGATCAGCAGTAGTTTCTTTTTCATATTGTGTCTCCTTAATGCCTTACGATGACGCATACTGGCTGCCTTATTATCCAGTGTCCGTGATGGTGAATGTGAAGAAACACTACACAGGATTCCGAGAAAGAGAAAGAGGAACTTGACTTTGATGACGAGGACTCCGAGCTACTCGATGAGGATTGGCTCGAAGACGACCAGCTTAACGACCGCCAAGAACAGCTTGACGAGGATGATGTTGACGACGAAGATGAGGAAAAACTCTCAGACGAAGAAGAGGAGGATGACTCCGAGCAACTTGCGGTTATGCTCCCGCCCGTGCAATGAGGCCCGACAACCTCTACCCATCCCGTGTCAGGAGGGCATCCTGTAAGGTTTAACGCTCTGAACTCAACGCAGAGGTTGAATCCGCATTGGCCTCTCAAGTACCAATAGCCTGCTTCGCAAACGATATACCAGTTTATCGTCGCCGGGGCCGTAGTGCCAAAGACCCATCGGCAGGGGTACAAATCGTTCGGCTCGTAGTGGAGCGCAAATGTGCCGTTAAAGTCGTCGCAATCGCAGGCATGACACTCGGTATCATCAAATCCAGTAACGGTTATCTCCAGCCACTCGCAACAGTCCTCGCAGTTATCGGGGCATTCCATCTGCGAAGACGAGGAGCTGTTGCTGAAACTCGAAGAGCTAAACGACGCTGACGAAGAGCTTGAGCTCTCGGACGACGAACTCGAACTCTCAGAGCTGGAGCTCGAAGATGAAATTGACTCCGAAGAACTGCTTGAGAACGAGGATGAGCTGGTCGAGCTGCTGCTTGAACTTGAGAAACTGGCCGATGAGCTTGAGCTGCTGCTCGAAGATTGCGAACTTGACGATGAACTGCTGCTGGAGCTTGACTTGCTGCTCGAAGAAAAGGACGAGCTCGAAGAACTTGTGCTGCTGGAGGACGAAGAACTTGAGAAACATATCCACCTGTCAAACTCTATCCACGGGCAGTAATCGCTTGTTGATGTATTATTTACCGGAAGGTCTGATGCAGAGTTGTCGCCTATGCGGAAGGTGGCGTTCCTTCCTGCTGTTATATTGTTTTCCCTGTACCCGAACTCTATAACAAGGCGATCCCCGTCGTTTACGGTGAAGGAGGCATAAGGTATCGCTATTACTTCCGCAGAGTTCTGGAAGCTGCGATTGACTATGGTAACTGTCGAAAGCTCGGGAGGAGTTGCCCCGGTGTTGTCGGAAGCCTGATTATCTAAAATGGTTTGGGTTATAGCCCCTGCCGCATCACTGATACGGACATTGAAGGCAACCGTGGCATTCAGGCCGACGTCGCTCTCCATAGCCTTGATCTGACCTGAAATGTTCCCGGCTGGCACTACCTGGGCGGCAAGGCCATCCGACACATACTGGCGGCAGAGGACAAAGCCCACATTACTGTTATTGGAAATAGCCGAGTTTGTTGTTGTGAAGGCAGAACCTATCTTGGTGGAAACCAGGGCGAGTCTATATGCCTCGGATGTTCTATCCCATGTACCGCTATATGCTGGTGCTACCGGGGCCGCGCCTGTTGATGGGAAGTAGAATCTCTTTGCTGCCGTCCAATCGCAAGTGACCGAGGTGCTACTTGAGAACGAGGTGGACGAACTTGAGGATGAGGACATGCAGGCCAGGGTAAGCGCACCACCTTCGCAAGTGGAGTCTGCCAGAACCCATCCTGTCTCGGGCGGGCATCCCGTTGATTGTTCTGCGGAGAACCTAGCGCAGAGCGTACCGTCGCAGTAAACAAGCAACCACCAGAATCCGCTCTCGCAAGTAAGAACATGGTACACGGTGGATGGAGCAGGCTCGACCCCTATCCACTCGCACCCTGTTCCGTCGGGGAACTTATCGAGTCGGAAGGTTCCGTTAAAGTCAGAACAATCACAAGTGTTGCATGTCCCGGTCGAAAAACCGGACAGGGTTATTAGGATTGATTCGCAACATGAGGTGCAATCCGTAGGACACTCGGATGCCGAATTGCTGCTGATCTCCCAAGCCATGCTGTACGATGCCCCGAAGAAGGAGGCCGAGCTTGAAGACGACGAATTGCTGGTCGAAGACGAGGTGGATGAGGATGACGATGATGAGGATGATGATAACGAGAAGGACGAAACGGACGACGAGGACGATGAAACTGACGAGGAGCTGCTGATCTCCCATTCTGTCTCATAGCTTATGCTCTGATACGAATAGGAAGCAGATGAGCTGGAATTAGAAGAGCTTGAAGACGAGCAGGAGAAAGTTACCGCTCCGCCCAAGCAATGCTCTAGCGGTACAGCCTCAATCCAGCCAGAGTCAGGCGGGCAACCGTCATCGGACGCTTTCTGATACCACTCTACGCATACCGTAGCTCCGCAACTGCCCTGCAACCACCAATAACCGTCGTGGCAGAATACTTGCCAACTTAGCCCTACGCCCGCTGTCCCATACGTCCATCGGCAAGCATAGCCTCCGCCTGGGTTATATTGCAGAGGGTAGGTTCCGTTAAAGTCGTCGCAACCGCAAGTGGAGCATGTATCAAGCCCCGAGTATCCCGTTACTGTTAAGACCTTCCACTCGCAGCATGCCCCGCACGGCTGACAGCTTGCCTCTGAAGACGATGACGATACAGAATAGGACGAGAGAGAACTTGAACTAGACGAAGTTGAACTTGAAGATGAAGAAGACGAACTTGATTCGGAAGAACTTGAGCTGGAAGACTCGGAGCTTGAGCTGAAAGAGGACGAAGAGAAAGAGGAGGAAGAAAAGAAGCATCTATTCAGTGCAACAGCGAAGGCATGCTTGGTAGTTCCTGCGGCTGTGGCTGTCCCGTCGATTACCCCTGTGGCTCCCGACCCGCTCCACCTACAATGGCATATCTCTGTGGCGAAGTCGGCATCCGAAAAGTAAAGGTCGTGATCCTCAACCCAATCGTTGTCCTGCTCGTCGGGCTTGGTGTAAGACCTCGTGGATAGGTTGTAATAGCCTGCAAAGAACAGAAGGGTTTCCTCTGCTCCCCTCGTGTTCATGCTGGCAGCACGAACAGTTGTATTGTTTGTGATATAATTCGTATTCGAGAAGGCATCTATCGGATCGTAAGGGCTGAACCCGTACCTGAAGGTGGCAATCTTTATTAAGAACTTTGTGCTTCCGCTCGTACCGAAGGTATAATCAGCAGGCTCAGATGCGCCAGCCAGCTTATAATAGAGGTAATATTTATCGGAGGTTGATGTCTTGCTTCCGAGCAGAGTCCATCCAGTAGGAACCGAGTTGATAACGTATGATGATGTGTTTCTTATCATCACATGGGCGAACATTATGTCGCCCTGGATAGTTCCGGTTGGTTTCGTGCAAACTAAGGATGTAGCAGCCCCCGACTGAACGGTGTGGACGTCTACGAAAATAGTGTCCGTACACAAGAGGGATGACGAGGAGGACGTTGAAGAAGACGAAGATGACGTTGAGGACGAGGATGAGGACGACGACGAACTTGTGCTGCTCGAAGATGACGAGGACGATGTACTCGAACTGGAAGAACTCGACGAAGACTTGGACGAGGAGCTGATCTCCCACTCGGTTTCGTAGGAAATGCTTTGGTAAGAATAAGAGGCTGATGAAGAACTGCTAAAAGAAGAACTGCTCAATCTTTTCTCCTACTGAATCGTTATGGTGATGATCGGTGTTCCTGGGGGTACTGTATCTGCCCCGTATAGGGTCGTGGTTACGGTTGCCGACGCTGCTGATATATTGCCCACACTGTCCTTGGCCTTGGCATTCACCCTCAATACGGTCGATCCATTATCAGGCACAGACACAGTGAATACGGGCATAGAGAAGTCGATTACTGAACCGGGAACCGTTGCCGTGGATAAGACAGCAAGGGTATCAGCATTGAAGACTTGGATGGTAACAGGAAGGGATTGCTCCATGACTCCGTTTGCATCCTTGCCATCCCATGTCAGCTTCACCAGGGCTGTCTTATCCGCTGCCATCACCGATGTCGCCAATAAGAAAATGAGTGCTACGATTAGTTTCTTCATGCTGCCTCCTAGAGTTTGTCGAACACCTTGCGCCTGTGATAGCACAGCCTTGAGAACGTGCAGACAGCAAGATACATAGGCCATCTGACGTACCACGGCTTGCCCCTCACTTCCATCGCCTCGTAGAACACCCGGTTTGCTGCCATGTAGGACACGTTGGGATAGGAATCCTTCCTGAAGAGGTAATCATGCACCACGCCCTCTCGATGCGCCTTATCGCCGTATAGCTCGAATGCAAGGGGAACGCGAGGGACGGATGCAAAGTCTGTCTGGAATCCTTTCGGCACATGAACCTTGCCGATCTTCATGCTAAGGAATATCAGAGGCGAATCGAGTTCCCATATCGTGTCGTCGTTCAGGAGCGAGGCTTCAAGCTGTG
>CAYGZE010000193.1:0-8834 GCA_964354185.1 uncultured Anaerolineales bacterium | reverse complement strand
ACCCTGTCAAACCAGCCCTTGAGTTTCGCCGGGCAATCGCTCCACCAGACCGGATAGATGAAAGCCAGGGCGTCGGCCCTGTTGATCTTGTCCTGTTCCGCCCTGACATCTTCGGGCACCAGCGCCTCGGGATCAAGGCCCACCTCCCGCTCGTACTGGTCAACGTCCATTTCGGACTTGAAACCCATCTCGTACAAGTCGCCGATCTCGTAAGTGTGACCGGCGTCCCGAAGGCCTTGGGTGAACGCGTCAAGCACTGCGCGGCTGAAGGATTTCTTGCTTGGATGGGCCAACAGAATGTAAACGTGCATAGAGCATTCTCCGTCAATCGTCTCCCCGTGCGCAGGGTCAAAGCCTGAATCGGCCGTCTTCCTGGAGCACCTTGCCGTCCAGCTCCAGCCGCCCGCCGTCGCGCAGGTCGCAGACCATGTCCCAGTGGAGTGCGGACTTGTTGCGGCCGCCGGTCTCCTCGAAGCTGCGGCCCAGGGCCAGGTGGACCGACCCGCCGATCTTCTCATCGAACAGGATCCTCTTGGTGACCCGCGCGATGCCGTAGTTCGTGCCGATGCCCAGCTCGCCCAGGCGGCACGCGCCGGCGTCCATCGCGATCATCGACCGCAGGAACTCCTCGTTCTTGGCGGCCGTCGCCTTGACCACCTTACCGCCGGCGAACTCGAGCCGCACGTCGGTCACCTCCCTGCCGCGATAGCACACGGGGTAGGTGTACCGGATGACCCCCTCGGCACTGGTTTCGACAGGCCCCGTGAAGACCTCGCCGTCGGGCATGTTGAGCGCGCCGTAGCAACTGATGAACCGCCGGCCCTTGACCGACAGCCGCAGGTCCGTCCCCGCTGCGACGAGGCGGACCTGCTCGGCGCGCTTCAGCCGCACGAGGGTCTTCTCCTGGAACCGCCTGGCCTTCGCCCATGCGGCCACGGGGTCCTTCGCGTCGGCGCGCGTCGCCGCGTAGACGAACGCCTCGAACTCCTCCAGGCCCATCCCGGCGTCCTGGGCGTAGGCGGCCGTCGGAAAGAGCGTAAGCGTCCATTCGTTCTTCCGGAGCATGAGCTCCAGGAGCGGCCGCTTGACGGCTTCGGCCAGCTGCTGCTTCTTCGGGTCCACGCTCGCCAGGGTCTGCGTGTTGGTCTCGCCGAGGATGTTGATAAGATGATGCGCCTCGCGAACCGCCGCCAGGAACGACCTGGGCAGGAACTTGAGCTGTTCCTCGCCGGCCTCGGCGTAGAAGACCTCCGGGGCGGCATCGGGTGCCATGCGGTACATCGGATGCCCGCCCGCGCGGAGGACCTCGCGCCCAACCTCCAGGAGGAGCGGCTCGGCCGCCGCCGGACCGGCGATGAGCACCACCTGGCCGCGTTTCACCTTGCGACAATATCGAACGAGCACCTTCGCCAGACGATTCACACGCGGGTCAATCATGGGTCACCTTGCGATCAGGGGCACCGCACGCTACGACCATGCGTGTTCCTGTCGCAGCCCTGCCGTCAGGTCATGCGTCATCCGCAGCGCCTGCTCGGCGCTCCAGTTGAAGAAGGGGTTGCCGAACGAGGGCAGGAACGGCTCGTCGACAAACACGACGGACCGGCCCTCTGCCGCCGCGAGCCGATCCTCCTGCCACCACACCCGCTGGCAGATGAACTCTGTCGATATCTCCAGACAAGAAAGTCTTGCCTCCCGCGAGGAGGTCCCGCCGCTTCGGCGGCGGGCCAAGGCGCTGCCGGACGCCGCTACGTCGGCGGGGCGACGCTCAGGACCTCGTCGAGACTCGTCTCGCCCGCGGCGGCGCGAAGGATGCCGTGGGCGGCCATGGTGGTCATCCCCTGGCCGACGGCCATCGCGCGGATCTCGACCGCCGAGGCGCCGCACCGCAGGGCCGCGCCAATACCCGGCGTGACCTCGAGCATCTCGGCGATGACCGTGCGGCCGCGGTGGCCGGTGAACCGGCACTTCTCGCACCCGACGGGCCGGCGCCACTCCCGCGCGAGGCCCGGCCAGTCGGCGCCGCCGGCGCGGGCCAGTGACTCGGCCTGCCGCAGGCCGTCGTCAGACGGGGTGTCGGCCGTGCTGCACCCAGGACAGAGCCTGCGGACCAGCCGCTGGGCGACGATGAGTTTCGTTGCGTCGGCCACGATGAACGCGCTGGCCCCGACGTCGAGCATCCGCCGCAGGGCCCCGACGGCATCGTCGGTGTGGAGCGTCGTCAGGACAAGATGCCCGGTCAGCGCCGCGCGGCATGCCAGGTCGAGCGGCTCCAGGCCGCGGATTTCGCCGATCATGATCACATCCGGGTCGCTTCGCAGGAACGCCCGGACCGCCGCGGTGAACGTCACGCCCTCCTTTTCCCGCAGCGGCACCTGCACGATGCCGGGGATCACGTACTCGACCGGATCCTCGATGCTCATCAGCTTTCTCGCCGGGCCCACCAGGTGCGCGAGGCAACTGTAGAGCACGGTCGTCTTGCCGGAACCCGTCGGGCCGGTCACAAGGACCAGGCCCCACGGGGCGCCGAGCCACTTCAGGAGGCGCTGGCGGTCGCGCGGCAGATAGTCGATGCGGCCCAGGGAGAAGCTCATCTCCTCCCGCCTCAAGAGGCGAATGGTCAGCGATTCGCCCAGATAGGCCGGGAGGAAGCACACCCGCAAGTCGACCGGCTCCCTGGCACCCTGGAATTCGACGAGCGCGCGGCCGTCCTGGGGCCGGACCTTCTCGTGAATGTCGCAGGCCGCCAGGGCCTTCCACCGCTCGACGATCGCGGGATGGAGGCGCGGATCGTACGTGACGCCGGAATGCAGAACGCCGTCGATGCGCAGCCGGAGATGCATGGCGCCCTCGCCAGGCTCCAGGTGGATGTCGCTGGCCTGCATCGCGACGGCCAGGCGGATCATGAGGTCGACGGCCTCGACCACTTCCTCCTGGCCGGTGGCCGGCGGCGCCTTGGCGCCAATCTGCCCCAGGCGGTCGCGGAGCTCCCGGATCAGGGGTCCGATGTCGCCTGCCAGTTCGATGCGCGGGCCTTGGCCCTTGACGAACCGCTCGATGTCTTCGCGATAGAACCGCCACTGGCGTCCGACCTTCATCCCCTTGACGCGCCCCGACCGGAGCCAGCGATAGAACGTGGGGCGGGTGGTCTTGAGGATCGCGATCGCCTGGTCCATGTCGAGGAGTTCGCGGCCGTTGGCGGGCGGCGCGGTGGTCCGGCGGGTCTCCCTTCGCTCTGGACTCGCGGGTTGGGCACTCGGCTTCGTCTTCGCCATGACAGGCCTCCTTTCAGCAGCCCTATCATAGCGTATCACAAAGACTACGAGATGCAAGAGGAAAAATAAAACAAATCCCCGTTGTGGCCCAGGGGAACTGGGTTAGTAGCATGTTAGGGCCGAAAGACACGGCTGAGGCAAGGTTGGGCCGTGAGACCGCGGGCAATCGGGGTGCGCACACGTTTTGAGGAAGCGAACGCCACCCGAGACAGGAAAAGCGCGTCCGCAGCCGCGTCCTCGGTGCGGCCTCGAGCGCAATTCGAAGGCACCGCGTCGGTGAGCGTCACGCCACGCGCCGTAGCGTGACCACGGGCAGATGCCTGCGCCCGGCCCCAAACGTGACGGCCAGGTTCGAGCCGGACGCCGGGCTTGCCTTTGACGAGCGTCTGTGGCTTGGCTCACGATGAACCTCGTAGCCAGTAAGGGCATGGCTCAAAGGGGGAGCCCCCCGACAAGGGGGCGATGCCCATCTCCCCGATCACTGCATGTCCGACCTCTCGGCACTCGCCAAATGTAAGGTGCCTCCAAGCAGGCATTTACAGTCTGGTTAACTGCCGTGAGAGCGCCCAAGGTCTTGGCTAACGTTTGAAACTCGTTCGGAACGGGGAGCCAGAATCCGATACGCCGCCTTCGGGCGGCCTTTCCTTTGCGCGGGCGCCGAACGCCCCAACTCGCGCCCTCAACTACGCTTGTAGCAAGGGCTTGCGGCAGGTCGTCTCGCGCTCTCCTTGGCCGGCTGTTAACCCCCGCGACCGCCCGTATCGGTCCGGGATACCCCAACTCTCGGGCTCTCAGGGCCGCTGGCGGGGTCTGTTTAACCACCCTGGACGGAGAGGGGCGTTCGGAGTTCCGGCCCGGCCTTCGTCTGCTGCCGCGACCGGCTGTCGAGAGGGCCGCGAGTCCAGCGACGTCTCCCTCAACCACCTGTTTGAGGTGCTACCGATGGCGCGGGAGAAGCAACGACAAGTGCCAGGGCTCGCCTGGCAGTGCCTTGCCTCCGCCTGCGGCAGAGAACTGCCGAGGCGCCAAGTGCTACCAGCGCCAACGTTGCGGGTTCGGGGGTCATGACCGTGCCGCCGAAGTCCATGCCGTCGATCACGAGATGCTTCAGGACCACGACTTGGGCGCCGGTAAGGACGACCTTGCCGCCATCACTGATGATCAGGGCGTCCAGGTACTGGTTGGCATCGAAGCTCACCGTGGCGCTCGTCACCTCGATCGAGAGGTTGGCGGCGGCGCTGCCGGCGTTTGTGGCCAGGTTCACCGTTCCGCCAAGGACTTCGAGCAGCGCGTCGGTGCCGTGGGTCTGCGAACCCGCGAACGTCGCGACGCCTTCGCCCGTCTTGGTGAGCGTGTCGCCCGCGGCGATGCCCAGCGGCCCGTCGCAGAAGAACGTGCCGTCGACGTCCAGGACGTTGAGACCCTGGACACTCAGCCCCGCCGCATGGACCGTCTGCCCGGGCGCGATGTCCACCGTGGCCGTTCCGAAAAGGGAGATGCCGGCGGTCAGGGACCCGCTGGCGTCCACGTGCAGCCGGGCACTGCTGAGAACCTGAATCGCGCTGGTGCCGCCAAGGGCGGCGATGTCTGCGACCCGCAGAGCGCCTTCCTCGACGCGGGTCACTCCGGCGTAGGTGTTGAGGCCGCTGATTGTCAGTGTGCCGGCGCCGGTCTTGGTCAAGCCCACGGCCGATGCGATCGTGGAGTCGATGGCCGCGTCCTGGTTGGCCGTGATCCGTCCCGAGCCAGTGAGGGTAATCGTGCCGCCGGCCAGCGTGTAGCCGGCCGTGTCGAACCGCAGGGCGCTGGCCGCCACCGTGCCCACCGTCACCGTCCCGGCCGAATCGCCGAAGATGGCCACGTCGTTGCGGGCGTTGTCCCAGGCGACGTTGGCCGCGCCGTTCCAGAAACCGCTCTCGGTGGTGTTCCACGTCCCTGTGCCGCCCTGGGCGCCGGAGGAGAGCGGGTCGGTATCCCAGCGGAGTTGCTTGTTGATCGCGCCGTTATAGGGCTGGGGCGTGCCGGGCAACGAGTTGTCGAAAGTGGAGCCGTAGTACGACCCGACCGTGTCGTTTGAGACCGTCAGCCGCGCGATGGTGTAGGTGCCGGAGCCGTAAGAGGTGCTGGTGTCCGCCCATATGACGCTCACGGTGCCGGGCGAGAAGATCGCCGGGCCGCCGCCGTCGTCCATGTGCCCGCCGATGATCATGGGCCAGGCCATGAAATCCGGCGGGGCGGCCACGAACGTGTCGTACCTCAGGTGCTGGAAGCCAGGGAGGCCCCATTGACCGGGCGTCGTGGGAGCGTCGCCACCGTCGGCGGCATTATAGAACGAGCCCTCGCCGAGGACGAACCTGAGCGACGAGTTGATCCAGTCGGCGGTCGTCGTGATCATGAGGTCGAAGGTGGTCCGGTCGGCCAGGGCTGGATTCTCGGCGATCGCCGCCGCCGTCGGCTGATCGGGCGAGAGCACCAACTGGGTCGTGGTGGCCGCGCTGGCCGCGGCCGCGGCCCAGAGCACTGCCGAAAGCCCCAGCAGCCTTGGCAGTGTCCTACGCACGGCGTTCTCCCCTCGCGATCCTGTCGTCGTCCCTGGTGGCTTCCATGCGCTCCCTTGGGCCTCCCTCAGCAACCGCTGCCAATACCCCGCATCGCCGGTCACTCCACGTACTCCCCCTCCTAGTACGTCACTATCCCGTAGCCAATCAACAGCAACACGCGCTGGCACCTCTTGACTGCATCTTGCAGGCACCAGCCCTGGGCCCATACGGGGCACGACCGGCATCTCTGCTGCTCCAGCGCCACACATAGTGGGTATGCAGCCTGGGCCCGCTGCGCAGGAGTCGGCGGCATCCACACCACCTGCGGCGTCCCGGGGATGGCTATCACCCCCGGCAGGCGCGGGGCTGACGACTGCATCCCAACCACCTGCGGCGTTCCGGGACCGACTATCACCCCCTGCATCCCAAGAGGATCGGTGTACCTGCCCGGGTTGCCTCTGGCGTATTCATAGAGACTCATCTCCCACGGCAGTCGTGCCTGTGGCATAGGCACCGGCCGCCCGCCAGGGATAGGCCCGCCGGGCCAGAGCGGGGTCGGCGCCCGCGGTTGCGGCAGAGGCACCGGCAGCCCCCCAGGAGTGGGGCCGCCCGGCCAGAGCGGGGTCGGCGCTCGCGCCTGCGGCAGAGGCACCGGCCGCGGACCCTTGGGGTCGTCCAGCCAGCGTGTGCTCCGGATGACGTCCAGGCCGTCGCCCAGGAGCACCAGGCGCACCTCCTTGGCCTTGCGCTTGCGGGCGAGGTCGGCCACCTGGTCGGCGAAGATGTCGAAGGCCCCGGCGTTGATCGTCTCGCCGCTGGTGCCGTCCGTCAGGTGGATGTCGCTGAAGAAGACGAGCATGGCCCCAGCCTCACGGCGTGGCCTTCATGAGCCGCCCCACCTGGGGAGCGTAGAGGACCTGGGACTTCAGGTCGGCCGTGGCGACGGAGATGCGCCCCGTCTTGTCGAACTTCGGCTGCCAGAGGTAGTAGCCCACGTAGAGGGGCCGGTCCTTGAACGCAATCCTGAACGCCTTGGAGCCGGTCGTCGTGAAGTCGAACTTGCCGCCGGTCAGGCTGCCGAGTTCCTTGAGCGCCGTAGCGTCCAGATTGACCTGGAACTCGTCGTTCTCCGAGAAGTCGAAGGTCATCTCGCTGACCTCGGCGACGCCCGCGATGACGCCGCAGTAGCGGCTCTTCAGGAACTCCAGGGCCACCGGGGGCACCTTGCCGTCGCGGATGGCCTCGACGAGTTTCCCGAGTTCCACGACCTTCTTCGTGACCGGGCCGAAGCGAAAGGCCGCGGTCTTGGCTCCCGCCGAGACGAGCGCGGCCTTGAGTTTGCCGGTGTCAGAGGTCTCGGGGATGAAGTCAAAGGCCAGGCTCAGGCTCCCCCGCCACTGGCGGCTGGTGTCGAAGTCGGCGAACTGGATGTCGCCTTGGTTCACCGGAACGTCCTTGAAGGCCGAATCCTCGTCGTAGACCGTCAGCATGCCGCCGTGCTGGAACTGGACGATCGTCCCGGGGCCCTCCAGGCTGCTCGGCGGGTTCATATACGCAAAACCGCCGTTGGCGCGGAAGTAGTCCTTCAGGTACCCGTGCGGCCCGCAGCCGGCGACCGCCACTGCCGCCGCCACCAGCACCCCCGTCACCGCGCCTCTAGGACTCATGGCTCTCCTCCTGCGCACTGGTTCTGGCCGGTCGCGGTGCGCCCCGGCGGCTCCTCACAGGGTAGGCAGCCTCCGCCAAGTGCCGGGCCGCGGTACCAGCCGCCGTGGCGTGGCCCTTCCAACTTCGCAGGCGCGCCGGGGCTCCGGCGATGCGAGAGGTAGCAGATCACGGCCCGCTCTGGCGCTTCCACTTAGCTCCCGCTTTGCGCAGAAGGGTCCCCGGATGGCACGCTCCGGCACCCAGCACCTTCTCGTCAGGGCCGACAAGATACCAACAGGCAACGAACCCCATGCACGAAGACAAAGGTCTGTCAAAGTGGGCAGCCTCGTCGTAGAACATCACGGTACAAGCCCGTAGCCCCGGCATGTTCGGTTGCTCGGCACCTTCGCCCTGTTGGGCGTCGCCGGTTTCCCTGATACGGCCCTCGAGCGCCTGCTGAAACGCCGAATCGCCGGTTTGACTAAGGAATGCTGGGAGCTCGGCGACAGGAACTACATAGTCCGGGGCCTGCAGCATGGTATGGACGTACTCCGATGGCACCGATGCTCTGAGCTTCCGGAGCACCGTAGTGGAAAACAGGATGTGCGACTGAAGGTCACAATATCCTCGGTGATTGAGATCCTGAATGCAGCCCATGCTCGGCAAAACCATCAGCACCATCACGGCCACTACTGCGGCGTGAGTAAGAGGCAGCATGCTGTACCCTCCGCATTGTTCCGGTCATGGATCAGCGATTCGTTTCCTGCTCACCCGGTTTTATGATGCTGCTAACGGGAGGAGGGAAGAACGGCGGTAACGGAACCAATACTCCGGAGTACCCCCAGAAGATGGCATTGTCGCTGAAAATGAACCTAGCCGACTTCCCCTCGCAGCAGTACATCACCCCGAAAGCCAAACGGTACCTCGTATCTTCATAGAATTCTGAGAAGTCGTAAACCCAGACGCCGGTCACATCGTTCTTTTTTGAGGCATCTACGAGTATTGATGTGCAGTCGCCGTGGCCCCAGAAGAAAAAACCGTGCAACCACTTACGTCGGGAGTCGTCTCGGATCTCGTAGCTCAGACGACAGGCCGTCCATCCCTCTACGGCAACCGTGTAGAACCCCCTTCGCCGAAGGGTGCTGAGCTGTAGACTCCATCCGACCAGGGCCTTGCCCACCCCCCCTAGCTCGCCCCCCCAAAACGCAATCACCTCATTCGGAATCCTGAAACGCCGGCAAGGCCCTACATCTTCCGTCTCGCTTGCGGGGAGCCCCTTGCCGTCGGCCGGCTCGAGCCACTCCCTGAACTCCCTAGCGTTAATACTACAACGCAACTTAAGCCTCCAAAATGCAACAACGCAACACCGATAACG
>CAYGZE010000192.1:0-8864 GCA_964354185.1 uncultured Anaerolineales bacterium | reverse complement strand
GTCCATCGGCCACACCCAGGTGGCGCGGCGAAGCGGATGGTTGCGTTCCACGTCGGCTCCTCCCATCGGCAGCAGGGGTCCTTGGACGCCGGACCAGTGTAGCAGGCCCGCCTGGCGCGGAAAGAGTAATCCTTGTGCCGGGCGCGCTGGCGGTGTCTAATGGCGCGCGGCCACGGACCCGAAGAGGAGACAGGGTGGCCCCCTTCATCCAGGTCGCGCCGGGCGGCGGCGGTTTCGTCGAGGGCGCCGGCGGCAAGCCGTTCGTCCCCTTCGGCGCCAACTACTTCGACCCCAAGACGGGCTGGGCGCCGAAGATCTGGGCGCGCTACGACCACGACCGCGTCGCGCGGCACCTGGGGCAGATGGCCGAGGCGGGCCTCAACTGCATCCGCGTCTTCCTGGACCAGGGAATCCTCAACCCCGCGCCGGGCGAGTTCAGCGCCGAGGGCTTCGACAAGGTCGCCGACATGGTCCAGGTGGCCGCCCGCGCCGGCATCCGCATCATCTTCAGCGGTCCCAACACCTGGCACGGCCAGCCGACCCACCGCCGCGGCGACGCCTACGCCGACCCGCGCCAGATCGACTTCACCGTGCGCCTGTGGCAGAAGATCGTCGAGCGCTGGGGCGCCGAGCCCGCGGTCATGACCTGGGACCTGTACAACGAGCCCATGGTCGGCTGGCCTAAGCGGAGCGACCTGCGCCTGGAGCGCTGGCGCAAGCACGCCAAGGACGCGCTTGGCGTCGACGTGGGCGAGGACCTGCCCCAGCCCGACCCCACGGGCGCCGACCGCAAGGTCTGGGCCGAGTACCTCCGGTTCCAGGAGGGGCTGGCGGCCGACTGGGTCGCCGTCCAGGCCAAGGCCATCCGCGCCGCGGGGGCCAAGCAGATGGTCAGCGTCGGCCTCATCCAGTGGGGCATCCCGATCCTGCTGCCGCGCGGCATGGGCCTGTCGTGCTTCACCCCGGCCCGGATCGAGCCGCACCTGGACTACCTGTCGGCCCACTTCTACCCGATGCTCCGCACGGGCAACCTGGAGAAGGAACTCGCCCTCCAGCGGGCCTACCTGGACGTGGTCCTCCGCGCGACGCGGCGGCCGGGCAAGCCCCTGGTCCTCGAGGAGTTCGGGTGGAAGGGCGGCAAGGCCCCGCCGGGCGACAAGGCGGCCCTGCCCGAGGAGCACCAGACGCTGTGGGGCGACGCCCTGATGGCCGTCTCGTCGTGCTCGTGCGGGGGCTGGCTCAACTGGGGCTACGCCGACGCCGCCGACCCGAAGGCCGACATCTCGGCCGCCACAGGCCTCTGGACCGAGGACGAGCGGATCAAGCACTGGGGCAAGCGGTTCGCCGAGTACGCCGCCCAGTACAAGGCCGACCCGCCCCGGTACGCCCCGGCCGCGCGCACGGTCGAGGTCGACCGCGTGGACTTCCTGGTGGAGCACGCGGGGGCGCCGCAACTGGACTGGCTCGAGAGCCGCATCGGCGCCTGCCCGGGCGACTCGATCGAGGTCGTCTTCAAAGCCTAGCGAGGCGCCGACCATGCCATTCGATCAGCCTATCTTTTTCGCCCCGAACCGCGTCTGGCGGTGCTACACGGGTGGGGCCCTGCTGGGCCGCTTCGTCGGGGCGCCGGCCGAGGCCGACGGGCACGTGCCCGAGGACTGGCTCGCCTCAACCGTCCGGGCCCTCAACGCCGAGAACTCGCAGGGGCCCGACGAGGGCCTCGCGCGGACGCTCCGCCCGGACGGGTCGCCCGGGCCGCTCCTGGCGGAACTCGTCGGGGCCCACGCCGAGGCCCTCTTCGGCCCGGACCACGTCGGCCGCTTCGGCCGGAGCATGGCCCTCCTGTGCAAGTACCTCGACTCGGCCGTGCGGCTGCCGATCCAGTGCCACCCCGACGCGGCCACGGCCCGCCGCCTCTACGGCAGCCCGTTCGGCAAGACCGAGTGCTGGCACATCCTCGACACGCGCCCGATCGGCGGCCAGGCGCCATACCTCTTGATGGGATTTCGACCGGGCGTGACGCGGGCGGCCTTTGCCGCCGCCGTCGCCAAGCAGGACGTCGCTGCCATGGAGGCGATGCTCCACCAGGTGCCCGCGCGGCCGGGCGAGACCTACTTCGTGCCCGCGCGGCTGCCGCACGCCATCGGGCCCGGCGTCTTCATGATCGAGGTTCAGGAACCGAGCGATTGGGTGGTTCAGCCCGAGCGGTACTGCGCCGACACGCGCCTGTCGGACGCCGCCATGTGGGGCGGCCTCGCGCCCGACCAGGGGCTCGACGTGTTCGACTACGCGGGCCTGGCAGAGGCGGACCTGCGGGCGCGGGTCGCGCCGCGGGAGACCATCGTTGCGAAGGAGCCGGGCGGCCTGGTGGCCGAGATCGTCGGGCCGCACCTGACGCCCGCGTTCGCCCTGTGGCGGGCCGAGGTCCGCGGGACGATGCGCGTTGCCCTGCCGCGCGCGTTCGGACTGGTCGTCGTCACTGCCGGGCGGGGTGCCATCGCGTGGGACGGCGGCGAGCGGCCGGTCCGGCGCGGCCAGTACTTCCTCCAGCCCGCCGGCGTCAAGTCGATCCGCTACACCGCCGAGGAGCCGATGACCCTGGCCATCGGCCTGCCCCCGGCGCCGGCCGGACGCGGACCGTAGGGCGGCGTGCGGCCGGCCCGTCAGCCTCTGCCTGTGCGGGCGAGGACCGCTTCCAGTTCCGCCACGCTCGCGGTGCCCGTGGTCCCGATCTTCTTGACGGTGACCGCGCCGGCCAGGTTCCCGAGTTCGGCGGCCTCGAAGGCGGTGGCCCCCGCGCCAAGGGCCATGGCGATGCTCGCCAGGACCGAGTCGCCCGCGCCGACGATGTCGATGGGCGGCTCGGCCGGGATGCCCGGCACGTGGGCCGCCTTCCCCCGGGACGCCACCAGGATGCCGTTCTCCCCCAGGGTCACGAACACGTCGCGGCCGATCTCCGTCGACCACCGCAGGGCCAGGCCCTCAAGGTCTGCCTCGTCCTCGGCCGCACCGAAGTGCCGCGCGAGTTCCGACCGGTTGACCTTGATCCGCACGTCGGCGAAATCGCCGATCGAGGTGCGGCTGTCGGCCACGAAGACCCCCCCGGGGTTCGCCCGCGCCAGGGCTGCCAAGGCGGCCTTGACCCGCGGCGTCAGGACGCCGTTGGCCGGCTCGGGGACCTGGTCCATCGCGATGACGACGTCGGCCTGGGCCACGGCAGCGGTGAGGCCCAGGATGATCTCGTCCTCCAGGGCGGGCGGCGTGGACGTGCGGCTGCGGAGGTCGAGGCGGCTCAACTCCTCGGGCGGCCGCCCGGGGTGCGCCAGGAGCGGCTTCGTGTAGACGAACGTCGTCCGGTCGGCGCGGGTCAGGAAATGGGTGAGGTCGACGCCCATCGCCGCGAGGGCACGGCGGAGTTCCATCCCCTCGCCCTCGTCGCCCGAGACGCCGACAGCCGCCAGCCCCTTGGGCCCCAGCGCCGCCAGGTTCGCCAGGACGTTCCCGCCGCCGCCCGGCTGCGACCGCACGGCCACCACGTTGTGCACCGGCAGGCCCGTCTCGATCGACGTCTCCGCCAGCGCGGGGTCGATCTCCAGGTAGCGGTCCAGCGCAATGTCGCCCACAAGCACGACGCGTAAGGAGCCGTAGCGCGACGTGATCTCCCGAAACCTCGCCCGGTTCATGTCTTGCGCCTCTCGTGCACGCCGTCAATCTACCTGCCCGGCCCGCCGCGGGGCCAGCGAAATGCCCGCCCGACCGCGCGCCGGGTCCGCCGGACAACTGTTGACTTGGCCTTCGCCATGCTCTAGACCAGTATCTGCGGCCCGTTCTGCGGCGGGCCGGACCCGGCGGTGCCTGCACAGGAGGACCTCATGCGACCCCCCTCATCGGCCTGGCTGATCGCGGCCTGTCTCGTCCTCGTCCCGGCAGCCGACGGCGCGGAGGCTGCGGCGCCGGCCGCCGCCCCCGGCGTCGTCAGCCACGTCAAGGTCCTCTCGGACAAGGTCCCCGACGTCTCCAGCCTCGAGGCCTGGAAGCAGTCGTTCCTCAAGGACGGCATGTCCGACAAGGACAAGGCCCTGGCCGTCTGGAAGACGGTCGTCATGTTCCAGCACCAGGACGCCCCGCCCCTGGAGTACCTCGAAGTCGAGAACACCGTGATGGACCCCATCCGGATGTTCAACGTGTACGGCTACTCGCTCTGCGGCGTGGCCACATCGCACGTCCTGGCCCTGGCGCGGTACGCCGGCCTCGAGGGGCAAGGGTGGACCATCAACCGGCATTGCGTGCCCGACCTGAAGTTCGACGGCACCTGGCACCTCTTGGACGCGTCGCTCATCAACTACTTTCCCAAGGCCGACGGCTCGCCGGCCGGCGTCGAAGAGATCGTCGCGGGCCTGAAGACGTGGTACGAGAAGAACCCCGATTACAAGGGCAACGACGGGAAGTTACGCGAATTCATGCGGGCCGGCGGCTGGCGCAAGGGGCCCGAGGTCCTCTCGCGCTGCCCCTTCTACGACGACAACGGCTGGCTCCCGGCCGCCACGCACGGATGGTACAGCACGATGCAGGAGTACGACGGCTCGACCCTGTTCGCGTACGAGAGCGGCTACAGCGTCGGCTACGAGGTCAACGTGCAACTCAGGCCGGGCGAGCGCCTCACGCGGAACTGGGCGAACAAGGGCCTCCACGTCAACATGGACGGCGGCGAGACGCCCGGATGCCTCAACACTCCCGTCGGCAAGGATAACCTCCGCTATACGCCCGCCTACGGCGACCTGGCGCCCGGCCGGATCGGCAACGGGACGCTTGCGTACGACGTCCCCCTGGCGAGCGGCGCGCTGGGCGGCGGGGCCCTCGTGGCCGACAACCTCGCCTCCACGGCCGAGGACAAGGCCGCCCCCGCCCTGCACGTCAAGGACGCCGCCAGGGACGCCGTCCTCATCCTCCGCATGGCGAGCCCCTACGTCTACCTGACGGGCCGGCTTACCCTCAAGGCCGTCGTCGGCGACGGCGGCGGCATCGCGGTCGCCTTGTCCGACAACAACGGCCTCGACTGGAAGGAGATCGCCGCCGTGGCGGCCTCCGGCGACCAGGCCGTCGACCTCAAGCCCCACGTCCTGCGCCGCTACGACTACCGCCTGCGGTTCACGATGAAGGGCAAGGGCACGGGCCTGGACGCGCTGGCGATCACGCACGACATCCAGCACTCGCAGCGCCCCCTGCCCGCCCTGGCCCAGGGGGCCAACCGGATCGCCTTCAGCGCCGAGCCCCAGGAGGGCACCATCACCGTCGAGGGCACCACCGACCCCGCCAACCGCGGCAAGCAGGTCTTCTACACGGACTTCCATCCCGAGCGCGAGAACATCGCCGACGACTACCTGCGGCTGACCCAGGGGACCGGCCACGTGACCTTCCCCATCGAGACGCCGGGCGACATGACGCGCGTGCGCGTCGGCGTCTACTACCGTGCCCGCGACGCCAAGGACGCCTGGAACGTCCAGGTCTCGTTCGACGGCGGCAAGACGTTCCTGCCCGTCGGCCGCTGCGAGGGGCCCACCCGCAACCACGGGAAGTACTTCGTCTTCACGCAGGTGCCGGCCGGCTGCCGCGCGGCCCTCGTCCGGTTCGCCGGCGAGCAGCGGAACACGGCCATGATCTACCAGGCCCGCATCATGGCCGACTATCGGGAGCCCCACGGCGGCTTCCGCCCCGTCAAGGTTACCTACGTCTGGGAGGAGGGCGGCGCCGAGAAACGCAACGTCCACGTGGCCCGTAAGGCCGCCGAGACCTACACGATCGACTGCCCGACCGCGCCCCTCATGAAGAGCCTGGTCGTGGAACTGGCCGAGTGAAGGAGAGAACGCGATGGCCCGGATTCGAGCAAGGTGGCTGTGCGCGGCGGTCGTCCTCGGGATCGGCGGCGGAGCGGCGGCAGCGGAGCAATCCGACGCCCCCGCCCTGCCGCCCGCCTTCGTCCGCCAGGTCAAGGTCGTCGCCGACAAGGCGCCCGACTGCTCGTCGCTGAAGCGCATCGTCGAGACGGTCACCCGCGGCGCCAAGACCAACGACGAGAAGGCCATCGCGATCTACAACTTCATGCTCCTCACGCACTACCACCGCGCCTACCCGACGGAGCCGGGCGGCGTCGCGGCCTTGAAGTGCATCAACGTCTACGGCTGGAGCCTGTGCGGCGGCCTGCACACGGTCGAGGCCGCCCTGTGGCGGACCGCCGGGTGGCCGTGGCGGTACGTCGGCTGGTCCGACCCCGGCCACACCACCGTCGAGGCCCAGTACGACGGCCGCTGGCACTACCTCGACACCTTCCTCAAGATCTACGTCTGGATGCCCGACCCGAACGCGCCCGGCGGCCGCACCATCGCCGGCGAGGACGATATCAAGGCCGACCCCGCCCTCATCACCGACGGCCTTGTCCTGGACGAGGCGCGCAAGGTCTACTATCACAAGGACAACCGCTTCGAGGTCATCGGCGGCCGCGCCAACTGGACCGCCCCCGCGTTCCTCGTCTGCGGCGACGAGCCGCCCGGCATCATTCAGGGCGTCAACCACAAGAATAACGCCGGCAGCCCGACCGGCTGGAACGCCATCAAGTTCGACGAGGACGGCTACTCGACCGACGTGGACCTCGGGCCCGGCTACGCCCTGACCCTCACGTGGGACGCCGTCGAGGGCGCCCACTGGTTCGGCGGCCGCAAGGAAGTCCCCCGCCACACGTGCGGCGACAAGGATTACCGCAACTCGCCCGAGATCGGCCCGATCCTGGAGCCCTACGCCCCGAGCGGCGGCAAGACGCGGTCCTTCGCGAGCGGCACGCTCCGGTTCGCCCCCGACTTCTCGAAGGCGGCGGCCTTCGAGTCGCTGGCGGCCAGGGAGAACGTCAAGGCCCAGGGCGGCGCCCTGGTGCCCGCCGAGGCCGGAAAGCCCGCGTCCGTCACGGTGCTCCTCGCGTCGCCCTACGTGATGACCCGCGCCCGGGGCGCCGCCGAGGGCTGCGAGAAGGCCGAGATCTCCGTCGACGGCGGGAAGACATTCAAGGAGGCGAACCTGGCCGACTTCTCGGACGACGTGGGCGGCAAGTACGCCTGCCTGGTCCGCCTCACGTTCGCCCAGGCCCTGAAGTCGCTTGCGCTCGAGGTCACCGTCCAGCACAACCGCTGTGCGCTGCCCTACCTTTCGCCCGGGCGGAACACGATCACCGTCTCCGCCGCCGACCCGAAGGCCCTGGGCGCCAACCGCCTGGCCGTCACCTACGCCTGGCGCCTGGGCAGCCGGAGCAAGTCCTACGAGGACCTCTGCGACGCCGGGGCCGAGATGGCCCGCGCCCACAACGCCGCGTGGTCCGACACGCCCGTAGCCGTCCGCAAGGTCTTCGCGGCCGCCGACTTGCCCGCTACCTTCACCATCGACGTGCCGACGCCGAAGGACAAGCACCCCGTCTATCCACGGATGCTCCTCTTGCGGCGCGAGGTCCTGGCGCCTGGGGCCGAGCCGCTCCCCCTGCCCGAGGGTGCCGTCGACCCGAAGGTCGGCCCGGGCGAGGAACTCAAAGGGATGCCCAACCCCTTCCTCACGGGCACCGGCAAGCCCCCGGCCCGCACTGTGCGGGCGACGGCGCGCAGGGACGTGCCCCTGCAGGCCGGCCAGGTCGTCTCGATGAAGGGCGAGGTCTTCGACCGTCACTTCCTCAAGTGGCTGAAGGACTCGAGCGACGCCTGGGTGCTGCTGGTGGGCGGCGACCTCGGCAAACTGCCCCCGCCGCGCGACTTGGCGTCGGCGTGCCTGGTCCTGCCGGTCGAGCGCGGCCACGAGAAGGCCCCCACCAAGGTGGCGGCCGTCATGCTCGCTGCGCCCTTCGAGGCCGGCAAGCCCTACGACTTCAAGAACCTCGGCGACCCCCTCGGCACGGCCGTCGTGCCGCAGACACCCGAGGGGAAGACCTTCGACCCGCCCCAGGAGGTTCGGCTCGACGTGACGCGGGCCCTGCGGCGCGTGGCCGCCGGCGAGGCCGCCTTCCACGGCTTCGCCGTCCGCGTGGTCCCCGACCGCGGCGTGGACGACGGCTGGACGGTGCGCGTCGACCTGCCGCGCGATGTCAAGCCGCGCCTCGAACTCGACGTGTCCACAGGCCCCGCCGCCCCGGCCAAGGAGTAGCCCATGCGCACGCGAACCGCCGTCGTCCTGCTCGCCCTCTTGGCTGCGTCCTGCCAGCCGCAGCCAGAACCGCAGGCGGAGCCGCAGCCGCCCGCGCCCAAGAGCGACTTCCCCGCCGCTCAGGCCCTCGTCGACGCCGCCGTGGCCGAGCACACGGACCTCGTGCGGCTGACGATCCACGCGGTGCCCACGGGCCAGGCCCAGAGCCGCATCATCGCCTGCGACCTGGCCGAGAAGATCGGCAAGGCGTCCGACCCCGAGGACCTCGAGGCGATGAAGACCGGCAAGATGACCGTCCTGAAGGAGGGCGACAACCTGGACGTGACCGCCCCGATCCTCGATACGGGCGGCAAGGCGATCGCGGCCGCGGGCATCACCCTGCGCGTCCCGATCGGGGCGACCGAGGACGAGGTCGTCGAGGAGGCCAAGGCCATCGCCGCCGCGTTGACCACCGCCATCCAGGCCGCCCCGTCGGCCCTCTGGTAGGGCGCCTTCTCAACCCCCCGCTAGGGGCGGGTCATGTCCTCCCGCCGGGTGCCATGCTCTCGCTTGCGAGAGCATGCGCCGTTCGAGCCCGCGCGCCGCCCCCGTGCTTCTGTCTGGCCGTTCACTCCGCACTCCGCACTTGCCCGCCAGGCCTAATACTACAACGCAACTTAAGCCTCCAAAATGCAACAACGCAACACCGATAA
>CAYGZE010000191.1:0-8901 GCA_964354185.1 uncultured Anaerolineales bacterium | reverse complement strand
GGGCGGGGCGTCGGGCAGGCGGCGGCTGTGGAGGGCCTCGGCCATCCCCGCCGCGACCGCCGTCAGGACCGCCGCCGCCGGACGCACCAGCGCCATCACCGGGCCCATCAGCGCCCAGGTGATCGCGATGCTGTCCACGCCCGTCTCGGGCGTCGAGATGAGGAACGCGACCGTCGCCCCGCGGCCGGCGCCGCGCTCGCGCAGGGCGAGCGCCGTCGGCAGGACGCTGCAACTGCACAGCGGCAGCGGCGCCCCCACCAGGGCCGCCTTCAGGACCGCCCCGAGTCCGCGGCCGCCCAGGTGCCGCGTCAGGAACTCGCGCGAGACGAAGACGTGGACGAGCCCCGCCGCCGCGAGGCCCGCCAGGACGAAGACCCCCGCCTCGCGGAGCATCGCCCAGGAGGCCGCCGCAGTCTCCCACGCCAGGTCGCCCGCCCATGCCAGGCCGTCCACGACCTCCGCTCCTTCCGCCGATGCGGCCCGGCCCCACGCCGCGGCCCATTCTCCCATTCTAGGCACACCGCCTGCGGCAGGGATAGCCCCGCGCCCAGGCAGATCCTACAGCGTCGCTTGGCGCGGCGGGCCTGCTGACCTGCCGCGCACACGGGCGCGCACGCGCCGCCCGCGCGGGCGGCTTTCCGCTTGATTTCGGGCCTGCGGCGCCTATAGTTACAATCGATCCAGACACGGGCTGGGGATTAGTGTAACGGTAGCACAAGTGACTCTGGATCACTTAGTCGGGGTTCAAATCCCTGATCCCCAGCCATTCTGCCTCGCCGCAAGCGGGGCAGAATGGCAGAGCAGGCGAGCCATAGAGCAGGTGAACAGGTGAGAACTACAAAGCAGTGAACGGAACAAGAGCACGGCAGGCAGCGTTCGGGCTCGCCCGCGGTCTCCTGTTCTCCTGCTCACCTGATCAGCCGTTTCTCTCCCGGAGGTTCTCTTGGCCTTCGCCTTCGAGAAACTCATGAGCGAAGCCCGCCTTGCCGCGGCCGTCCTCCTGCTTCTCGGAGCGGTCGGCGCCCGGGCCGACGAGGCCGAGGACGCATTCAACTCCCTCTATGGCAACGAGTACAAGAAGGTGACCGCCACGCCTGACAGGAGCGACGACGTGGCCCTGGCGGCCGACCTTCTGAAGGCGGCCAAGGCCCAAGGCGTCCAGCCGGGCCTTCTGGCGATCCTCTGCGACAAGGCCTACGAACTGGGCGTCCGCCTCCCCGCGGGCTACGACACGGCCGCCGAGGCGATGGAACTGGCGGCCCAGGCGGTGCCCGCCGGTGCCGCGGCGGCGTTCGACAGGATCGCGACGATCCGCGAGAAGCAGTACCAGGCGGTCAAGGGGCCCGACAAGGCGGACGCGGGCGAGGTCTTCATCGAGTCCGTCCTGGCGGCCGCCGAGGCCCACACGGCGTCCGGCGCCGCCGCCGAGGCGTCGGCCCTCCTCCGCAAGGCGCTCGTCGCCGCCAACGCGATCAAGTCGGACCGCAAGAATGAGATCCAGGGGCGGATCGACTTCGCGGCCACACGCCTGCGGACCGAGAAACACGTGGCCGACCTCACGGCCAAACTCGTGGCCAACCCCCAGGACGCGGCCGTCCGGAAACAGCTCGTGCAGGCCTGCCTCGTCGAACTCGACGACCCCGCCCAGGCCGAGAAGTTCCTGGACGAGTCCTCGGATCCGTTGCTGCGCAAGTATGTGCCGGCGGTTTCCAGGGGCGTCGCGGCCGCGCCCGAGGTCGCCTGCATGGAGTTGGGCGAATGGTACCGCAGTCTCGGCGAGGCGGCCGGCGTCACCCCGGGCGGCAAGGAGGCCATGCTGAAGCGGGCCCGGGCGTACTACCAGCGGTTCCTTAATCTCCATACGACCGAGGACATTGCGCGGACCCAGGCGGCCCTGGCCGTCAAGAAGGCAGACGAGGCCCTGGCCAAACTCGGCCCCGCCAAGGGCGAAGGCATCATCGGCCCCGGCCGCTGGATCGACCTCCTGAAGCTGATTGATCTGGAGAAGGACACCGTCGAGGGCAAGGGAAAATGGAAACACGCGGAGGGCGAACTGCTGTACGCGGGAGGCTTCCCGGACTGGAGCCGGGTCTCCGTTCCGTGCGCGCCGGCCGGCAACTATCAACTGAAGGTGCGCGTGGCGTGTGTGCGCGGCAATCGCTACGGCTGCGCGGTGGCGGTCCTTCCGGTGGGCAGCACCGCCGTGGCGGCATGCTTCTTCTACGGCGGCGACTCCGTCGTACTGGGCGGGATCGAGAAGCCACGCGAGCAGAAAGTGGCCTTCACCGTGGTCGATGGACAGGAGTACGAGTTCGACGTCACGGTGCTCCTGGCGCGCGACCAGGCGGATATCACCATCACCTGCGGCGGCAAGCCTCAGTTGCACTGGCAGGGACCGCAGTCCGCCCTCCGCGGAGGCGACGTCTGGCGCATGCCGGACGTCAGGCTCCTGGGGCTGGGCGTTGAGAGTGCCCAGATGGCAATCAAGTCCGCCAGGCTCAAGATGCTCAGCGGCAAGGCGAAGATGCTGCGGTGACGCATCGGCATGCGTGCCTTGGGACGGCCGCCGGTTACGTCTCGCCCTGCGACGCGCCGCCGGGCTCCGTCTCCGGCGGCGGCAGGCGGCGGTACCACGTGAAGACCAGCGCCACCCCCGCCGCCACCGCGACGGCCAAGCAGACCACGGCCCAAGCGTGCCAGTGGCCCACCAGGTACATCGGGAAGAGGTAGATCCCGGCGATGGCCGCGCACCCCAGGACGACGTTCACCGCCGCCAGGCCGGCCCCCTCCCCCGCGGCCGTAGCGGCCGGGCCCGCGCGCCGCCGCACGGGGCCCCAGAACCCGAACGGGCGGACGCTCGTGAAGAACGCGTCGAGGACGTCCCCCTGCGTCGGCCGCGTGGCGAACGTGGCCGCGAGGCACCCGACCAGCGAGACCGCGCACACGAGCGGGAACGAGACCCAGAGCGGCAGGCTCCAGGGGAGGAGCGGCACGCCGATCGCCCCCGCCAGGCCGATGAGCGTCCCAACGGCATATCCCCATCCGTTCATCCGCCACCAGTACCACCGGAGGACGTTCGGCAGGGCGAAGGCCGCGCCCAGCACCATCATGATCCAACTGAAGATGCCGCCGATGGACGCCACCTGCCAGCCGATCAGCGTGCCCGCCACGACCACCAGGAGCGTCGCAGCGTACCCGGCGAGAACCAGTTCCCGGTTGCCCGCGCCGGGGCGGACAAACGCCTGCCACAGGTCGCGCACCAGGTACGACGCCCCGGCGTTGATCGTCGCACTGAACGTCGACATGAAGGCCGCCAGCAGGCCCGCGATGACGATCCCCCGCAGGCCCAGGGGCAGGTAGGCCTGGAGCACCTTGGGCATGAACTGTTCCGGGTCGGTCACCTCGGCGGCCAGGTCGAGGGCCAGGAGGGCCATCCCCATGGCCATCGCCCAGCGGACGATGAGGAATGCGCTCCAGGCGGCGCCGACCTTGGCGGCGTCGCGCGCGTCGCGGGCCGCGAGGAACCGCTGGAAGTCGTACATCTGGGCCGGGCCGCCCAGGTTCAGCAGGAGCCCCTTGACGAACCAGAGGATCGCCAGGGCGCCGAAGAACTCGTAATCGGCGTAGGCCGCGGGCAGGCTCGCGGCGTCCGAGAGGCGCCACGTCGGCACCAGCGACGACCACGCGCCCGCGTGGAGCCGCGCCACGAGGTCCGGCGTCGCTTGTGCGTACGCGATCACCGCCACCACGATGGCCGCCACCGTCAGGATCACCGTCTGGACCACGTCCGTGATGACCACGCTGTACAGGCCGCCCAGGAGGACGTAGAGCGTCGTGGCCGCGAAGATCACCACGGCGCACACCTTCGGGTCCGCCCCGACATAGACGGCCGCGAACTTACCGATGCCCTGGAACGAGTAGCCGATGAAGGCGACCATCGTGACGACGGCCATCAGGGCGTAGGCGGCCCGGGCGGTCTGTCCCGCGCGGCCGCGGCCGAACCGCGTCAGCATCCACTCGGCCCCCGTCATCACGCCCGACCGGCGGACCCACTTGCCCATGTACGCCAGGAAAAAGCCGCCCATCAGGAAGCCCCACATCCAGTGGTTCCACATCGACTTCATGCCGAACAGGGCGATCAGGGTGACGATCCACATCGTGCCCGTGATGTCGAAGTTCGAGACGGCCCCCGACATGGCCAGGGCCAGCCAGTGCAGGCCCCGCCCGCCCAGGAAGTAGGCGTCCAGACCCCGCGCGGCCCGCTTCTGGTACCAGAAGCCCAGGCCGATGACGACGATGAAGTACAGGGCGATGACCGTGTAGTCGACGAGGACCATGGCCCCTCCTTGGACGCGAAGATGCGCTACCGCCGGCCGTTTACCGCGTCGAACATGGCGACGACGTTCTCGGGCGGCACGTCGGCCAGGATGTTGTGGACCTGCTGGAAGACGAACCCCCCGCCCGGCCGCAGCGTCTCGACCTGGCGGCGGACGTGGGCGGCCACCTCGGCGGGCGTTCCGTGCGGCAGGACCTCGCGCGTATCGCAGCCGCCGCCCCAGAAGGTGAGGTCCCGGCCGAACGCGGCCTTGAGTTCCGCCGCGTCCATCCCGGCGCACGTGATCTGGACGGGGTTGATCGCGTCGAGGCCAGCCTCGATGAGGTCGCCGAGGATCGGCCGCACGCCCCCGCACGAGTGGAGCATCACCTTGACGTCGGCGAGTTCCTTGGCGCGATGCCACAGGACGCTGTGGCGCGGCTTGAAGAACCGCCGGTACATCGCGGGCGACATCTGCGGGCCCGTCTGCATCCCCAGGTCGTCGCCGAAGAGGACCACGTCGACATACGGGCCGACGGCGCCGAGGAACCGCTCGAGGTTCGCGAGGTGGAACTCAACGAGCCGGTCCAGGAACGCCTCGGCCCGACGCGGCTCGCCGGCCAGGAGCATCAGGAACCCGTCCATGCGGTAGAGGAACTGGCCGCACTCCAGCAGGTTCCCGCCAAAGAGGGCGACGACCGCGCGGTCGGTCCGCTCGCGCAGGCGGCGGGCGCCCGCGGCCAGACGCCGCGCGCCGTCGGGCCCGGCGGCCAAGGGACCCGGCGGCGCGGCCACGGCCGTCCACATGCACTCGGCGAACGCGTCGCCCAGGGCCCCCAGGTCCTCCGGCCCGTCGAAGAAGGGCCAGTACGTCTGCTCGAAGTACAGGGCACCGTCGGGCATGCGGCCGAGGACGCGGCCGGTGCGGCTGCGAAGGACCCACTGGCCGCCCTGCCGCTCGGGCGCCGCCCAGCGCGGCATCTGGCAGAGCGTCCCGTCGGGCAGCGTCCAGTCGACCCAGTGCTCGTCCTCCAGGGCGAACCCGCGGCCGAGTTCGATCGCGTCGACGCCGAAGCGGTCCAGGACGTCCTCGTCGACGATCGCGACTTGCTGGATCGGGTCGTAGACGCGGACGGGCCGCGGCTCGAGGCCCAGGTGCGCCCGTAGCCGCGCATACGCGATGGCCGCAATGCCGCTCGAGCGGTGGCCCGAGAAGTCGACCGGCACGCGGTCGGGCTCGCGGTGCTCGAGGGCCGCCAGGACGCGCTCGCGCGGGGTCATCGGCCCGCCTCCGCGCCGCCGGGAAGCGTCGCCCGCAGGGTCACGATGTCCCAGGGCGCCATCTCGATGGGTCCGGCCAGCGGCGGCCCCGCGCCCTCGGCCAGGTCCGACAGGCACACGGCCCGGGGCGCCGGGTCGCCCCACCGGACGGCGGCCTTCTCCGCCCGGCCGCCCGCGTTGAACAGGCGCACGATCCACGCCTTGCCGTCACGGCTGGGCTTCAGGGCCGTGACCACCACGCTCGCGGGTTCCACGCGAAGGCCTGGCGCGAGCGCGGCGGCGTCCGCCTTCGCGGGCACGGCCAAGAGGGGCTGGCTCCGCTCGACGCCGAACCGCTGGGCCGCCGCCGCGTCGAACGCCCTGTGCGGCCGCAGGGCGTAGCGGAACGTCGTCGGCCCCTCCTGGTCGGCCTTGTAGTTGGTCTCCCAGTAGTTGTTCATCACGTAGGAGTAGAGAAGCGTCGAGGGCTGGAGCGTCTTGATCCAGCCGACCTTGGTGGCGTCGACGGTGATCGCGCCCACCTCCACCAGCGGTGCCTCGATCGTCGCCCACGTGACGCCGAAGTCGCCGTTCGACACGTCGACCCACCGCTGGACGGTGAAGTAGTTCTTGCACGCACCGGGCAACTGGTCGTCCTCCGGCCGCGCGACCGCCCACGGCATGTCCATCCGCACGACGCCCTCGGGCACGCGGAACGGAAAGGCGAAGTGGACCGACTCCGGGGCCCGGACCTGCTCCTTGTCGAGGACGTTGGTGATCTCGACCCGTCCAAGACCGTCGACGACGCGGACCTCGCGCCGCAAGCGCCGGCATCCGGGCGCCCCGCCCTCGACCACCAGCGACGCCACGAGCGGCCCGCGCTCGTCGACCGTGATCTTGACGGGGCCGCTCCGCTTCGGGTCCGCCGGGTCGCGCCCGGCGACGTAGAGGTAGTCGTTCAGGCCGAGGCCGCCCGCGCGGTCCACGACATCGCCGTCGTCGCCCTTGGCACGGAGGCTGGCGATCGCGCCGGTCTTCTCGTCCAGGGCGACCGTGACCACGCCGTCCGCCAGGGACGCGCCCTTGGCCTCGGCCCGGCCCGTCGCGGGCGGCTCCCCTGCCGCCACGCGGAACCGCTTCGCGCCGAAGGGCGGAACGTCTGCCGCCAGGAACGCCAGTTCGCCCGTCATGAGGCGCTGCGAGGGCACGGCCTTCCCGTCCGGGCCCGTGACCGCGCCGCCCGCCAGGGACAGGTCCTTCGCCAGGACCACCAGGTCCGTGCGCGGCCACGAGGCCGTGTTGAAGACGTCGACCGCCGCGGCCTTCTCGCCGGCGCCGGGCGCGTCCTTCCGCAGCGCCAGGGCCGCGCTCAGCAACTTCCGCGAGGCCGCGTCCGCGTCCACGGCAAAGGCCTGCTTGATCGTCCACTGGGCCTTGGCGAAGTCGCTGTCGGGCTCGGTGATGCTGTTGTGCGCACCCCAGGTGTGCTCGTCGTAGAGGATGACGTTCCGCCACGCGGCGTAGAAGTCTTGGTCGGGGTAGGTGCGGGGCGAGAACATCGCCCAGAGGGCCTCGGCCTGGGTGAGCCGCTCGGCCGCGTCGCGGTTGAGGCCCGTCTCGCGGGCGGACGAGCCGGCCCCGTCCTCCCAGTAGGGCGTGAAGTCGCCGCGGAACGTGGGCAGGCGGTCGGCGTATCGCTTCTCGAAATCGTGGAACATCTCGCGGGTCGTGGCGATGACCAGGTGCGGATAGGCGTGCTTCGCGTTCCAGTCCTTGATGAACTCGCACAGGTCGACGCCCGGCCCCGCGTTGTCGCCCAGGCAGTGGCGGATCTGCAGGAGGTCGTAGGGATACTCCGCCTCGGCCAGTTGCCCGAGGTAGGCCAGGAGTTCCGGCCCGCTGCGGAAGCCGCGCCAGTAGCCCGTCCGCGGGATCCAGACGAGGACCTTCTCTTTGCCCGAGGGCGAGACCCACCAGAACGGCTTGTCGCCCCACTCCGAGAGGGTGTACCCGATCCGGTGGCCGCCGTTCGGGCCGATCGAGAAGTACTTGACGCCGCTCTGGGCGAGGACCGGCACGATGCCCCACGTGTAGCCGGGCACGTCGCTGATCATGGCCGACTCGATCGGCAGGCCCTCGTCCGTCCGGAGGCGCCGCGCCAGGTCCGTCAGCCGCACGAGTTCCTCGGGGCGGCACAGGGCCGTCAGTTCGTTGCCGTAGAGGGCGTCCAGGCCGATCCAGCCCTGGCGGACGGCGTCGAGGAAGGCCTTGCGCTTCTCGGGCGTCGCCTGGCGGAGGTAACTGTCGGTGGCCCAGAGGACCTCGGCGTTCCACTTGAACTGCGCCCCCGGCGGATAGGCGGCCGTCTTCTCGGACGCCTCGATCGCCTGCTCGTAGAACCGCCAGTGGTCCTGCTCGATCTTCGTCTGGACCTCGGTGTAGCCGATGTCGACGTGCGAGTGCGGCAGGATGTAGACCACCCACTTGCGGACGGGCCCGAGCGCGAGGTCACGCGACCCGATCACGCGGCCGCCCGTCTTCACGGTGACCGTCACGGGCGTCTGGCGCTCGACGGCCGGCAGCGTCGCCTCGACCGTGTTGTCGCCGGGGCGGAGGGCGACCTTCTGCGGCGGCGCGCCCGTCAGTTCGACCGTCGCCTCGGCAGGATCGTCGAAATGCCGCAGGTCCACCGTCACCGTCTGGCACAGTCGCCCGCCGACTTCGACCAGCGCGGGGGCGCTCTGGACCGACCGGATGATCGTGCCCGTGGGTGGCGCGAGCACCAGGCCCGCCGGCGCCTCGAAGCCGATCCAGTCGTAGAGCACCCAACTGCCGGACAAGGTGGTGATGGAGACCTCGTTCCCTCCCGCCCGCAGGTCCGTTGCCGGGACGACGACGCTGAAGACGTGCGGCTTGCCCTTGGCCGGGTCGCCGCGGATCGAGGCGTCGCCGCCGCCCCGGGGCATGGCGACATCGGACGCCCTGCCGTTCACGGCGACGCGTAGGACGGGCGGCGACTGGCCGTGCGTGTCGGCCAGATCCACCACGAGGCGGCACCGGCCGTCCTTCGGGGCCTCCTTCAGGCCGAAGACGATGGAGAACGTGTGCGAGCGGCCGCCGGCCCAGGCGTCGCTCGGCCCCGGATGGGCGTAGGGCCAGTCCTTCGCCGGGTCCGACCGGCCGACGACGTAGACGGGGTCCTCGGAGAACTTCGCGTGGCCGTCGGGCGCCAAGGCGAAGTCGCGCGTGTCATCGTCGCCCTTGCCGATCTGCCAGAGGAGCGGGCCGCCCCCCTCGGCCGCCGCGCGGGCGGCCGCCGCGGCCAG
>CAYGZE010000190.1:0-8904 GCA_964354185.1 uncultured Anaerolineales bacterium | reverse complement strand
GCCTGGGAGGTCTGCCAGCAACTCGGCGGCATCTACACGGTCATCCGCTCGAAGGTCCCCGACGCCGTCCGCCGCTGGGGCGACCGCTACTGCCTCGTCGGCCCGTACGACCCGCAGATGTCGCCCGCCGAGTTCGAGGAGACGCCACCCACGGGCCCCGTCGGCCGCGCCGTCGAGGCCCTCCGCGCCGCCGGCATCGACGCCCGCCACGGGCGCTGGCTCGTCTCCGGCCAGCCGCGGGCGGTCCTCCTGAACCCCGCGAGCGTCTACAACCGCCTAGGCGAGATCAAGTACCTCTTCTGGGAGCACCACCAGATCGGCCTGCCGGGCGACGACGGCCTCGTCAACCAGGTCATCGCGTTCGGGCACCTGGTGGAGCAGTTCCTCCGCGCCCTCGTCGCGCAGGAGCCGCGTCCCGTCATCGCGCACTTCCACGAGTGGATGGGCGGGTCGGCGATCCCCGAGATCCGGCGTGCCCGGCTGCCGCTGGCGGTCGTCTTCACAACCCACGCGACGTCGCTCGGCCGCCACATCGCCCCGAACGATCCGTGGTTCTACGACCACGTGCCGTTCGTGGACTGGCTGGCCGACGCGCGCCGCTTCGGCATCGAGGCCCAGGTCCGGATCGAGCGCGCCGCCGCCCACGGCGCCCACATCTTCACGGCCCTGAGCGAGATCACCGCCTTCGAGTGCGAGCACCTCCTGGGCCGCAAACCCGACCTCCTCCTGCCCAACGGCCTCAACATCGAGCGGTTCGTCGCCGTGCACGAGTTCCAGAACCTCCACGCGACGTTCAAGAAGAAGATCAGCCAGTTCGTCATGGCCCACTTCTTCCCGAGTTACACCTTCGACCTCGACCGGACGCTCTACTTCTTCAACGCCGGCCGCTACGAGTACCGCAACAAGGGGTTCGACCTGACGCTCGACGCCCTGGCGAGCCTGAACGCCCGTCTGAAGCGCGACCCGCTCGACCGCACCGTCATCTTCTTCCTCATCACGCAGCGCCCCTTCCGCTCGCCAAGCGCCGACGTCCTCCGCAACCGCGCCCTCATGGAGGAGATCCGCGGCACCTGCATGGCCATCAAGGACCAACTGGGCGAGCGGCTGTTCCTCGAGACCGCCCTGGGCGGGACGCCCGATTACCAGGGCCTGGTCGACGACTACTGGCGGCTGCGCCTGCGCCGCCTCCGGCACGCCTGGAAGACCGCGCGGCTGCCCCCCATCGTGACCCACGACCTCCAGGACGGCTCGCGCGACGAGGTCCTCAACCAGATCCGCACCTGCAACCTCCTCAACCGCCCCGACGACCCCGTCAAGGTCGTCTACCACCCGGACTTCATCACCTCGACCGACCCGCTGTTCGGCATGGACTACGACCAGTTCGTGCGCGGCTGCCACCTGGGCATCTTCCCGTCGTTCTACGAGCCGTGGGGCTACACGCCGCTGGAGTGCATCGCCCTGGGCGTGCCGGCCGTGACGAGCGACCTGGCGGGCTTCGGCACCTACCTGCTGGAGCAGGTCCCGGACTGGCGGGAGCGGGGCCTGCTGGTCGTGGGGCGGCGTCACGTGCCGTACGTGGCGGCCCTGAACGAACTGGCGGACTGGATGTACGAGTTCCTGAAGTTGGACCGGCGGGAGCGGATCGCCCTCAGGCAGAAGACCGAGAGTACCGCCGACCAGTTCGACTGGAGCCGCCTCGGCCGCTACTACGCCGAGGCCCACGACCTGGCGCGCCAACGCAGCGGGCTCTAACGCTGCGCCGCCTAGCCTTTCACGCCCGTCGTCGCGATCCCCTGGATGAACGTCCGCTGCGCGAGGAAGAAGAGGACGATGATGGGCAGCGTGAAGACCGCGGCGGCGGCCATCAGTTTCGCCCACTCGCCCCCGTACGCCCCGTAGAACTGCTGGAGCCCGAACGCCAGCGTGTACTTCGACTGGTCGTTCAGGTACAAGAGCGGCCCGCCGAAGTCGTTCCACGTGCCCATCAACTGGAACAGGGCGCACGTCGCCAGCGCCGGCTTCGAGAGGGGCAGGACGATCCGCCACAGGATCCCCCACTCGCTGCACCCGTCGATCCGGGCCGCGTCGCACAGGTCGTCCGGGATCGTCTGGAAGAACTGGCGCAGGAGGAAGATGAAGAACGCGCTCCCCATGAACGCGGGGACCACCAGGGGCAGGTACGTCCCGTACCAGCCGAGCCAGCGGTAGAGGGCGAAGGTGGGGATCATCCGCACCTCGCCCGGCAGGATCATCGTCGCGATGACGATGGCGAAGAGGACCTTGCGGCCGCGCCACTCGAGTTTCGCGAACGCGTAGGCCGCCAGGGCGCTCGCCCCCACCGCGCCCACAACGTTGAGCGCGCACAGGAGCAGGGTGTTCCGCAGGTACAGCGGGAACGGCACGTACGCGAGCGCCTCCGGGTAGTTCTGCCACTGGACCGGCGACGGCCACCACTGCTTCACGAACGACGCGACCGACGTGTCGATCATCTTCGGGTAGACCTGGTCGGGGGTCTTCAGGCTCGTCCCGATCATCCAGAGGAGGGGCATGCAGAACGGGAGCGCCAGCGCCACCAGCACGGCGTGAATCGCCAGTCGCGTGTACCAGGGATGCTCGCGCACGACTCGCTCCCCTGCGGGGGCGCTCCCCGCATCACCGGTCGGCCTGGGTGGCGGCGGCGTTCTGGAGCCGCTGCTCCCGCCGGATCTCCTCGTCCAGCCGCTCCATCGCCTGGCGCGGCGTCAGGGTGCCGCGCAGCGCCGCGTCCTCGGCCGACCCGAGCCGGTTCATCAGGTACGCCTGGATGGGCACGGGCGGCGAGACCTGGACGTTCGGCGACGCCAGGACCTTGACGAAGGTCGCGAACTCGGGGTTCTCGCGGATGTACTGCCGGTACCGGCGCGCGTTCGCCACGTCGGGGGTGATCGGGAGCCATCCGCCCCAGGTGTAGAACTCGGCCGCCCGCTCGGGATCGTCGACGCCCGACCAGAACTTCATGAACGCGAGGGCCCCCTGCTTGTGCTTCGCGCCGCTCGGGACGACCATGAAGTTGCCGTTCGACCAGCACGCCAGGGGCTTTCCGCCCTCGGGCGGCGGGATGGGCGCGGTCCGGTAGTCCGACTCCTTCGCCTCGGCCAGGTCCTGGATCCGCCACTGGCCGTCCACCGTGATGGCGTAGGCCCCGCTGATGAACGGCCAGGAGGCCCCCATGCTGCTCGTCAGGCCCGACTCGAACTGCTGGACCCGCTCGAACCCGTACCGCTTCGTGTAGGCCGTCATCCATTCCAGGGCCCGGATCGCGCCGGGATCGAGGAGCGTAAGTTCCCCCTGCGCGGCGTCGTAGAACGACCCGCCGAAGACGGCGCTCCATTGGGAGAGCCACCGCGGCATGAAGCCGATGCGCGTGATGCGGCCGGCGGCGTCGTAGCGGAACAGCCGGGCCGCGACGGCGTCGAGTTCCTCGAGCGTCTCGGGGAACCGGTCGGGGTCGAGGCCCGCCTCGCGGAAGTGGCTCGGGCGGTAGTAGAGGGCCCAGATGTTCATCCCCGTCGAGAGACCGTAGAAGTGGCCCCTGTAGGTGCCGATGGCGCGGACGGCCGGGTACATGTTCTTTTCGAGATAGGCCCAGTCCTTCGGGTCGAGGATCTCGTCCAGGGGCGTCAGGGCCCCGCGCTCGGCCCAGGCGGGGATGACTGGGTCCCACTGGGCCATGACGTCGGGCGGGTCGCCGCCGGCCGTCGCGATGAGGGTCTTCAGCGATCCCCCCGGCACCACCAGCGCCACGACCTCCCACCGCGTCTGGCTCGCGTTGAACCGGTCGACGATCTCCCCGACGACCTTCTCCCACTTGGCCGTCCACATGTGCCAGAAGACGACCTTCTCGCGGTCCGGGTAGCGCTTGGCGCGCGGCGGCTGGTAGACGAGGAAGAGCCACGCGATGCCCAAGGCCGCGGCCACGAGGACCGCCGCGCGCGCGACCGACAGCGCGCGGCGCGCCCCGGGCGATCGGACCCGTTCCTCACCGTCCATAGTGCACCCACCGCTTCTGCGACCGGAAGAGGAGCGCCGTCACGACGACCACGATCACGAACAGCACCCACGCCATCGCCGAGGCGTAGCCGAACTTCAGGTACTGGAACGCCTGGTAGAAGAGTTGCAGGGCGTAGAAGAGGGTCGAGTCCTGCGGCCCGCCGCCCGTCATGATGAACGCCTGGGTGAAGTACTGGAACGCGCCGATCATGCCCATGACGAGGTTGAAGAAGATGACGGGCGTCAGCATGGGCAGCGTCACGTGCCGCAGCCGCTGCCACGCGTTCGCCCCGTCCACCAGGGCGGCCTCGTACAGGCTCACGGGGATGTCCTTCAGACCCGCCAGGTAGATGATCATGCTGCCGCCGACGCCCCACACGCCCATCAGCACGAGCGACGGCTTGCTCCACTCAGGGCTGCCCAGCCACATCGGCCCCTCGACGCCGAAGAGGCGCAGCAGCATGTTCACCAGGCCGATCTGCGGGTTCAGGAGCCAGATCCAGAGGACGCTCGTGGCCACGGCCGGCACAATCGTCGGCAGGAAGAAGATCGTCCGGTAGATGCTCAGGCCGCGGATCCGCGCGTCCAGCAGCAGCGCGAGCGCCACGCCGAACCCAATGCCCAGCGGCACCGCCAGCACCGTGTAGTAGAGGACGTTGCCGAGCGACTTCCAGAACAGGGGATCTTCTGTGAAGAGCGTCCGGTAGTTCCACAGGCCGATCCAGCGGGGCGAGTTGAAGATGTCGAAGTCGCAGAAACTCAAGGCAAGCGACGCCACGAAGGGATAGAGCGAGAAGACCAGCAGGCCGATGACGACCGGGGAGACGAGGAGCCAGCCGGCCGCGTTGTTTCGCCGCGCCACTTGCGATCGCCCTCCGCCTCGCGTGCGTGTTCAGCGTGCCTGACGAGCTCCCGTCGGCGGGTGCCACTGGCGGCTTGTCCGCCAGTGCCGCGCGGAACCACACTGGCTGCAAGCAGCCAGTGGCACCCCCGTTACGGGCACGCTGAACACGTACCTCTCGCCGTGCCCTGCCGGGACGGCCCCAGGATACGCCGGGCCGCCCGCGCCCTTCAACCGAAAACGGCCCTCAAGCGGCCTGTGCGGGCGCCGCCGGCGCGTGCCGGGGGACGCACAGGGCGGCCGGGATGCTGAGGACCGCCGCGGCCGCCCCCGCCAGGAACGTCCACTGGTAGCCCACGTAGGTCCACAGGAGGCCGCCCACCAGCGGCATCGTCACGGCCGCCACGTGGTTCATCGCCACGCCCATGCTCAGCGTGGCCGTGTGCTCGCTCTTGGGGGCGAGGCGGTTCACGTAGGTCGTCAGGGAGAGCGCCAGCAGGAAGATCGCCCCGTCGGCGATGAACAGGGCGTAGAGGACGTACAGGTTCTGGACGAACGCGTAGCCGAGGAAGACGAAGATCAGCAGGGGGTAGTAGGCGAGAAGCACCCGCCGCTCGCCGACGCGGTCGATCAGGCGCCCGACGCGCGGCGAGACCAGGTAGCCGATCACCTGGACGGCGCCCCACAGGACGAGGATCGTCGTCAGGGGCGCGCCGTGGCGGCGCACGAGGAGGAAGATGGCGAAACAGATGAAGATCTGTTTGCGCCACCCGTCCAGGAAGCAGAGGACGTAGTAGAGGGCGTACTTGCGGCGGAAGACGAGGCGCGGGCCAGGCGTCTTCAGGCGCCGGTGGATGCCGAGGCACGCCGCCGCCGCCAGGACGGCCGCCGCCCCCGCCACCAGGTACAGCGGCCGCATCGGCACCCTGGCGAGCGTCAGGAGCCAGGCCGCCGCCAGGCCGCCGAAGAAGCCGGTCGCGCCGCTGGCGGCCACCTGGCCCAGGCGGTAGCCCGCGCGCCCCGGCTCGGCCAGCGCCAGGGTCATCGCGTTCGGCAGCGGCATCCAGACGTGCAGGCCGAAACTCCAGACCAGGCTCACCGCCACGACCCACGCGTAGCCGTGCACCAGGGCGTAGGCCGACAGGCCCGCCCCCAGCAAGAGGAGCATCGCGGCGCCCACGACAGGCTCCGCCAGGCCCGCCAGGATCGCCAGGACGCCAAACGCGATGATGCCGCACGTCTCGCGGAACGCCTCCAGGAGGCCCCTCTGGAGGCCCGTGACGCCGATGTCCTGGACGAGGAAGTTCTCGTTCAGGCCCATCTGGATGGCCATGGCGGCGCCGGCGCCGGCCACCGCCAGCCGCACCAGGAGGAGGCTGCGGCGGCGCTGGGCCTCGGTGGGCCCGCCCTCGAGCGGCAGGTCGTGGATCTCGGGCGCCGGGATTGTGGCCATGGGCTAGGTCCCGGCGAGGCCCAGCCGCTCGTACTGCTCCGCCGGCGCGTCGTGCTCGCGCATCAGGCGCACCAGGTGCGCCGTCATCCGCGCCTCGGCCGCCGCGTCGTGGACCGGGCGCTCCTGGCCGGGGTCGTGCCCGAGGTCGAACAGCATCGTGCCGAACCGGTGCGAGTCGACCCACGAGCGGCCGGGGATCTTCATCGTGCGGCAGCCTTTCGTGAAGGAGAACGGCTCGGCCAGGCGGACGTCCTGCAACTCGGCGACCTCGAACGTCCGCCGCATGTGCGTCGGCATGAGCGTGTACTCGAAGAGCGGGCCGTTGCCGGGCCGGGCCGACCCGCGCATGTAGACGTAGCGCCCGTCGGTGCAGTTGACGTGGCCGCCGTGCAGGCCGAAGAGGGCCGCCTCGCGCACGGGCGCGTCGGAGGCGATCGTCTCGCGCAGGACGGCGCCCCGCACGTCTGGCGGGATCGCGGCGCCGAAGCACTCCAGGAGCGTCGGCGCCAGGTCGATCGTCTGGACCAGCGCCGCCCGCCGCTCGCCGCGCCGGCCCGACCGCGGGTCCCAGACGAACAGCGGCACGTGCGCGATCTCGTCGTAGAACGGCATCGCACACTTCCCCCACCAGTCGTGCTCGCCCACCAGGAACCCGTGGTCCGTGCTCACGACGAGCATCGTCGTCTTCCACAGGTCGAGTGCGTCGAACAGGTCGAGCACCTTCCCCAGGTACGCGTCGCACATGCTGTGCAGGGCGGCGCTCTGGAACCGCATGTGGCGGACCTGGCCGGGCGTCTCCTTCACGCGATCATAGGGCGGCCAGTCGAAGACGGGGCCGTCGTAGTCGTCCGGATAGAGGTCCTTGTAGCGCTGGGGGCTGAAGTACGGCTCGTGCGGGTCGAACGTCTCGACCGTGAGGAACCAGCCGTCCTGGGCGTGGTTGGTGCGGAGGAACTCGAGGCCCGCCGCGAAGGTGCGGGGCTGCGGCTGGTCGGCCTCGCGGGCCATGCGGAGGCGGTTCAGCCAGTCCTGCCGCAGCCACGCCGCGCCGCGCGGATTGTTCAGGAACTCGGGGACCTCGACCGGCCTCAGGTCCGCCGTCCACAGGTCGCCCTCCTGGCCGCGGACGCAGTCCCACGTGCTGTAGCGCGTGTGATAGTTGCAGCCGCCCTCCTCCCAGTAGTGGTAGTGATCGCTCACGAGGTGCGTGTGGACGCCGTGGGCCTTGAGGATCTCGGGCATCGAGTCGTCGAACGGTTCCAGGGGCCCCCAACTGCGGTGGAGGAAGTTGTAGCGGCCGGTGTGAATTTCGCGCCGGGCGGGCATGCACGGCATGCTGCCGACGTAGCAGGTGTCGAACGTCACGGCCCGCGCGGCCAGGCGCCGGAAGTTCGGCGTGCGGACCCAGTCGCAGCCGTACGGCTCGAGCATCCGCCGGTTCAGCGAGTCGAACATCACCAGGACGACGTTCACGGGTCGCACGTCCTCCTCGGCGCGGGCCGGCCCCGTGCCGACACAAGACCGCCACCGGCGCCGCGGGCCCGCAGCCCCGCCGCGCGGTGGCGGCCATCGGCGCCGGTCAGGCGACCTGCCCCGTCGCGGCGCGCCGGCTCACTCGGCCAGGACCACGATGCCGTTCACCTCGGGGTTCTGGACGTTCGGCACGAACTCGATCCGCAACTTGCCGTCCGTCACAGCCACCCCCTTGAACGTCTTGACGAGCGGCTTGGCAAACCCGCCCGCCTCCTTGAAGACATCGAGATCTTTCAGCACTTCCTTCCCCTGGACCTTGACGGAGAAGACGCGGTCGCCGGCCTTCTGGACCCCGTCGTACGTCTCGGCGAAGCAGAGCCGCACGGTGTACTTGCCGTTCGGCAGGTCGAACTGGTAGGCGTCCATGCTGTAGCGCTCGATCCGGTAGATGTCCGGCGCGTCGGTGCCGGCGATCGCCAACGCGGGGTCGCGCGCGACGACCTGCCCGCCGACGTAGCCCCACTTGGCGGCGGCCGAGTACGCCTGGTCCGCGCTCCACTTCTGCCCTGCCTTGTCCGTGTAGGCCTTGTCGGCGCCCGCGTTCACGCACGCGACGATCCTCCCTGCCGCGCCCGGCCCGCGCACCTCGCCCGCGCATCCGATCAGCCCGGCTGCCACGAGCAGCCCGAGTCCGACGATTGCCGCCTGCCTCATCGCCCATCCCCCTTTCGCGTTGGATCGACCGCCCCTCATCAGCGGGCCGGACCGTGTCCGCGCCGGCCGCCGAGGAACGGGCCGATTCTAGACGGCCCCTGCCCCGGCGTCAAGGCGGCGCCGCAGACGGCGGCCCCCGGCCAGGGCGAACCCGTCCTACTGCTGCGGCGCGGCGGCGCCCTCTTTCGGCTTCGCGGGCGAGGGCGGCTCGGGTTCCTTGGAGAGTTCTGCCAGGTCCGCCTCGGAGACGAATCGATAGGTGCCGCCGTTTTCGGCGGCGAGGGTCCGGAGGAGTTCCTCGGCGTCCCGGCAGAGGAGGGCGCGGGTGTGGAGGCAGGCCTTCTTGTCCGGGTTGAGGTCACGGATGGTTTTGGTGATCGCCGGGTCGACCGGG
>CAYGZE010000189.1:0-8918 GCA_964354185.1 uncultured Anaerolineales bacterium | reverse complement strand
CGGCCGCTGGGAGACGGGGCGCTGAAAGGAAAATAGTATTGTGTCCCCAGATTCCCTGTCCCCAGATTCCCAGATTCCGGAACGCCGCCTGTCCCGCCCGCTCTCCCCCCGCAGACCAGGCCGCAAGCCGGCAGAGAGGAAATAGGGTGTATGTCACCGGAATTCACCGGAATTCCGTTGATGATCTATGGCGAAAGGCAAACCAGGAACGGGTTGCGGTAACTGAGGGAGATGTATCATGGTTCGGATGAGTGCCTTGCTTCTTTGTATGATAGGGATTGTAACCCTCGCCGTACAGTCCATCACGGCTATCGCCATGGCAATCTACGGTTTTTGGCTGCAGCTCCCTCACATGGTTCCGGGGTTGGCATTCAGCTTGTTCCTGCTATGGTTGTCAGTGCAGATTCGCCGCGGAAGGGGCTTTGTGCTGGGGATGGTGGTTCTAGGCTTGTTCGGCTTGGGTGCGGCCCTATCAGCATGCATAATGTGCAGGCTTATGTTTCCAATGCTTATGGTCGTCGCCATGGGCTGCTGGGCGGCATTTCTTCTTGGCATGGCAGTACTTATAGGCCTGGCGCGGCGGTTCAAGAGCGCGTCCGGTCGGGGAGCGCCGTGACGCCGCAGAAAACGTACTTCGTCCACACCGATGCGTCGGCGAGCGCCCCGTACGAGTCGTCCGGCCGGCAATTCGGTGACATACACCTGAATTGCCTTGCCTCGGGGGAATAAGGTGTACGTCACCGGAATTGCATTGCCCCGGCAGAGAGGAAATAGGGTGTATGTCACCGGAATTGCCTGGGTGTGGATGTGCACCGGCCGGCTTTCTGCTCTGGCTGCCACACTACGGTCATTGCTGCTCGTCGCCCTTCCGTACCTGGGCCTGGTCATTGTCGTACTGCTTCTGGTGGGATGCTCTTCCAGAGGCCCGGCTTCGCGCACAACGCGGCGAAGGCGGTTGTGGCCCGTGGCGGAAGCGTGTCTCCTGCTTTGGCCCCTGCCCGTGGGATGGCCATTCTTCGTGCTACTCGGGTTGGAGCACGTTCTGCCAGAGTTGGCCACGGTACGACCGCTCTTTTACTTCCTGCTCGGGGGACTGCCCAGTGTGTTCTTCTCTTTCGGACTGGTCCTGCTTGTGCAGTCTGCTGAAGTGGACCAGCGAGATTGAGTTCGCCATCTGTTAGGGCGGAAGGCGGGGCGGAACGGATGTTCTCGGGGCCGCGCGGGCCGTGCGATGTGAAGTCTTGACACGGAGACCCGCGGGTGCCCCTGGCGATGTACCGCTACGACCCCCCTTTCGCCCAAGGGCTTCGGCGGGGCGGGCGGCCTCTCGCGTCGGGTGAGGCGGATCGACAAGACCGGCGAGAGCGACGTCACCTACGACTGCTACTACAACGTCGCCTGGCAACTCCTGGAGGTCCGCAAGGGCGGCGTCGCCTACCCCTACGAGCAGTACGTCTGGTCGGCCCGGTACGTCGACGCCCCGGTCCTGCGTTGGCGCGACACGGACACCGACAACGACGTGGACGAGACGCTCTACTACGCCACCGACGCGAACAGGAACGTGGCGGCCGTCACCGACGCCGCCGGGGCGGTCCAGGAGCGGTACGTCTACGACCCCTACGGCAAAGTCACCTGCCTGGACTTGAACTGGGCGAACGGCCAGTCCGCCTCACGCAGTTCGAGGCGGCGGGGCCCTTCTCGGAAGGCCTGGCGGCCGTCAAGCAGGGCGGCGCCTGGGGATACATCGACAAGAAGGGGAAGATGGCGATTCCCGCTCGGCCCAGAAGCAACCGGGCGGCCGCGAGGGCCGCCCGGTGGGTGCCAGCGATGCAACGATCAGCGTGACAGCCGCCCGAAGCCGAATCGGGCTTTCCAGACAGAGCCTACCGCTTGCGGCGGATGAGGAGCCCGAGGCCGCCCAGGGCCAAGAGGGTCAGCGTGGCCGGCTCGGGCACGTACGTGTAGACGACGGTGACGGTGCCGCTCGTCGTCCCGGGCGAGACGGCCCACTCGATGCCGCCGATGCCGCCGAAATCCTCCCACTGCGTGGCGTCGAGAGTGATGTCATAGGTGCCGGTGCCCGTGTACGAGGCGAAGTAGGCCGCCCCGATGAACCCCGAATCGGAGTCGGTCTCGGGGACGCCGGTGTAGGCCAGGCCGTCGGGCGCCGAGGAGTCGTAATCGTTCGCACCGTCGCCCACGTTCCCGTCGAGGGCGAAGCCCTGGGAGTGGAAAGCCGCCAGGCCGCCCACCACGGCCAGGGACGCGGCGTCCAGAAGCGGAACGTCGAGCGAGGAGACGGCGGCCTTGGCGCCGAACTCGAAGGTGCCGGAGGCGGCGCCCTCGGCGTCGTTGTCGAGGACGAGCTGGCCCCCATCGCTGTTGAAGTCGACGAGGACCTCGATCGCCAGGAGCGTGAGCGTCCCGCCCAGGTCGTCGAACTGATCGAAGGTCAAGGGCTTGCTGTAGTTGGGGGTGCCGCTGTAGTTCACGATCTGCGTGATGGTCGCGCCCTCTGCAGCCACCGACGCCCCCACCAGAAACAGCCCGGCCACCAGGGAAGCCATGATAGTCCGAAAGCCCATGTTCATCCTCCTCGGCACTGGTTCTTGCCTTAGGGTAAACGGGGGAGTAGGGCGTTCTCCCCCGGGTCGCCTTGGGTGCGTCACGTTGCGACCGTGGGTAGTATGCCGCGCTCGGGACTGCGGGCAAACGTTTTGCGAAAAGATTTCCGCCGGTCCCGTGATAGCAACTTGCGTGCCAGGCGGCGAATGCGGCACGTGCGGCACGTTATCGGACGCATGAGAACGGTTGTCGATGAGTTATCGGCCGCTGGCGGCCGCCGGTTCGAGCGCGGGTCGCCCCGAGTGTCCTGATAACGGGGACGCACGCGGGGCGGCCGGCGCGCGTGCTTTCGCAGGCGAAAGCATGGCACCCGGCGGGCAGGGGCGGTATGCTGGCGGTCCACGGAATGCGGTGCACGAGGCGAGCCGATGGCCGGGACGATGACGCCGCGCGAGCGGGTGGCGAAGGTGCTTCGGTTCGAGACCCCCGACCGGGTGCCCCTGTGCCTGGGCGGGGCGACGGCCGCCACCATCTCGGCCTTCGCCTACCAGGACCTGCGGCGCTGGCTGGGCCTCGAGGAGAAGCCCGCGCGGGTCCACGACCTGATGCAGGTGGTCTGCCTGCCGCACGAGGACGTGTACGCGCGGTACGGCCTGGACATCGTGCCGCTCTCGCTCCCGGTGTATCTCAACAGGTGGAAGCGCTGGAGCCCGCGGGCGGGGTACGCGTTCGAGGTGTTCGAGACGGCCGACCTGCGGCCGCGCGGCGACGGGGGGTGGCTCCTGCGGCAGCCGGGCGGGACGAAGTGCGTGACGATGCCCGCGGGCGGCTGGTTCTTCGACGACCTCGAGGGGGCCGGCTGGTACGCCTACGACACGGGCCTGCGCGGCGACGCGTACTGGCGGGCGATGGAAGAGGCCGCGCGGCACCTGTACGAGGCGACCGACTACGCCATCCGCGCCGACGGGCCGGGCGGGTACTTCAGCACCGACCCCGCCTTCCTCATGCGGATGAAGACCGACCCGGCCGCGCTCTACGACGAACTCGCCCGGCGGGTCGAGGACGACATCCGGCACCTGGAGTGCCTGGTCCAGGCGGTCGGCAAGTACGTCTTCGCCATCGGCACGTCCGACGACATGGGCGCCCAGAACGCCGAGATGGCCAGCCCCGCCGACCTGCGGTCGCTCATCCTGCCGCACTACCGGCGCCTCATCGGGTGGCTGCACGCCCACAGCGGCGCGAAGTTCTGGCTGCACTCGTGCGGGTCGATCGCCCGCATCCTGCCGGACCTGGTGGAGATCGGCGTGGACATATTGAATCCGGTCCAGACGTCGGCGGCGGGGATGGAGCCGGAGGGGCTGGCCGCGCGGTTCGGCGGCAAGATCGTCTTCTGCGGCGGCGGGTGCGACACGCAGCGCGTCTTGCCCTTTGCCGCGCCGGAGGAGGTGGACCGGCACGTGCGCGAGCGCGTACGCCTCTTCGCGGCCACGAAGGGGTTCATCTTCGCGGCCGTGCACAACGTGGTGGCGGGCGTGCCGCCGGCGAACGTCGACGCGATGCTGCGGGCGGCCCGCGACGAGGGCGGCCGCGTGTTCGGCTGAGCGGCGCGCCGGCGGCAGCCACGGGCGGCCTGCCGGCAGGCTGGGAAGTCCCGGGCGGCACTGGCGGACAAGCCGCCAGTGGCACCCGGCGCGACGAGGGGGAACGCGTGTTCGCCTAGGCCCCCTCACCCCCGCCCCCTCTCCCCACAGGGAGAGGGGAGACCATGGGGCTGGCTTCTTCCTGTGTCCCTCTCCCTTGGGGAGAGGGTGGCCGACCTGTCCGGCGAAGCGACTGCGAAGTCGGAAGGCCGGGTGAGGGGTGGGGCGGCGACCCCACGGGCAGGCCCCGCGCTACCTGCGGCGCTTCTTCCGGGCGACGTTCCTCGCGGGCTTCCTGGCGGCCTTGCGGGCCGGCTTCTTCGCGCGCTTCTTCGGTTTGGCGGCCGCAGCGACCGCCGCCTGGGCGGCGGCCAGGCGCGCGATCGGCACGCGGAACGGCGAGCACGACACGTAGTTCATCCCCGCCTGGTGGCAGAAGTGGATGGACGCCGGGTCGCCGCCGTGTTCGCCGCAGATGCCTACTTTCAGTTTCGGCCGCGTCGACCGGCCGCGCGCGATGCCGATCCGGATGAGTTCGCCCACGGCCTCCTGGTCCACCGTCTGGAACGGGTCGGCCGGCAGGATCTCCTGCTTCTGGTAGTCGGGCATGAAGGCGCCGATGTCGTCGCGCGAGAAGCCGAAGGTCATCTGCGTGAGGTCGTTGGTGCCGAAGGAGAAGAACTCGGCCACCTCGGCCATCTTGTCGGCCGTCAGGGCGGCCCGCGGGATCTCGATCATCGTGCCCACGAGGAAGTCGAGCCGCTTCAGGCCGAACTTCTGCATGACCTCCTTCTTGACGCGGGCCACGATCGCGGCCTGGTGCTTCAGTTCGTTCACGGAGCAGGTGACGGGGATCATGATCTCGGGGATGGCGTGCTTCCCCTCGGCCCGCAGTTCGGCGGCGGCCTCGAGGATGGCGCGGACCTGCATCTCGCTGACCTCGGGGTAGGTGATGCCCAGGCGGACGCCGCGATGGCCCATCATGGGATTCGACTCGTGCAGGTCCTCGGCGCGGCGGCGGATGTCGTCGACCGTGATGCCGAGCGACCGGGCGAGTTCGGCCTGCTTCGCCTCGCCCTGGGGGACGAACTCGTGCAGCGGCGGGTCGAGCAGGCGGATCGTCACAGGCAGGCCGTCCATGGCAGCCAGCGTGCCCTTCATGTCCTTTTTGACATAGGGGAATAATTCGTCGCACGCGGCGCGGCGCTCCTCGGGCGTGGCCGAGAGGATCATCTTGCGGAGTTTGAACAGGGGCTCGTCGCTCCCCTCGCCGTAGAACATGTGCTCGGTGCGAAGGAGGCCGATGCCCTCGGCCCCGAAGCGGCGGGCGACCGCGGCGTCGCGCGGGCTGTCGGCGTTGGCCCGGACGCCCAGCGTGCGGACCTTGTCGCAGGCGGCCAGGAACTCGACCAGCAGCGGGTTCTCGGGGTCCGGGTCGACGGTCGGGAGTTGGGCGGCGTACACGAGGCCGCGCGACCCATTCAGCGAGATCCAGTCGCCCTCGCGGAGGGTCGTCTCGCCGACGGAGAGGGTCTTGGCGCGGGCGTCGATCTCCAGGGCGCCGCAGCCGACGATGCAGCACTTGCCCCAGCCGCGGGCCACCAGGGCGGCGTGGCTGGTCATGCCGCCCAGCGCCGTCAGGATGCCGGCGGCGGCGCGCATGCCCTCGACGTCCTCGGGGTTGGTCTCCTTGCGGCAGAGGATGGCGGGCCGACCGGCCTCGGCGGCGGCGACGGCGTCGGCCGCGGTGAACACGATCCGGCCGGCGGCGCCGCCCGGGCCCGCGGGCAGGCCCTTGGCCAGGACCTTCGCCTGGCGCTCGGCCTTCGGGTCGAGAATCCGGTGTAGCAGTTCGTCGAGTTGGGCGGGCGTGACGCGGGTGACGGCCTGCTCCTTCGCGATCAGGCGCTCCCGCAGCATCTCGACGGCCATGCGAATGGCGGCCGTGCCGGTGCGCTTGCCGTTCCGGGTCTGGAGCATCCAAAGCGTGCCGCGCTCGATCGTGAACTCGATGTCCTGCATGTCGCGGTAGTGCTTTTCGAGGCGGGAGCGGATCGCGGCCAGTTGCTTGTAGACATCAGGCATCATGCCTTCGAGGCTCTGGAGGTGGGCCGTGTGCTCGGACTTCGTCTCCTCGTTCAGGGGGTTGGGCGTGCGGATGCCGGCGACGACGTCCTCGCCCTGGGCGTTGGTGAGCCATTCGCCGAAGAACTTGTTCTCGCCCGTGGCGGGGTTCCGCGTGAAGGCGACGCCGGTGGCCGAGTCGGCCCCCATGTTGCCGAAGACCATGGCCTGGACGTTCGTGGCGGTGCCCCAGGCGTCGGGGATGCCCTCGATGCGGCGGTAGGCGATGGCCCGCCGCCCGTTCCACGACTGGAAGACGGCCCCGATGGCGCCCCACAACTGCTCCATCGCGTCGTCCGGGAAGGGCTTGCCGAGGACCTGCCCGATCTTCTCACGGAACTGCCCGCACAGGGCCTCAAGGTCCTTGGCCCCCAGGTCGGTGTCGAGTTTGGCGCCGCGCTGGCGCTTCATGGCGTCCATGAGGTGTTCGAGTTGGGTGCGGATGCCCATCCCCTCGGCGGGCTCGATGCCGGCCGCCTTCTCCATGACGACATCGCTATACATCATCATGAGCCGACGGTAGGCGTCCCAGACGAACCGGGGGTTCTGCTGGGTGAGGCGGATCATGCCGGGGATCGTCCGGGTCGTCAGGCCGATGTTGAGCACCGTCTCCATCATGCCGGGCATCGAGGCACGGGCGCCCGAGCGGCAGGAGAGGAGCAGGGGATTCTCCGGGTCGCCGAACTTCTTGCCCATGACCTGCTCGACCCGTTCGAGGGCCCGGGCGACCTGGCCCTTGAGTTCGCCCGGGTACTTGCGCTGGTGGGCGTAGTAGTGGGTGCAGACCTCGGTCGTGAGCGTGAAGCCGGCGGGGACGGGGATGCCGAGGCTGGTCATCTCGGCCAGGTTGGCTCCCTTGCCGCCGAGGAGTTCCTTCATGCCCGCGCGGCCGTCGGCCTTGCCGGCGCCAAAGAAGTAGACGTACTTCCGCGACTTTGCCATCGTGACCTCTCCCTCGCTTCGTGGACGCCTGCCTGCCGGCAGGCAGGTTGGACGGCCTGCCCGGCCTGCCGGGGGGCAGGCGCCGGGCCGCGCCCTTCCGCTATAGGAACGTGGCGCGCCTCCCACGGCGCGCCACCCCAGCACAGCCCCCCTTTATAGGGTTCCGGCGGGCGCCCGTCAACCCTTTTTCGCGGGGGACGCTGGCGGGGGATGCGGTATAATCGTCAAGCGAATTGCGGATTTCGGATTGCGGATTGAACGGCCAAGGAGCGGCGCGGGGGCGGCACGCGGGAGGGCGGTCATGGGACAGGGCAGGGCGTGGGTCGCCGGGGCGCTTGCGGCCGCGGCGCTCGCGGCGGCTTGCGGGTGCGTGCCCACGGTGCCGCGCGCCAAAATCGTCTTCGCCAACCTCGCGGGCATCTACTACACACCCGCCGCCCCCGCCGGAAATGCGACGGGCGAGCTGGCGGCCACACCGGCTCCTGCTCCCGCCGACAACGCCGCCGGCGCGCCCGCGGCGGACACGCCCGTCGAGGGCGCGGTGCCGGAGTTGTCCGAGGCCCTGCTCGTGCGGGCCGTCAAGGAACTCAACGCGACGAAGGACCTCAACTTCGTCGTCCTGTCGGGCGACCTCTTTGCCCGGGCCGACGGCCTGAGCCTGGACCGCCTGAAGGGGATCCTGGCGGAACTGCGCGCCCCGTACTACGTGGTGCTGGGCGACCACGACATGCCGGCCGACAAGGCGGGCCTGAGCCGCGCTCTATTGGCCCTGGCGCTGGAGGGGCACGGCTTCGACTCGGCCCGCGGCTACTGGAGCCGCGAGGTCCTGCGGGGCCTCGTCCTGGTGGGCCTCGACACGGCGCAGGCGGGCGCGGCGGGCGGCCACGTCGACCCGGAGCAACTCGCGTGGCTCGACCAGACGCTGAAGGCCTCGGCCGACAAGGCGACGATCGTCCTGGCGCATCACGGCCTGATGCCCCTGCACCCCCTGGATGAGGGTGTGGCGTGGCGCGACCTCTTGGTGGACAACGCCGACGCGGTGCGCGAGGTCATCGAGCGGCATCCGAACGTCGTCCTGGTCCTCACGGGGCACCACCACTTCGCCGACGGGCGCGTGAGCGGGCAGACGGTCTATGCCGCGAGCCCGAGCGTGAGCGTGTGGCCGCTGGCGTACCAGCTGGTGCGCCTGTCGCCGCAGGAGGTCGAGGCGGTCTGGGTGCCCCTGGGGGCCGACGCCGAGACCCGCCGGGCCCAGGACCGCCTGCTGGCGAGCAAGGTGTACCGCGGCGTCTTCCCCGCGGGCGAGGACGGCGACACGGCGTGCGTGCGGCTGTTCGGGGGGAACAAGATGCAGGTCTTCCGCCTGCCGGGCGTGCGGCCGTGAATAAGAAAAAGTACCTGAGTACCTGAGTGCCTGAGTACCTGAGTGACGACACAAGAGAGTGACACCGGCCGCACGCGGCGCGGCGATCGCGGATTTGAGATCTCAGATTTGAGATCTGAGATTTCAGATATCAACCCGGCGGCGTGCGGCGGGCGCGGAGACCCGCCGGCGGCGCGAGACGCGCCGCGACAGGCCGCCGGAGGCACGTGCCGCAAGAGGCGTGCGGCTCAGGGGCGCTTGGGAACGAGGATGGTGATGAAGAC
>CAYGZE010000188.1:7230-8938 GCA_964354185.1 uncultured Anaerolineales bacterium | reverse complement strand
CCATACGTAAGTCGTATCATTGTCGGTCGGATTGATCGCCGAGCCGGGCGTATAAGTCTTGACCTCGCCTTTGTATAGGTATTGCCCACCGGCGACGTTAAATGTCGTTGCCGATGGACAATAGACCGCCAGCGTACCGGCCCAATCCAACCGGTTTAGAATTCCCCACACAAACTGCTTGAACTCCGCAACGGAGTTCTCGTTATTTTCCGTCAATAGTTCGAGGCCGCGATCCTCCAAAAACGTATCTATATCGGCCTCAGCCGGATACCCGCCCGTCATTGCCATTTTTGGATTCCTTACATCTGATTGTTGCTATTTCAATACTCAATTCGCACCACCGTTCCCGCAACTTTGCAACTCGTTGCGGATCGATTTCTTTCTGCCATAACCTTGTAACTCTATCCCGTTCAATTATCAGTCTTTCAAAATTACTGCCCGCCCTCAAAGCCGCCATTTTCTCCTCTTCATCCGGCCTGTGCGACAAATCAACCCTCGCCAAATGATCGGCGGTCGCTAAGTCACAACCGCCGTCTATCTGCCGGATTGCGATCCTCTCCTCGTATTCGTATTGCCCTTCGATCTCACGATTCATAACAGCGTCATCTCTAAGTCTCGGATGTGGATTCTCATTTTTAGTTTCTTGGCCAGGACCACGAACTGCGAGAACTGTATTTCACTTGTACCAAGCGGCCAACCTGGCGGGAACTCGACCCCAAGTGATAGGGATTCCCAATTGATACGGTCAATAGCGCCTATTCGACGGAGTAATATGCCGTATAGGCGTTGTCGGTTTTCTACGCTCAATTCCACGACCACCATTTCATTCGCATCGCTCATTATCCTATCCCAGTCCCAACCTGCTGCCCGAACATCGCTAATGTCCCATCATCATAACTGCATTTCTTGCGGCGATGCGCCTCGCCGATCTGTTGTTTCGCCTCGATCTTTCGCCCTTCCAAATAATCTCGCCACTCCTGATCATCTTTCGCTATCCAGCACCCGTCTATCTGGTTCGCTGCGATCCTGCAACCCTTAATTCGCAGCTCCTCGATAATCGCCCGCACGTGGCGTCTCTGCGATTCCCGGCACCCGCCTAAGCCGAGCCTGGCGGCGATCTCGATTGCCGTCATCGGCCCCGCCGCCCCTTGGAGGATCGACAGCGTCTTCGCTAATTCGGCGCCGTTCCAGTGCGCAATCGGTTCCGAGTCGTTCATTTCGTCCTTAACCTCATATTCTCACGCAGGAGCTTAGTTATCAGCGCGTTCGTCACTTGCCTTTGCTCTGACCGGGCCTTTTCCCCTGCCTCTCGAATGGTCCGCTCAAAAGAGCTTGTCTTTAATATCATCACGTTTATCAGTGGAATTCGCATCATACCGCCCGGAAAGTATTTTATCGTGGCAACGTCTGCATCCATCACGCCCAGCGGCATCGAACGCCTTTTGGTCGCCTGTGTACTGCCACGACCTGACGCCGCAAAGCGGCCCGCCTTTATGACTTAGATGCAGTTTCATGATCCGCCAGAGAAGTCTGTACTTTGTCGCGGTTCATCCACGCCTCATCGGCGGGCCCGTCGATTTTCACAATCTTAGGAAATTCAATCTCTATCCGCTTATAAAACCCGGTAACAAGGGCGGATTCGCGCACTATACTAAAATCACACTTGCGCACTTCTTCTCTGAAATCCAGTAAGGTGCGTTCTGCTCTA
>CAYGZE010000188.1:0-7130 GCA_964354185.1 uncultured Anaerolineales bacterium | reverse complement strand
AGAATACCTCCTTGCCCTTGCGTTGAGCCGCCACGCTGGCTAATTCATCATCCGTGAGCTTCGCCATCGCTTCTTTATTCGGAGTGACCTTCACGTGCATGTACTGCGCAGCTCGTTTGCCGAATACGGCTTCAATCAGCCCCGCAGTCGCCTTCTTTACAATGATGATACTGCTCTTTCGCCAGCCGATCGTGCCGAAATTCAATTGCTTGCTCTGTTGGCCAGAAAAATCGTTGCGGTTCATTACAGCGAACGCATTCAAACTCTCGGCGTAGAGTTCTATTGCCTCACGTTGAGGTTTTACATCCTCCGCAAGTTGGGCCGTTATGATATCGACCTTTTTCTTTGCGACGGCCTCCGCCTTCTGAATATCCACCTGCAGATCCCCGATCGTGCGTACCACTGCATCTGCACCACTCCAACTCTCGATCTTGACCAATTTTTTAGCCGATTTGACTCGCTTGTTTCTGTCCATTTCTAACCTCCATGTCACCCTCGACTTCCCTGAGATTCTCGTATTCTTTTCCCGTCTCTCTCGACAGCATCGCCTTTAAGGCCTCGATCACGTTATAGGCTTGGGCGGGATTCAGCGAGACCATGTTGCTCACGAACCCGCCCGTCATGCGTTTCAAGAACCCCGCCAGTTGCGATTCCTTCCATCCCAGGTCTCCGCCAAGGTATTCGATCGCCTTTTGCTGCGCACAGCTCGCCGTCACGTCTGCAACCGCACGTTTGAGCCTGTAATGATTCTCCGGCCTGCCCGGCATTCGCCAGCCGTAAGACTCGCAGATGGCCAGCAGATCCTCGATCTGCATATTATTGAGCTGCTTGCAACTCTCCACCGGCTGTCCGCTCGGCTGCTTGTATTGGCCGAGGAGCAGGCGATACCGCCCCTCGAATCGGGAGCTTCGCAAGCCCGCCGCCCGAACCGCTGTTTGAATGAGTTTTATCTGGTCGTTATTGAGCATTTAACCGCTTCTTAACCGGCCTTGATTTCCATCTCTTATTCTTTCTCTTGTTCCGAGTTCGCCTCTTCGTATCGCGGGTCTCTTCTATACTTAATCTTCAAATGTTTTTCCAATAATTGCAACCTGCCCAGCAAATACTCATAATCCGTTCGTTGGGTTTCACGTAAACGGTCCATTTCTTCTCTTGTCTCATTTCCCATAGTTCTATCCCGCCTTGACTTCCGTCTGTTGTTCTTCCTCTTGCTCCGGCTCCGTCCCCCGGATCGGGAGCCACACCCGCACCGGCAGTCTCAGTTTCTCGATTGCCCCGATGATATGCCGAGCCTCGATTTGGCCGCCCTTGCCGACAAGCCTCGCGGTCAAGATCGCCGAGATTATATGGCTGCACGTTCTCAATCGCCCCGATCGCGGCGACATGCAAATCTTTCGCAGGGCCTTTATCGCATCGCCCGCCAGGCGGACCCCTCCGTACTCATAGAGTTTGCGAACGTCCTCGACCGTATAGAGTCCACCGTCTTTGTCCGCCGCCATAGCATCCAAGTCGAGTATGTACATCAAACGCGATGTGAACTGGTCCAGCGACTCGAACCCTCGTCGAACCGTCGGCTGCATCACTGTCGTCAGCAGGTGGTTATTCCCCGATAAAATGAGCGGGCAATGGCTCTTGACTACGATCACCGTGCGGAGTTGGTTGAGTTGCTTTACCGTCAAACCCGAGGCCTCATCTATCATAATAACGACCTCTCGGTTCTGCAGATTTCCGATCAGCCGCTCCGCTATGGAGTCGAGATTGCCGGACGAATCGATCCCCACCTTTTTAGCCAGCTCGGCAAAGAGAGATCTCGAAGTCATGGCCGCGTGCATCTCGATATACACGGTGTTCTTATTGGCCTCCGCGTATTGTTTAAGGCACACGCTTTTGCCGTGGCCGCCATCCCCCACGACTAAGCCGATCTTCGCCTCCTCGTCGCTGAAAGTCACCGTATGCGTAATCAATTCCGCAATTCTCTTAGCAACGGTCGTCTCGATATATGGCTTGTTCTTTATCCTCCTCTCCCGTCGAGTCACCGAATTGATCAAGTTCACGACTTTATTGATGAGCGTCTCGATGTCGCCCTTGTACTTGCCCGCCAGGAAGTGATTGATCATCGTCACGCTGACGTCCAACATCCCGGCGATATCGCCCTGGCTGTACTTGCGGGCCTCCATAAACTCGCGGAGGCTCGCCGCCTTCTGCCTGGCGTTCAATTGCGTGCTATCCATCGGCATCCTTTCCGTAACTAACCGGGCATCCTTTTCGAGGCCCTTCTGGATGTCATTCTCACTATTCATCTTCAAGCATATCTCTCTTTTCATTCACCCTCGCCACTAAGGCCTTCGTGTCTTCGTGGTGCATTTATTTGAGTATCTCCAAACCAAAATCCATATCCGGCAATTCTCGATTTCGCCGGAGCAGCGAGAAATCAAAATCAAGCGCCTCTTTCATCGACTCCGCCCCGGACGCCTTCTTTACCGCCTTTATGCACCTCTGCCGTTCATGCTCCCGGACCTGGCTGTCTAATGGCGTTCGCACCGGCCGCAGGGTCCGCTCCGTATTAGGTTCCGGCTCCGGCCTGGCCCCGTCCCCCATTGCCCTGATCGTGAGTGACGTGAGGTCCATATTCGCGGTGAGCTGTGCATCTCTGAACCCCTTCATAAATCGCACCGCCTTAGCCTTCTGTCGCATCGCGTCCCGCAACTCCTCTTCGTTGACCGCCCGGCCGTAAGCGACCAAGTGGTTCTGCTCGGCCGTGGTGATCAATCGCAACGTCTTGGCGTCATAGACATATACACTCCTCATATCCTCCGGGTCGTAAGCCGCTCTTACCTTTTTGCCCTGATGGACTAATAGGTCGAGGTTATACTGGCCGTACCACATCTCCTTGATTTTTACTCCGTTCTTGCCGACGATCAATTCCTTGCTCCAGACGCGGCAGAGCAGCTCCGCAACCCCCGCTGCGAGGACCCTTATCGAGGGCCGAGTCTCGAACACCTCTAAGGGCGACTTGCCCTCCATCCCCTCGCCGGTATGCGCAGCGCGGTTATACGCCTCGATATACTCCCCTGCGATCTTGGTAAAGCTCTCAAGGTCGTAAGCATCACGGATCGTCTTTGGGGTTTCCAGGACTTCTTTCATATCCTCTCTTCTCGCCCCGGGATCCTTCCCGCAATATGTAGAGATCGTCTTTGATAATTGCAAATCGATCGTATCGAACCACCGCTCGAGCCTACCCTTTGCCTGGGGGCAGTATGGTATTGCAAACGACACCTGGATATCCAGCATCGCATACAAGCCCGCGACGATTTCTTCGTCCAAGTATTCTTTGCACAGGAATCGCCTGGTCTTTACCGTTTCGCCGGTCCACATCTGCGAGGCGAAATCCTTGCCGTTATCGATCTTGGCGATATCGGGCGGCCCGTACTTATCGAGTGCGCGTCGCATGGATATGAGTATCGTAGTTTGGTTCGGGCAGGCCGAGATATGCCAGCCGACGATCAGTCTGGACTTGTAGTCCTGCCAGGCCGTGATCCACGGCCTGATCCACCGCCCGCGATGCCTGATCCAGAAGTTGAATGCGCAGTGGTCCGCAATCCAGACCTCGCCCGGCTCGCAGGTCTCTGGATCACTTTGAATGTACGATCCATATTTCGCCTTGTATGCTTGCAGGCCCCGCCTGTGCAGCACCCGCACCGGCTCCGGTATGAACTTGGTGACGTAGTCGTACATCGCCGACAGCGCCGGGATCCGCCAGCCGTTATTCTGTTCTTTATTGAGATAGCAGAGGTTCTTGTGGCACTGCTTGAGTGATGGCTGCCGTGGATCCAAGTACAGTGATTTCAAATACTCGAACGCCTCTGGGCTGATGATCTGGGCGAGGAATTTTCCGCCGCCCCGATTATCGACCAGGCCCACCAGGCCCATTTTACCATACGCCGACAACCATCGATCGAGCGTTCGCCCGCTCAAATCCTTGCCCTCGCTAAATAGTGCAATTGCCTTTTTATGCGTTCCGCCATCCCCCTCAAGTTCCGCCTTGAACACCCGGAACTCCTGGACGATACCGAGTCTCTTTAAGGCGTCCGCTCGTTTCTTCTCCGGCAAGCTCGCCAACTCATCGATACTAACGTCAGTGTCAGTCACTTCAATCGTCTCTTGCCAAACCTGAATCGCCAATCGTCAATCCTCAATCATCAATCCTTGATCCCATAGTGTCTCATAAAGCATTCAATCGCCGTAGCGAAAGCCTCCAATCCCTTCCGCAACGTGCTCAGCATCATCACATCACCCTTCGTCAATCGTATCTGCTGATCGTATTCCCCCCCCGGCCCAATGACGACCGGTGCAGGCTCAGGCAGTTCGTTCAGCGTCACCCATTTTCCCGACGCCTGGCAGTGCGTGAGCTGGCCGATATAGGCATAGACCTGGTACCTGTGAATGACCCACCTTGCCTCCCGTTTGAATTGAATCGTTTCACTCCCCAAGTTGCAACTCGGGCAGAATCCAAAGTAGCGTCTGAGCTCTCGCCCGTACCGGTCTGCGATGTCCTCGATGCGAGGATATGCCATCGGTTTATAGCACGCCGGGCATATGCAGTCAGGCATGATCTCTAACTTTTGCGGTGCGACTGTTATCCCGGGCCCCTCCACGATATCGTCGCATTCAGCCCCTGTTTCGTCTATCATTTCTCATACCTCAACCACAGATTTCACAGATTTTCACCCATTGGATTGGTCATATTCCGTCCTTCGTCAATCCTCAATCGTCAATCGTCATTGGTCTTGTGGAACAACTCCCAGTATTCGTTTTCTTCCCGCGTTTGGTGATAAATGTGCATCGCAATCGACGCCGCCCCAAGTGCCATCGACCCGAAGATCACCAGCAGAACAATTATCGCCGCCATTGTTTCGTCCCTCGTCAATCGTCAATCTTTACTCTCGCTGGCTGATGGTCAATTTTGAGTGGTTAGGATAAGCTATATAGCACCGACAATACAAATCTGATGGCCGGCCTGTTATGAGATAATGCAGATCACAATCTGCGCCTATGGCCAAGTCTCTGAGCATTCTAATACTGGGTTCTATTGAATTGTCTTCGATTGAGACTAAAACGTCTTCGTCCATATAGACGTCTGACGCAAACTCTTCCGCAGTAAAGTTCATCTCCAGTCGAAAGGCTCGCAATCTGCCGCCCAAAGTTTCAACTTCCACGGTTTCCTGCTTTGTTTTTCTTTCTGCTTGTTTTACTTTTCCTTTTGTCATTGTGTTTCTCCTTTTAATCCGTGAAATCTGTGGTTCCAGTTTATTTAGTCTTGTGTCTGTAGTCTTATGCCTTTACTCTTAAAACCTATGGCTGTTCGTTCGGGGCTACCTTTCCCGCCGCCGACAGAAATAGCGATATGTCGTTTAGATGCCCGATGTAATCAAATCGCTTGGATTTAGGAATACCTTTATACATATCCTCTACCGCCTCCTGAGTTCGTTTTGCTTCTTCTTTCGTGAATTCACCTTGTGCCATTGTTTCGTCCCTCGTCAATCATCAATCGTCATTCTTTAGTCTGAAATTTGACCGTCGCCCCGTCTATCATCGGGCATCCCGCCGGGAACACATCGTATTCCGGGCAACCCCTCTTCCCCGCCGGCCCGTTCGGCATGTGGCATTCGAACATTCTCTGCTTTGGATCGACTGTTCGCCACGGGCAGTGCAGCGGCGATTCGAGCCTCACAACCAACTCGCACCTATCCTTGTCAAATTTTATTTTTGGTGGCGTCACCATTTCGGCTATTCGATCTCCAGCATTACGATATCTTCAAATTCGTTGCGGAAGCTATCCGTATCGAATTCATCGTCTTTTCCATAAGCACCGCCCTCAACCTTCAGCATCAACCTCCGCAATTGTTCAAACGCAGTTTTTTGTATGCCATCCATATCAATCTTTCCTCTGTTTTGAATTTCGTGTTTTGGTCATTCGCTTTTGTTTCGGATTTCGTGCTTCGTATTTCGGATTTGTTTACAAAGGGAGCGGCCGGCGTGGACCGCCCCCTTCATCCTGGAAGTAATGGTTGGTTGTCTCAATAAAGGACGGCCGGCGTGGGGGCCGCCGGCCGCCTTTGGGAGGAAAACACAATGCGCGGTAGTTGTGTCTTCGTTGCGGTCTCCCGGAGTGATTATGACAGCCCCCCAACCTTCCCGGCCGGGGGTCTGTAGGAGGAGAAAAACCATGAATGTCGTTATCCCCAGATTTTTCATTACGTCTTTTCTATTCCTGTTTTCAAACTTGCTTTGCCTTTGCTTAGCCGTGCCCTGCTTTGCCTTTGCTTTTGCTTTGCTTCGCGGCGCGACGACCGCAGCAACACATCGCCTTGCTGCGCCCCGCCTTTGCTTTGCTTCGCCGCGCCCTGCGGCGACGCGCGTCGCCTGGCCATGCCCTTGCGGGTTTAACTATTCTTTTTTGAAAGAGCCTTCACTTCTTTCCATTCAAACCGACCCATCCCCGAATTCCGCCACTGTCCCAACCCCCGCAACCGCCCATAATCGAGCCAGGTCTTAATACGGTCCCAGAGCGATTCATCCAGTACCATTATCTCGCATCGTATCGTGGTTCCCTCCGGCGCGGACTCCGACCGGGCCAAAGCGATCCGTTCGCCTTGCGCCGTCTGCGCCCGCAGTGGCCTCTCGCATATTGTCAACCCGCCACTGAGGTTTATCGCGATCCTTCTCGGTAAGACCATTATCAGCCCATCGATGATTTTCTTGTATGCCTTCAACTGCTCCGACTTTGGCATCGTCCGGTTCAGCATCCCGGCTGCATCCTTGAAGAACCCTTTGATTTGGTAGTCCCACATAAACGGTTTGCCCTGTTTGTCCTTCATGAAAACCGTGGAGGACTTCTCAAGTTCCTCCTCCTGCGTGGCAAGCGATTCCAATTCGTCCTCCGCCGGCTCGCCGTTCGGGTTCTTGTTGAGAATGAATTCCGTTGCTACGTCCTTGTTTCCGGCACACGTCGCCAATAACGGTTCAATAAATGTGATCTCGATCGTCTTCATTGTGTTCTCCTTTGCAAAAAAACCGTTAATTCATCAATTTTCCCCTTGACAATCCCCATCGTTTACCCTATACTGTTT
>CAYGZE010000187.1:6753-8942 GCA_964354185.1 uncultured Anaerolineales bacterium | reverse complement strand
GCCCGTCCGGCTCCAGCGGCCACGGCGGATCGTCGTCGTACTGCACGCGGTCGACGCGGACGTACGGGACGGGCTCGCCCGGATCGGGCGTGACCGGCTTGTACAACTTGATGCTCTCGCCGCCGTTCGAAAGGTCGCCGGACCAGGGGCCGAAGATCTGGATGCCGGAGGGGATGCCGTACTTGTCGCGGAACGCAGCCGGGTCGCCGCCCACCACCAGGAGGTAGCCGTTGGCGGGCAGGACGGTGCCGAGCGGGAAGGTGAACTCGATGGCCCCGTCGAGGCGCCAGGTGGTGTTGGGGTTCTCCGGGTTCCAGAGCTGGACGTCGGCACCCGAGTTGTACAACTCGATGAACTCGTCGCCGTCGGGGCCGGGGTTGTACATGATCTCGTTGACGACCACGGAACCGACGAGAGGCTCGGCGTTGGCGCCGCCCTTGGTGGCCGAGGCGAGCGAGACGAACTCGACGTCGCCGGTGCTGCGGGTGTGGCGGCCGAAGGTCACCTCGCGGTCGGAGGCCAGGAAGTCTTGGCTCTCGCGGTAGCCCATGAGGGTCCCGCCGGCGTCGGCCTGGGTCAGGTAAACCGTCTCGCCGAACTCGCTGAGGGCGAACGGCACGAGGCACCCCGGGTCCGAGGGGTTGTCGAAGTCCTCGAACTGGGTGAAGACGACGTGCCCGTGGTCCGCCAGGGTGGTGTCGTCGGCGATGCGGTACTTTTTCAGGTTCGACAGGTCGTCGCTCAGATACCAGCCGCCGATGTCGATGGCGGCGTCGGTGGCGTTGTAGATTTCGATCCAATCGCCCACCGGGCTGACGTCCGTGTGGGTCAGGACCTCGTTGATGACGATGGAGCCGGGGTTCAGGCCGGTATCGGCCGCCCCCGGCGAGCCGCCCATGTAGGCGCTCAGGCGCCAGCTCGACCCGAGGCCCCAATCGGCCTGGACCGGATCGAGCGGGTTGATGATCACCAGGGCGAACCCGACGCCGTCCGCGTCCGGGTACCAGTCCTCGTACGAGAAGTCGTGCAGCAGTTCCCCGAACCGGCTCTTGAGGACCAGCCGCTCGCCGCCGTTGTTCAGGTACCCGTCGTACGGGCCGACGACGTTGGCGACCCCGGTGCCGTAACGCTCCTGGAAGGCGGCGAGGTTCTTCGCCACCACGACGAACTGGCCCGGCGCCAGAAGGAGCGACGGGAACGTGAACGTGATCCCCTCGGTGAACTGCATCCCTTGCAGTTGGAGGGACGCGGACCCGACGTTCCGCAACTCGATGAACTCGTACTCGTCGACCGCATAGCTGCTGCCCGGCGGCACGGGGTCCTGCGGGTGGTACATCATCTCCGTGATGCGGATCTCGGGGGGCACCAGCGCGAGGAACACGGCGTCGTGGACCGCGCTCCAGGCGGTCCCGGAGAGGACGCGGGCCTTGATCTCGGTGGGCGCGCTGATCGTGATGGGCCCGGCGTAGGCGGTGCCGGCGATGCCGCCGCCGGGCGCGCGGGGGTCGGAGCCGTCGGTCGTGTAGTAGATCGTCCCGGACCCGTTCGGGTTCGCCATGGACAGCAGGAATCCCGAGGCCACCCGGCCGCCGTGCTGGCTGAGGGTGGGCGCGTTGAGGGTCGGGTACATCCCGGCGCTCTTGAGGTCGTTGAAGACCTTAGTGGTCCGCCCGGGGAAGAACGTGTTGAGTTGCCAGTTCAAGCGAGGGACCCAGTTGCCGTCGCGGGTGAAGGGCGTGCCGGAGGCGGTGTCGCCCCAGCGGGCGGACTCGCCCACGACGGCGTCGTAAATCTCGTCGGCCAGGCCCTGGTACCGGGCCTTGACCGCATCCACCGTCAGGGCCCCGTCGTTGAAGGAGAACTCGTAGATCCGGTCCGCCAGGAGGACCTTGAACTCGGCGTTCTGGAGGAGGTCCTGGAACAGTTCCGTCGGGTTGCCGGAGGTGTTGCGGCCGACGATGTTGGCGTTCGGGTCACCGAGGTTGCCCTCGGCGTCCCAGGTGAAGAAGTAGAACTTGCCGCCGGTCTCGCGTTTGCGGGCGGCGTACCAGTTGTGCCAGTCCCAGTCCCAGTCGCCGCCGTAGAAGTGCACCAGGCAGTAGTCGATCAGGGCCTGGACGTCGAGGTACTGCTGGATGGCGGCGTACTGCGCGGGGGTCGAGAGGCCCGCGCGGGAGATGGCGAACATC
>CAYGZE010000187.1:0-6653 GCA_964354185.1 uncultured Anaerolineales bacterium | reverse complement strand
GATGGCGGCGTACTGCGCGGGGGTCGAGAGGCCCGCGCGGGAGATGGCGAACATCTGGTCCCAGGCGGTGCGGTTCCCCTCGATGACCTCGTTGTCGTGCAGGGCGTCGTAGTCCTCGGCGTCGCCGCCGAGGTACGAGGCCAGGAAGTGGGCGTCCGGGCGCTCGGTGACGTTGTAGAGCCCCCAGTAGAGGCCGTTGATGTAGAGATGGGCCCACGTCCCGTGGGACTGGACATCGCCCATCTCGAGGTTCGTCATCCGCATCCATTCGTCGACGATGAACTGGACGTTGCCGCCACCCCAGACCCAGGAGTCGTTGAAGTTGGAGCGGAGGATGAGGGAGTCGAAACTGTCGACGGCCCCCTCGCCGAACAGGTCGAAATCGAGTTTCGACGCCCCGTACATCTCCTTGAACAGGACGCGGAAGGAGTGCTTCCGGAACTGGGGGTTGCGCCCGTACCCGCCGTAGATCCGGACCCCGGCGTCGATCTGGAACTCCTGGGCGCCGTCTGCCGTGAAGTACTCGAGCGAGCAGGCCTTCTCGATCCCCTCGGTCGTGGGCATGGAGTAGATGCCGCTGGTGCCGAACATGTCGGCCACGTTGACCGAGATCTCCATCGTCGGGAGCGACAGGAGGTCCTGGATCATCTCATCCGCGTACAGCGGGTTGTCGACCACGCGGGGGTCCATCGCGTAGTCGGCGCTCACCGAGCCCCACGTGGTCGGATAGGCCGCCGTGCCGCCCGGCTCGGTCTTCGGGGTGTTCGACTGGGTGAGCACGTCGCTGAGGAAGATGTAGGTCTGCGTGTCGACGTTGGTCGACTGGTAACCGGTCTTGTAGGCGATGGCCCGGACGACCGTCGTCGTCCAGATGGGGATCGGGTTCATCGGGTCGTAGACGTAGCCGTACGTCTTCGTCGGCGCGCTGCCGTTGAGGGTGTAACGGATCGTCGCGCCCTCGGTCTCCGTCGAGATCGCCAGGTCGAACGGCGCGTCGTAGAAGCCGCGGTCGTGGTTGAACGTCGTGTCGGCGACGAAGGCGATGACCCCCGCGCTGTTGGGATAGCCCGGGGTGCACGTCGTGAAGTAGTACTGGTCGGCGGTGGTCACCTGCGACCCCACCAGGCGCGGCACGATCAGGAGGTCCGTACTGGTGACGCCGTAGTTGAGCCCCTGGATCGCCAGGACGTTCGTGCCAACGTGGAGGAGGCTCACGTAGTCCGAGATGTCGAAGTCCTGGTAGACGACGGCGGCCCCGTCGCCGTGGAGGTCCGTCGCCCCGGAGTTCCACGCCAGGTCGCCCACCACCGGCGAGTTCGCGGAGATGACGGGCGTGCCGTTCAGGAACGCCATGAACCCGTCGTCGTACATCATCTGGAGCGTCAGCGTGTCGATGCCGCTGAGGCTCGTCACCTCGAAGGGCACGCGGATGTACACCGACTGCGTGTTGCCGTACATGCCCGGCACGGGCAGGCCGATCAGGTCCTCGTACCCCGAGTTGTTCTCATAGCCAACGCCGGTCGTCCCGGTCAGCCACCCGGTGGTGTCGTACCCCTCGGCCGTCCACCCCAACCCGCTGTCGCCGCTCGTGGGGATGTGGGCGGTCGCCGGATCTTCGCCCTCGACCAGCACCACGGGGGACGTGCCCGGACCGTAACCGTAGGAGACATTCTCATACTGCTGGGGGTACTGCGGCGAGTACTCCCAGGCGTATGACCCGTCGGGCCGCCTGAGGGCCAGATACTCGCCGTCGCCCTTCAGGGAGAAGTCCGTCCGCAGCATGTAGGCCGGGTCCGTCTGGTTCGTCCCGTCCGCGATGACCACCAGGAACCCGTTCCCCGGCAGCCACTTGCTCGGGAAGTACCACCGGTGGTTCTCGTCCTCCAGCGACCAGCCCGAGAGGTTGAGGCCGGTCGAGTTCATGTTGCGGATCTCGATCCAGTCGGGGGTATCGCCCGGGTGTTCCGGGTCCTGGTAGGCGCCCGAGTTGATCGCCATGAACTCCGAGATGATGACGTTGGCGTCCAGCAGCATCCGGGGTTCCAGCGTCTCGAACAGGGGGCACCCCGGCTGGCGATGATGGGCAGTGGCTTCCGGCTTCACAATGAAACCCCTTTCCGCGAAGGACAGACTGGAACCCCGACCCGGCGCGCAGGAGCCGACTCGGGCGACCGCCAAGTCCCCGCCCGCCCCCCTGTCCCGCGCCCAGTACGGCCTCCACTACAATAATAGGATACCATTGTTCCGGCGACAAGCAAATCGGTCGGAGGAAAATCCGTCGGCGTGTTCCTTTGAGGTCGCCAAACCTGGCCCTGGAGGCGGCCCGGGGGGCCCTCACGCCCCCAGCGGGAGCACCAGTTCGACCAGGGCCAGCACGTCCAGCAACCCGTCTCCAGGATCCGAGGGGGCTGGCGCCGGGGCGGCCGGCGGCGGCATCGGGAGGGGCTCGGTCAACACAAACCCATGCGGAACAGCCACTTGTGCGTATTCCGGCTCCCCTGTCGCGTCCCCCTCGCCTGCCGCAGGCTGCCAGGCCGGCACGTCGGCGGGAAGGGCCGCCAACGGCGGGGGTGCCGCCTCCGCACCGATCCCTGCGGACGCCCCTGGCAGGAGACCGTTCGCCAGCGCCAGGGCGGCGTCTGCGTCCGATAACCCGCTTTCCACCGCCCCAGACGCGGCAGACACCCGCGAGCCTGAGACCGGCACTGCGGCCGCCAGGTCCCCCAACGGGCCGCCCGACCCCAGCCAGAGCGAGTTCAGCACGAGGACCTTCGAGCCGCCCCCCAGCGCGACCTTCCCGGAGCCGATGGACAGCCCCTTGAGCACAACCGCCCCCTGCGATCCACCGAGGACGAGCGTCCCCTCGCCGTCCTTCGTGAGCGTGTAATCGGCGCCGGTCAGCCCGCCATCGAGGACCAGCGTATTGCCCGTCCCCACCGTCCACGTCGAGTCGGCCGCCAGGGCCACCGTGGGTCCGATCGTGCTCGTGCCCGAGCCGGCGCTGTCCACGCCGTCGGGGCCGACAGCCAACTCCTGCCCGGACCCGCCGATCGTCCATTCCGCGGTCCGCAGGTCCACGCCCCTGGCGGTTTCGTCCCCATAGAGGGAGGGCGAGTTGTCGCCCTCCTCGTCGAAGACGGCCGCCGTCTGCGCCCCTGGCGCCGCGCCGCCGGTCCAGTTGTCGGTGTCTTCCCAGTCCGTGCTTTTGACGCCCGTCCAGGTGACAGAGTCGGGGAAGTCACTGTGGCCGAAGAGGAGGTACGTTTCGCCCGCGTGTGTGCCGCCGGGGGGCGTGGCGGAGTCGGCCCCGATCAGGAAATCGGCGTAGCCGTCGCCGTCCACATCGCCGGCGGCGGCGACGGCGGTGCCGCTGTAGTCCCGCGCGTCGTCGCCGAGGATGCGGACCACGCCGGCCGGGCCCGTCCCCGTCCCCGTGTTGAGGTCGATGTCGGCCCACGCGCCGCCGTGGCCGAACACCAGGTACGTTTCGCCCGCGTCCGTGCCGCCGGGGGGGTCGGCCGAGTGGGCGCCGATCAGGAAGTCGGCGTAGCCGTCGCCGTCCACATCGCCGGCGGCGGCGACGGCGGTGCCGCTGTAGTCCCGCGCGTCGTCGCCGAGGATGCGGACCACGCCGGCCGGGCCCGTCCCCGTCCCCGTGTTGAGGTCGATGTCGCTCCACGTGCCGTCGCGGCCGAACACCAGGTACGTCTCACCCGCATGCGTGCCGCCGGGGGGGTTGGCGGAGTCGGCCCCGATCAGGAAGTCGTCGAACCCGTCCCCGTTGACGTCGCCCGCCCCGGCGACCGCGCCGCCGCTCCAGTCGGACGGATCATCCCCCAGGATGCGGACGACGCCTGCCGGGCCGGTCCCGGTGCCCGTGTTGAGGTCGATGTCGCCCCACGCGCCGTCGTGACCGAAGACCAGGTAGACCTCCCCGGCCTCGGCCCCGCCGGCCGGATCGGCGAAGTAGGCCCCGATCAGGAAGTCGCCGAACCCGTCCCCGTTCACGTCACCCGCCGACGCGACCGAGATGCCATAGTCGTCCCCCGCGTCGTCCCCCAGGATGCGGATGACGCCCGCCGGCCCCGTCCCGGTGCCGGTGTCGAGGTCGATGTCGCTCCACGCCCCGTCGTGACCGAAAAGCAGGTACGCCTCGCCGGCGTAGTCGCCGCCGGGCGTGTCGGCCCACGGAGCCCCGATCAGGAGGTCGTCGAACCCGTCCCCGTTGACGTCGCCCGCCGACGCGACGGCATAGCCGCTGCTGTCCAGGGCGTCGTCGCCCAGGATGCGGATCACCCCGGCGGGGCCCGTGCCCGTCCCGGTGTCGAGGTCGATGTCGCTCCAGGCCCCCCCGTGCCCGAGGACGAGGTAGGTCTCCCCCGCCTTGCCGCCGCCCGCCGGGTCGGCGGCGTCGGCCCCGATCAGGAAATCGCCGTACCCGTCGCCGTTCACGTCTCCGGCAGCGGCCACGGCGCGGCCGCTCGAGTCGTCGGCGTCGTCGCCGAGGATGCGGACGACGCCCGCCGGGCCCGTTCCCGTGCCGGTGTTCAGGTCGATGTCGCTCCAGGCCCCGCCGTGCCCGAAAACGAGGTAGGTCTCCCCGGCCCCGGTGCCGCCCGCCGGGTCGGCCGCGCCGGCCCCGACCGCGAAGTCATCGAACCCGTCCCCGTTGACGTCCCCGACCCGGGAGACCGCCCTGCCGCTCCGGTCCTCGTAGTCGTCGCCCAGGATCCGGACCACCCCCGCCGGACCCGTGCCCGTCCCCGTGTTGAGGTCCACGTCCGTCCACGGGGCGCCAAGGCCCGACAGGGACGCCCCACCCTCCGGGACGCCGTCCAGGAGCACCCGGGGCTCCAGCGGCTCGAAAACGGCCTTTCTGACGCTTTCCCGACCCATCCAGTCCCACTCCCGGCGCGCAGGGACCCCTCGCGCCAACACCTATGCCCTAAAGGATACCACTTTTTCCCGAAGAAGCAAACAGGTACAGCGCTTCATGGGTGCGCCCGCGAGGTTCGCGACCGAGACTTTCCCCCCCAGGACATGCTACAGAGAGGGTCCGCAAAGCGCCGATACCCCTGGTATCAGCGAGGAGCCGTCTGGATTGGGGAGGGAACCGGTTCCATGCACCGGCGTCCGTGTCCAGGGTGCGCCGCGCAGGGGCGGGCGGTCGGGGCGGTCGTCTGCGCGGGCCTGGCGGCCTGCCTGGCCTTGGCCGGGTGCCCCGGCGCCGAGCGCGACCGGTTCCCGGCCCGCGCGTCGCGGACCGTCATCCGGCGGATCGAGGCCGAGGCCGCACGCTCCGCCGCCACCGCCGCCGCGAACCAGGCCACGGTCCCCGCGGCCCCGCCCAAGCCGGCCGCCGACGGCGAGGTTCGCCTGGCCCTCATCGACGCCCTCCGCTACGCCCTCGCCAACAACCACGACATCCAGATCGCCGGCTACGGGCCGCCGCTGGCCGACGAGGACGTCATCCATGCCGAGGCCCTCTTCGACCCCGCCGCCTTCCTCTCGAACAACTTCAGCCGCACCAAGCGGCCGATCCAGAGCACCATCGACACCGGCCGCGCCGCCGACGAGCACCTCATCGAGAACCGCTGGTCGGCCCAGTACGGCATCCGCCAGCGGGCCCTGAGCGGCGGCACCGTCTCGCTCTACCAGGACATGGGCTACCTGCTCTCGAACAGCCGCTACACCCTCCCCGACCCGCAGTACACCGCCAACCTGACCACCGAACTTAAGCAGCCCCTGCTGAAGGGCTTCGGCGACCCCGTCAACCGCGGTGCCATCCGCGTCGCCAGCCTCAGCACCGACGTCTCCTTCCAGGACTTCCGCGCCAAGGTCATGGAGGCGGTGACCGAGACCGTGACCACCTACTGGCAACTCGCCTTCGACCTGGAGTCCGTCCGCGTCACCCGGAACACGCTGGAACTGGCCCGCGAGGTCCTCCGCCGCGAGACGGAGCGGCTCGCCGACGGCCTGTCGACGCCCCTGTCGGTCGACCGGGCCCAGGCGGCCGTCTCGACCCGCGAGGCCGAACTCGTCCGCGCCGAGGTCCGCGCCCGCAACACCATGGACCACCTCAAACTCGTCCTGAACGCCGAGGAGTTCCCGCTCGACGGCAACGTGCGGGTCGTCCCCGGCGAGGAGCCCCAGTTCTACGTCTTCGAGGTCGACCGCCCTGCCGCCGTCGCCAAGGCCCTCATCCACCGGCCCGACCTCGAGACCGCCCGCACCGCCATCGCCATCAACCAGGTCCGCCTGGACGTCGCCGACCGCGAGCGCCTGCCCAAACTCGACGCCACCCTCCGCTACACCCTCAACGGTCTCGGCCACGAGTCCGGCGACTCGGTCGAGATGCTCGACCCCGGCGGGCCCTTCGGCTGGGTCGCCGGCATCGAGTTCGAACTGCCCCTCGGCAACCGGTCGGCCGAGTCCGACCGCCGCAAACGCCTCATCGAGTACCAGCGGTCCCTCCTGGAGGCCGACCGCCAGATCGCCCGCGCCATCCAGGACGTCAACCAGGCCGTGCGGACCATCCTGTCGGCCCGCGACGAGGTCGAGGCCACCCTGCGGGCCAGGATCGCCGCCGACCGCACCGTCAAGGGCGAGTTCGTCCGCTTCGAACTCGGCCAGGTCACCAACGAGGAACTCCT
>CAYGZE010000186.1:0-9050 GCA_964354185.1 uncultured Anaerolineales bacterium | reverse complement strand
GCCGATCACCCGTGGCGCCAACCCTTCCAGAAAAAGCGGCCATTTCTACTTTGCGTTGACACTGCCTCGCACGGCCCACAATAACAGTTGAAATCCCCGCCGGTTCCGTGCTTCAATGGCGGCGTCGCGGGCGCCGCGGGCGGTGGGCGGCGCCTCGGGAAGGTCCACGCACACCGGAAAGGAGCCCCTCATGCAGCGGCTGAACGCGTGCCGGTTGGGGCGGTCGAGCCGGATGCTTGCCGCGGTCCTCGCGGGCGCCGCCGTCCTGGTCCTCGGCGGCTGCGCCGGAGTGACGGACCACCTCCGGCAGCCCACGATCGCCGTCGAATTGCCCGAGCGCTACAACACGCCCGACGGCATGGTCCTCGACCGCGACGGCACCATCATCCTCTCGTGCCCGAACTTCAACAACCCCCAGTACCGCGCGAAGATGCTGCGGATCGACAAGGACAACCAGGTCACGGAGGTCTGCACGATCCCCGTCGACCCCTCGACCGGCCGCGCCGGACCCCTGGGCGTCGACGTCGGGCCCGACGGCAACCTCTACGTGGCCGACAACCCCGCCTTCGGCACCGACGAGCCCGTGTCGCGCCTCCTGCGGATCGTCATGAAGGACGGCGTGGCCGAGCGGTGCGAGACGGTCGTCACCGGCTTCGTCCAGTCGAACGCCGTCTCCTGCTTCGGCGACTACGTCTACGTCACCGAGACCAAACTCGACCCGGAGGCCTCACCCCTGGTGAGCGGCGTCTACCGCTTCCACCTCTCCGAACTCAAGGCCGAGACCCCCGTCCGCCTGAAGCCGCGCGGCGAGGATGGCCACCTCCTCACCCGCATCACCACGCACAACCGGACCTGGGTCGTCGGCGCCAACGGCCTCGCCTTCGACGCCCAGGGCAACATGTACTTCTGCAACTTCGGCGACGCCCAGATCCTCAAGGTCACCTTCGACGAGAATGACAACGTCTACTCGCAGAAGGTCTTCGCCGCCGGGGCCCCCCTGAAGAGCACCGACGGCCTCAAGGTCGATCCCGAGACGGGCGACCTCTACGTCGCCGACTTCGTCGCCAACGCCGTCCACCGGATCGACGCCAAGACCGGCGGCGTCACCACGATCGCCCGCAACGGAAACACCGACGGGTCGGGCGGCCGGCTCGATCGGCCCTCCGAGGTGTGCGTGCGCGGCCGCAAGGTCTACGTCTCGAACATCGACCTGCCGGGCAACGGCAACGCGTACGACCGGCCGCACACGATCTCGGTGATCGACCTCGGCGAGTAGCGCGGCGTCCGCGGGGGTCGCGGCACGCCCGCGCGGCGCTCCCTGGGCGGCGGGCGCGACGGAGGCGCCGATGACAAGAGCGCAGCGTGCCGCCATCGCGGCCGTCGCCCTGGCGGTCGCGCTCTCGGCCGCCGCGCCGGCCAGGGCGGCCGCGGCGGAGGCCGGACCGGCGACGGGATGGCGCGGCGACGGCACGGGCAAGTACCCCTCCGCCGACCCGCCGCGCACCTGGTCGCGCGTCAGCCTCGCCGTGAAGGGCCTTCGCTTCCTCGCCTCCAAGCCCGCGGCCGACGCGGCCGGCGCCGAGATGCCCGACGGCGTCGTCCGCGAGTGGCTCGTCCTCGGCCCCGTCCCCATGTCGGAAGACGCCGACATCAAGGACGACGCCCTGCCCGACGAGGCCGACCTCGAACCCGAGGAGAACGAGAAGGCGGGCGACCGGACCTGGAAGCGCGTGACGCTCCAGACCGCCTACCTCGACTTCGCGGCCCTCCTGGGCGGCCGCGGGGCCGAGAGCGCCGTCGCCTATGCCTTCACGCGCGTCCACTCCGAGACGGGCGGCCCCGTGCGGCTGAACCTGACGACCGTCGGCCCCGCGCGGGTCTACGTCAACGGCAAGCTGGCCGCGCCCTTCGTGGGCCGGCTGCGGCTCAACCTCGCCAAGGGCTGGAACCGCCTTCTCCTGAAGGTCGCGCCGGGCGAGGCCGACTGGTACGCCGTCCCCGTCCTGCACGGCTGGCTCCCCGCCGAGTACGCGGAGGCCGGCATCGCCTGGCGGACGGCGCTGCCGGGGGCCGCCCCTGGGTTCTACGGCGGCGGCATGGGCGTGGCCGCCCCCGTCATCGTCGGCGACCGGCTCTACGTCCTGGGCGAGCCGAACGACCTCGTCTGCCTCGACAAGGCCGACGGCAAGGTCCGCTGGGTCCGCCGGAGCGGCTACCTCGAGGCCGCCGACACCGAGGACCGCAAGCAGCCGGCCTTCCAGGAGGCCGAGGCCCTGGGCGCGCGGCTCGACGCCCTGGCGGACGCGCTCGTGGCGGGCACGGCCACGCCCCAGGAGTTCGAGGAGAAGGCCAAGGTCGAGAAGGCCCTCGCCGAGGCGATGGCGCGGGTCAGCCCCGAGAAGTACAAGCCCTCGGAGATCCCGGACGTCGGCTGGTCGGGCTTCACCCCGACCACCGACGGGCGGTTCGTCTGGGTCTGGTCGGCGACGGGCGTGACCGCGTGCTACGACCTGGACGGCAGCCGCCGCTGGATCCGCGTGGACCGCCGGCCCGCGGTCGAGCACGGCTTCTCGTCCTCGCCCCTGCTGGTGGACGGGAAGGTGGTCGTCTTCCTGCGCGACCTCCTGGCCTTCGACGCCGCCACCGGGGCGACGGCCTGGATCACGCCCCTCGTGTCCCACAAGGGCCTCAACCCGGGGGGCTTCTTCCACGGGTCGCCCGTGGCGACCCGCATCGGGGACACGCCCGTGATCGCCCTCGGCAACGGCTCGATCGTCCGCGCCCGCGACGGCAAGGTGCTGCGCGCCGACCCGGCGGTGAGCAACCAGGCGGTGGCGTCGCCCGTGGTGGAGGGGCGGACCCTGCTGGGCCTGCCGAGTTGGGGGATGGTCCTGCTCGTGTACGCCCTGCCGGACGCGCCGGCCGACCCGCTCGTGCTTACGGCCCGCAAGATCGACGTCGACACGGCGGGGTTCCCGAAGCACTACCTCCCGTGGTACCTCGCGTCGCCCCTCGTGCACGAGGGGCTGGCCTACCTCGTCAACAACGCGGGCGTCCTGACGGTCGTCGACCTCGAGGCGGGCAAGGTGGTGTACCAGCGGATGCTCGACCTCGACCCCTTCCAGGCGCACAACGAGGGGGCGGCGCGGGGCATCGGCGTCAGCCCGGCCCTGGCTGGCGGGCTCATCTACATCCTTGGCAACAACGGCGCGGCCGTGGTCCTGGAGCCGGGGCGGACCTTCCGCCAGGTCGCCAAGAACAAGATCGAGAGCGTCGTCCAGGTCGGCCACTGGTCGGAGCGGCAGGAGCGATTCGTCGCCAACCCCGTCTTCGACGGGCGGCGGCTGTACCTGCGCGGCGAGGGGCACCTCTGGGCCGTCGGCCCGCGGTAGCCGCGCCCGCGCGGGCGCCTTACCACGCCAGGGCGACGTCGAGCGCCTGGTCGGCCGCCACGGTCAGCGGCTCCGAGAGGGCGAGCGCGACGCGCCGGCCCTCCTGGCGCACGTCGGCCGCCGCGCCAGGCCACGCATCAGGCCGGAGAGGGAACCGCCGCCGGGGTCGGCGCCGCGCGCGTCAGTTCGCGCCCTCCCCTTCGGCGGCGCCCGCCGGTGCCGTCGTCTTGCGGATCGCCTCGATCTCCGCGCGGTCGTACGGCGTGCCGTCCCTGCGGAAGAGGTCGTGGAACCAGACCTGCGGCTCCGGCGAGCCGCGCTTCGAGCCCCAGGAGAACTGCGTCTGCGTCCGCCCGTTCACCAGGCCCCACGAGTAGCAGCCGACGCGCTCCTGCTTGAAGAGCGGCAGGTCCGTCTGCCAGCGGCTGCCCTGGAGCCGGGCCATCCACTCGGTGCAGAGGACCGGCCGCCCCTGGGCCTTGTGGGCGGCGATGGCGGCCTTCATTCCATCGTAGTCTGTGTACGCGTGGAAACTGACCACGTCCGACAGGTCGACCATCCGCCGGTTCATGTCCGCCAGGCTCCCGGTCCAGATGGAAACCGTGAGCGGCTGCGTCGGCCGCGCCGCGCGGGCCCACGCGAACGCGGCCTCCATAAGCGGCAGGCTCTTGGTGCCCATGCCCGTGTTGCCCGGCTCGTTGTAGAGGTCCCACAGGACGACGCGGCGATCCTTGCCGAACCGGCCGACGACGTCCTTGACGTAGCGCTCGAGGTCGGGCCAGGCGGCCTTGTCGACGACCTCTTTCAGGCCCGGGCTGGGCGTCCAACTCGGCGCCAACATGCCGGGGATGGGCTCCCGCTGCGGGCCAAGGGAGGGCTCAGTCTGGGGCGGATCGCCGAACGCGCAGTCGTCGAAGAGAACGAGTGCCGCCGAGAGGCCGTGGCGGTCGGCGATGGTCAGGAACCGGTCGACGCGCTCCTTCAGGCCGTCCGGGTCGGCCTTCCAGACGAGGTACTGGAGGAACACGCGGCAGGAGTTGAAGCCGACGGCTCGCGCCCACCCGAGTTCGCGGTCGATCGTGGCGGGATCGAACGTGTCGGCCTGCCAGAACTCGGTCGTGTTGCACGCCGTGCTCGGGATGAAGTTGAACCCGCACAGCCACGGCTGCTTGTCGGACCACGCGCGGGCCTGCTCCGGGGTCCAACGATCGACACTCGGCACGGCAGCCTCCTCCGCCCATGCGCCAGCGGCGACGGCCAAGGCGGCGGCCGCCGGCAGCCACGCGATCCGGATCGAAGTCTTCATCGCCCTCTCCTCTCGTCCCTCCGGGACGCGGCCGGCTCACTAGCGCTTGCCGCCGAGCGAGACGAGGTGCGACCGCGTCTTCAGGTACATGACGCCGCCCGCGACGGCGGGCGTGGCGTTGCACGGTTCGCCCAGAGGCACGCGGGCCAGGAGTTCGAACTTCTCGGAGGCGGCCAGGACGACCACGTCGCCGTTCTTCGCGACGCCGTAGAGCCGGTCCTGGACGCAGACGGGCGAGGCGTAGAACTCGCCGTCCACCCGCTCGCGCCAGAGGACGCGGCCCGTCGCCGCGTCGAGGCACGTCACGCGGCCGTCATCGGCCCAGAGGAAGAGCCGCCCATCCTTCACGAGGGGCGTCGGCACGAGGGGCACGTCCTTCGTCACGTCGTACGCAAGGGCGGGCGGCGAGTCCTTCGCGCCCGGCCGCACCGCCACCAGGCGCGTCCCGCGGTTCCCGAAGCCGAAGCCCGCGATCACCAGTCCCTGCGCCAGCACCGGCGACGCGACGCACCGGTCGAGGAACACCTTCTCCACCTGCCAGTTGACCTTGCCGGTGGCGGCGTCGACCGCCGTCAGACCGTCGGCGGTGCTCGTGAAGACGAGTTCGGGCGGCCCGTCGTCGCGCTGCCGCACGCACGGGGTCGAGTAGGCCGCCAGGCCCGTCCGGCGCTGGGTCTGCCAGCGGGTCTCGCCCGTCTTGCGGTCCACGGCGACGAGGAAACTCCGGCCCTCCTGGTCGTTGGCGAGGACGACGAGGTTCTCGAAAACGATCGGCGACGTGCCGCTCCCGTGCTTGGCCTCAAAGGGCCCGAGGTCGCGCCGCCACCGGTCGCTGCCCCGGTGATCGAGCGCCAGGAGGGCCACCTCGTCCGGCGTCGTCCAGGTGACGTAGACGGCCTCGGCGTCGGCCGCGGGCGTCGACGTGGCGAAACTGTTGTCCTGGTGCTGGCGGTAGGTCTTCGAGGGGTAGTCGCGCCGCCAGGCGACGCCGCCGTCGGCCGCCCGCAGGCACAGGACCGTCCGCCGCGCGGTCGCGGCGTCGGCGGTCGTCAGGAAGATGCGGTCGCCCCAGAGGACCGGCGACGAGTGGCCCGTGCCCGGCACCTCGACCTTCCAGTTGTAGTCGGCCTCGGTCCAGCGGACGGGGATGCCGGCGGCCGCGCTGGTGCCCTCGCCGTTGGGTCCGCGGAAGCGGGGCCAGTCGTCGTCGCCCGCCCGCGCGAGCGGCGCGGCGAAGAGGGCGAGCAGGGCCGTCACGAGCGCGGGGTAGCGCACTGGGTTCGGGCCTTTCCGCCGGAGACCGGGTCGGCCGCCGCCCCCCTCCCCGGCCGCCCCTTGATACCGCGCCCCCGCCGCGCGCACAAGGCGCGAGCGCCGCCCTCCGCGGGCCGGCGCGTCAGGGCGCGACGGCGGGGAAGGCGCTCGCCTGGCGCAGGACGGCCTCGACCTCGTCGAGTTCCAGGGGCGCCTCGCGCGTCAGGTTCTCGATCCCGCCCTCGGTCACGGCGACAGTGTCCTCGACGCGGATGTAGAGCCGCTCCTCCGGCACCCACATCTGCGGATCGACGGCGAACACGTGGCCCGGCCGCAGGGGCCCGGCCCGGTAGTCGCCGATGTCGTGGACCGCCATGCCGACGGCGTGGGAGAGGTGGCCCTTGAAGTCGAGCGTCCGCCGGGCGGCAGCCTCGTAGACGGGCTTCGAGAAGCGCGTCGCACCCAGGACGCGGGCCATCTCGGCGGCGGCCTCGGCCAGGACGGCGTCGGCCGTCGCGCCGGGCCGGATCCGCTCGAGCAGCGTCTTGTGGTACATCACCATAAATCCATAAAGTTCGCGCTGCGAGGGCGCGTAGGTCCCGCCGACCGGCCACATCCGCCCGACGTCGCTCGTGTAGTTGCCGCAGTCGGGCGCCGCGTCCATCAGGACGAGGTCGCCGTCCCGTAGCGGGCAGTTGTTGCGGAAGTAGTGGCTGTGCCAGGCGTTCGCGCCGCCGGCGATGATGGCCCGGTAGCCCTCGCCCCGCGCCCCGCCGGCCAGGAAGACGTACTGGGCCGCCGCGCCGAGTTCGTACTCGAAGCGGCCGGGGCGGGTGGCCCGCATCGCCTCCGTCACGGCCCGGGCCGCCAGGCGCCCGGCCCGCCGCAGCACGGCGACCTCGCGCGGGCTCTTGACGGCCCGCAGGGCGTCGAGCGCCGGCGTCAGGTCGCGGATTTCCACGCCCGGCAGCCGCTCGCGCACCAGGGCCGCCAGATGCTGCTCGCGCGTGGGCCGGCCGTCCCACGGGTCGGCGGCGACGCACCGGTCGGACCGGAGGAGTTCATCGCGGCAGGCCCGCGCGCCCTCGGCGGGGGCGTGCGGCACGTAGAGGACCGAGGCGGCGCGCAAGTCGTCGGCGAGCGACTCGGGCCCCCGGACGGCGTCGAGCCCCGTGTGGCGGCGGACGAGGTCGCCGTCCTCGGCCCCGAGCGTCGCGCCCTCGGCGCCGGCCTTCTCGGGCCGGTGCGGGAGGTACAGCGTCGCCGTCCGGTCCCGCCCCGCCAGGAGCAGGCAGGCCTGCGGCACCTCGACGCCCGAGAGGTAGTAGAACTCGTTCGTCTGGCGGAAGACGTCGAACCCGCGGACCGCCGGCGCGCCCTGGACCAGCGCGTGGGCCCCCGGGCCGATCGCGTCGAAGAGGGCGGCGCGGCGGGCGGCAAACTCCTCGGGCGGAAAATCCGTCTGGAACAGGCCGCACGCCGCAGCGCCGGCCTGCGGCGCGTCGGGTGATGCGGGGGACGTGGGTCGGCGGGTCATCGGTCTCCCTTCGCTCCTCTCGGGCCCGGGGCAGCATCGCCCGGGCCATCGCGGGACGCATTCTACCAGAGGGCGCGGCGGTTGGGAATCCGGTAGCCCTTGCCCCAAGGGACCCGCCAGCGTGTATAATGCTCACGCGGCCGCCGGCGCCCGGACGGCCCGCCTGACGCCCGAGGCCCATGGAAAGCGGACTCGTCTTCGACATCCAGCGCTTCTCGATCCATGACGGACCCGGCATCCGCACGACCGTGTTCCTGAAGGGCTGCCCCCTGGACTGCTGGTGGTGCCACAACCCGGAGGGCGCCTCGGCCGAGCCGCAGATCCTCGTCCTCGAGGGCCGCTGCATCCGCTGCGGCGAGTGCCGCAAGGTCTGCCCGCAGGGCGACCGGGCGGGCGCCGCGGAGACGTGCACGCTGTGCGGCCGGTGCGTGGCGGCGTGCCCGACGGGGGCGAGGCAGATGGTGGGCCGCCGGATGACCGTCGCCGAGGTCGTCGCCGAGGTCCTCCGGGACCGCGTCTTCTACGACGAGTCGGGCGGCGGCGCTACCTTCTCGGGGGGCGAGCCGCTCCTTCAGCCGCGCTTCCTCCGGGCCCTCCTGGAGGCCTGTCGCGCGGCGGGCGTCCGCACGGCCGTGGACACGTGCGGTTACGCGCCGCGGGAGGACCTCCTGGCCCTGGCGCCGCTGGCGGATCTGTTCCTCTGGGACCTCAAGTTCGCCGACGAGGCCCGCCACGTCCGGTACACGGGCGTCTCGAACGGGCCGATCCTCGAGAACCTGCGGGCCCTCGGCCGCGCGCACGGCTGCATCTGGATCCGCGTGCCCGTCATCCCCGGCGTGAACGACGACGCCGCCCAACTCGACGCGCTCGCGCGGTGCGCCGCGTCGGTGGAAGGGGTGCGGCAGGTGAACGTCCTGCCCTACCACGAGGGCGGCGCCGCGAAGTCGCGGCGCGTCGGCCGGGCGTACCGGCTCGACGGGGCCGCGCCCCCCTCGCCCGGGCGCATGGAGGAAGCGGCGGCGGCGTTCGCGGAACACGGACTCAAGGTCAAGATAGGCGGCTAGATCCATGACAGAGAGAACGGCCCGGCTCCGGCAGGCGAGCCTCGACGCGCGGCCCACGCTCACGGCCGAGCGCGCGGTCCTCATGACCGACTTCTACCAGGCCGAGGAGGGCAAGCACTCGGCGCCCGTCCTGCGGGCCCGCGCGTTCCTCCGCCTGTGCGAACACCAGACCATCTACCTGGGGCCCGACGAACTCATCGTGGGCGAGCGCGGGCCGCGGCCCAAGGTCGTCCCCACCTACCCGGAACTCACGTGCCACAGCCTCGAGGACCTGCGGATCCTCGACTCGCGGCCGAAGACGAGTTACGCCGTCCCGCCCGAATGCGTCGCGGTCTACCGCGAGAGGATCATCCCCTACTGGCGCGGCCGCAGCCTGCGCGACCGGCTGTTCGCGGCCATGTCGGAAGAGTGGCGGGCGGCCTACGACGCGGGCCTCTTTACCGAGTTCATGGAGCAGCGGGCCCCGGGGCACACGGTCCTGGACGACAAGATCTACC
>CAYGZE010000185.1:0-9058 GCA_964354185.1 uncultured Anaerolineales bacterium | reverse complement strand
GCGCTCGGCCCCTGGCCGGCCGCGGCCGAGGAGGCGCCGCCCAGCAACAAGAACCGGCCCGGCACCTACCAGGTCAAGACCAGCCACGCGGGCTACAACTACTACGTCTGCGTGCCGCCGAGTTACTCGCCCGACAACCCGGCGGGCATCCACCTCTTCTTCCACGGCCAGGGCGGCGGGGGAAGCGCCCCCAACTTCGGCCAGTGGTCCAAGTCCTTCCTGGAGCCCTACAACCTGATCGGCATCAACATGCAGTACGAGGACGGCGAGAACGCCAAGGACACGGGCGGCAAGGTCGAGGCGGCCGAGGAAGCGCTGCGGCAGGTGGCCGCCGACTACAAGATCGTCTTCGGGCGCGGGGCGGTCGGGTGCTTCTCGGGCGGGGCCCTGCCCCAGCAGCGGCTGTTCGAGCAGTACAAGGCGCACGCGGCCGGGGGGCCGGCCCCCTGCCCCTTCAACCACGCGTCGCTGTACGGATCGAACTACCGCGGAAGCCTGACGCGGCTGCCGCCGATGACCTGGTTCATCGGCCTGGGCAGCGAAGAGTGGAACCTGGCGAACCTGGGGGAGACGCAGACCGACCGGGCGGCGGAACTCTTTGCCGAGGCGCTCAAGGGGGGATGCCCCGACGCGTACCTGAAGATCACCAAGGGCAAGGGCCACGCCGTCTCGGACGAGGACGTGCGCGACTCGGCCGCGGGGTTCCGGCGGTCCGACCTCCTGCTGGCGCCGTTCCTGTATGAAGCCGACTACCCGGAGGCGGCCCTGGCGCCGATCGTGAAGCAGGCGAACGCCCAGGCGCTGGGGAAGGCGGCCGCCGCCGTCGCCCGCGCCGCCGCCGACGCAAAGGACGCCGCCGTGAAGGCCAAGGCCCAGGCCATCGGCAAGCGCATCGAGGCCCGCATCGACGCCATCCTGGCCCTGGCCAGGGAACTGGCCGATACGGACCCGGTCCTGTGCGGCTTCTACGGGACGCTGTGGTCGCGCGGCCTGGGGGCGCATCCGAAGGCGAAGGACCTCAAGGCGATCCTCGCCGAGGCGCCGAAGCGGCCGAACCACAAGGCGGCCGTCGCGGCCTATGGGCAGTTCTGCACCACGTTCAAACACATGTTCGCGGGAAGCAGCGTCAACCCGGAGGCCGTGAAGTTCCTCGAGGACGCCAAGGCGAAGGCCGGCGAGAAATCGCTGCTCGGCAAGATGGCCGCCGAGTTCCTCCTGCTCCAGTGAAGCAGCCGCGCCGCCGCGCGGCCGCCCCCCGCGCCCCCCTCACCCGGCCTCCGGCCACCCTCTCCCTCAAGGGAGAGGGAACCAAGCGGGAGGGCCGGCCCCAAAATCTCCCCTCTCCCTGGAGGGAGAGGGGGCGGGGATGAGGGGGTGCAGGCAGACGACCGCGGTCGCCGCGGCGACCATGGCGCCCGCGAGGACGGCGTGGCCGCGCAGCGCTACGGCCGGCGGACGTCGAGGCACTTCATCGTGTGCTGGTCGCGGACGAGCAGTTTGCCGTCCGCCAGGGCGGGAGGGGCCCACGCGAGTCCGCCCTCGGCGGCGAGCACCTTGGCCCTGGCGAGCGGCTTGAAGCCGTCCGGCACGGCCTCCACGAGGTTGAGCTCCCCCGTCTTGCCGTGCATGGCCAGAATGAGGCCGTCGGCCACGAGCAGTCCGCCTTCGTCAAACTGCACCTCGGGCCCGCTCTTCCACTTGAGGTTCCCGTCCAGGTCCAGGCAGACGAGGCCGTTCTGCCCCGACGACGCGTAGAGGTGTCCCTGGTAGAGGACGGGCGCGTGGAGGTGAGCCACGCAGTTCGCGTTGTCGCGGAAGGCGTAGTCGACGGTCCAGGCGTCGCCCTGGCGGCCGACCCGCAGGGCGAAGCACCCGATGCCGTACGCGCCGGAAATGAACAGGCGGTCGTCGCCGATCTTGAGGGGCGACGAGATGGGCAGTTTGTACGGCTTCCACGTCTCCAGGCGCCAGAGGAGCCGCCCCCCCGCCGCCTCGACCGACGCGACGATCGCCGGCTTCCACGCGCCCGGCTCCGTGTTCGTCAGGATCACCACCTGGTCCGTGCCGCCCAGGGTCATGAGCGTGGGCGTGACGTAGGCGAAGGCCGCGCGGCCGACGGGCGGCGAGGTCCAGCGGACCTTGCCCGACGCCCGCTCATAGGCCACCAGGCCCACCTTGTCGCTCCGCGGGGCGACGATGACCGTGTCCTTGTACAGGACGGGACACTGCGTGACGCCCCACCACTCCGACGGGCGCTTGGCGACCTCCTCCGGCGATTCGGGGAACTCCTGGAGGAGGGCGTGCGACCAGGCCGGCCGGTGGGTCGCCCGGTCGACGCAGGTCAGGTGACCGAACGGCCCAACCGAGAAGACGTACTTCTCATCGACCGCGGGGACCTGGCGCGACCCGTTGTACGGCAGTTGCCCCGGCGCGGCGTAGGCGAAGGTCCACAGGGGGCGGCCGGTCGCCAGGTCGAAACAGCGCAGGACGTCCTCGCGTTTCTCGACGCGGTCGAGGACGTAGACCTGGCCGTCGCGGACGGCCGCCCCCGCGAAGCCCTCGCCCAGAGGCGTCTCCCACACCAGGGGCGGACCGCCCTCGGGCCACGACCGCGCCAGGTCCGTCTCGGGCGACACGCCCGACGCCTCCGGCCCGAGGTACTGGGGCCAGTCGGCCGCCGGGGCCCGTCCCACCAGGGCCGCCAAGAGCAGGAAGGTCGTCGCGAGAAACGGGCATCGGCGAGTCATGGCGTCTCCTGATCGGGTGCGGCAGACGCCGCCGCGGGTCGCGCACCGCCGCGTGCGGTCGCCCCATGTTGCCGGGCGGGCACCCCGGCGTCAAGGAGGCGTCCGGCGGGCGCGCGGGCGGCCGGGCTCGACAAAAACCTTTCCCCACCCCCCGCGGACGGCTACAATCGCGTCCCGCGGGCGGCTGAATAGCCCCCCGTGGGGACCGTCTAATGGGTGAGGCGGAGCCAAAGGCCCGGGGCGTGGACGAGGCGGCGCAGCGCGACGCCGAACTCGTGGCGCGCGTCAGGAACGGCGACACGCGGGCGCTGGACGAACTCTTCGGGCGGCACCGCCAGGCGGCCTACGTCGTCGCCTACCGCCTGCTCGGGAACGCCGAGGACGCCCTCGACGCCGTCCAGGAGGCGTTCATCCACGCGATGCGGGGCCTGCCGGGGTTCCGCGGCCAGTCGTCGTTCCGGACGTGGTTCTACCGGATCGTGACGCACGCGGCCCTGGACTACCGGCGGTGGCGGAGCGTGCGGGCGGCGGGAAGCCTGGACGCCGAAGGGGCGGCGGAGCCGGCGGCCACGGGCCCGCGCCGCCGGTCGCCCCCGGAGGAGGCCGCCGCCGCCGACCTCCGAGAGGCCATCGACAAGGCCCTCGCGAACGTCTCCGAGAAGAACCGGGCGGCCCTGGTCCTGTTTGCCCTGGAGGGCATGTCGTACCAGGAGGTCGCCGACGTGCTGGGCATCTCGGTCGGCACCGTCATGAGCCGCATCTTCAACGCCCGGCAGCGGCTGCGGGGCCTCCTGGCCTCGGAAATCGGGTGAGTTATGCTGACATGCAGCGATGCCAGAACGATGCTCGCCGGCTACGCCGACGACGAGTTGACCGCCGTCGAGCGCGAGGCCGTGGCGGCCCACCTGGAGGCGTGCGGCCGCTGCCGCCAACTCGTCCTCGACCAGCAGCGGCTCCAGCACGTCCTGGAGTCGTACACGCCGCCGCCCGTCCCCGAGGAGCGGTGGGAGGCCGTGGGCAAACGCCTTCGGGCGGAACTCGAGGGCACGGGCCTGCGGGCGGTCCTGAAGACGCAGCCGCGCATCGAGGCGCTCGAGCCGGACCGGACCGAGCCGCCCGCCGGGGCCGAGGAGCCGACGCCCCTGCCGGCGGCCTGGCTCGCGGCGCCCGGCGCGGGGGCGGAGGCGCGGCCGGGCGCGGCCGGGCGCCCCCGGTCCGCCGCCGCGGGCCTCGCGTCCGCCCGCCGGCCGCGCTTCGGCTGGGTCGCCCACGTCGCCGGGGCCGTCGCCGCGGGCTTCCTCCTCCTCGTGGGCCTGCTGGTCTACCGGGGGCCGGACGAGGCCCGGCCCGAGCCGCGGGCCCTCGCGCTCCAGAAGGACGTGGAAATCATGGAGGTCCAGATGGTCGATCCCGGGTATACTGTGGTGTTGGTGGTGGGAGACGCCACGGACGTGGCGGCCATCTGGGTGGTGCCTACGGAAACTAACTAATGCCCAATGATAAATGCCAAACTGAAACGGCGCGGCTCCGCGCCCGGTCGGGCGCCGGTCGCCTGCGCGCCGGCGCGCGGGCGACAAGCCGGAGCGCCAAGACGCCGCGCCAAGTTTGACATTTATCATTGGTCATTGGTCATTGCTGGCGGATCATCGTCCCTTGGCGGAGAGGCGCACGATGGCTAGAGCGAGATTCCTCACGGCGGCTGCCCTGGCCCTGATCGCCGTCGGCGGGGCCTGGGCCGCCGCGGCCGCCCTTGCCGCCGAAGGCGAGAAGCCCGCCGACGCCTCCATCACGGTCCTGGCCATCCGGGCCGCCAAGGAGGACAAGCCCTACATCGACCCGGCGCTGAAGGCCCTGGCGGACGACCTCAAGAAGACCGCCGCCTCGTACAACGCGTTCCGCCTGCTGATGCAGGTGCCGCGGTCCGTGGCGTTCGGCGAGACCAAGGACGTGCCGCTCGTCGAGGGCTACACGCTGCGGGTCCGCCCCGTCCAGGAGAAGGACGACACCATCGAACTGGCGCTGGCGATGGTCCTCGCGGACAAGGACCCCAAGGAGAAGCCGCGCGAAATCCTCTCGACCACCCTGCGGATCCGCAAGGGCAAGTACATGCTCCTCGGGGGCTGGCGCCTGAAGGAAGGGACCCTGCTGACGGCGGTCTCGGCCCGGTGAGGGCGGCTCAGGCGACGCCGTTGCGGCGGTGGTTCCGGAGTTCCTCGAGGATCTGCATGCTGCGGCGCGTCTCGTCGCCCACGTCGGCCGCCAGGCGCAGCAGGTCGCCCGCCACCCTCGCGCCGAGCACCACCAGGCCGGCCAGGAGGATCGCCCCGAGGAACACGGCCACCCCGACCCAGGGACTGCCCGTCGTGGCGGCGATCACCAGCATCGCCAGCCCCGCGATGAAGACGAGGACCGCCAGACCCGCCCCCGCCGCGAAGCACACCGCCGCCATGAGCCGCAGCGATTGATAAGGACTCGTCCGGGCGAGCATCCGGCCGATGGTCGTGACGGAGGCCTTGGTGGCGGACGGGGTGGGGGTGGGCGCGGCCGCAGGACCGCCGGCCGGCGCCGTCTCGGCCGCCGCGCCGCCCGCCGGGGTCGCCTCGGCCACGCTCTGCGCCAGGGAAGCCAGCGCGCCCCCGGGCCCATCGGCGCCGCCGCCGGGCGCGCCCGGCGTCGCCTCCGACCGGAACTCGATCACCCCGCCGCAGTCCGGGCACCTGGCCTTCCGCCCGGCCGCCTTGTCGGGCCCGGCGACCTGCTTGCCGCAGCCCGGACACCGTGCTCTGACGGGCATGGCGCCGTCCCTACCCCCCGAAAAGTTAAGTCTATACCACAATCGGGGCGCGGGCAACTCGATTTCGGAAAAAAAGCGCGTCCGGACGGACAGGAAGGCCCTCACGGGCTCATGTGGGCTTCCACGAACTCCACGACCCGCTGGCGGTCGCGGTCGTTGATGTCGGTGAACATCAGGCCGACCTCGTAGAGTTCCGGGTCGATGCTGGACGTGCGGCACCAGGTGATGCGGCCCTTGCAGACGACGGGTTCCGCGTCGTCCGGCAGGCAGAAGGTGAGGCGCGGCGTCATGCCCTCGCGGACGGGGTCGGCCATGAGGACGCACATCCCCCCGCCGGAGATATTCAGGGTGGGACCGACCGTCTCGACCGTCAGGCGGGTGGTGATGCGCGGTTGACTGCGTTGCTCGGTTCGCAGCATCCTGGACCTCCTCGCGCCGGCGTGGAGAGGCTGGCAAGCGCGTCGGCGGCACAGGAGTTTATCGGATTCCCTTCGCGGGCATCTTAACCCAAATCGCCCCTGCCCTTGCCCCGTCGGCCGACCCCCGTTACAGTGCCCGCCATGGCCCCAAAGGACGCTTCCTCGCAGCCCGCGCCGGCGCTCGTGCGGCCGGTCCGGCTAGGCCCCCTGACCCTGGCCGGCAACCTCGTCCTGGCGCCGATGCACAAGCGGACGCACCTGGCGATGCGCCTCCTGGCGCGCCGGGCGGGGGCGTCGCTCGCCCACACGGAGATGGCCACGCCCGAGGACCTCCTCGGCCGCACGGGTTCCCGCAAGGGCCGCCACCTCCTGGCGTCGGACGCCGAGGACCGGCCGCTGGGCGTCCAACTCCTGCCCCGCGACGCGGGGCCGCTGGCCGAGGCGGTCGCCCTGGTGGCCGCCCGCGGCGTTGCCGACCTGGTGGACCTGAACTTCGCGTGCCCGAGCAAGCGGGCCGTCCAGTCCGGCCGGGGGGCCGACTTCCTGCGCCGCCCCCAGGACGCCGTCGCCCTGGTCGAGGCCGCCGTCGGTGCGAGCGCGCTCGCGGTGACGCTGAAGTTGCGGCTGGGGTTCACGGACTCGGCCGACGACCGCGCGCGGGCGGCCGACCTGGCGCGCGGCGCCGCCGCCGCGGGGGCCGTCGCCATCACCCTGCACGCCCGCTCCGCCGTCCAGCAGTACGCCGGCCGCGCCGACTGGCCGACCATCGCCCGGTGGGCCGAGACGCTCGCCGTCCCCGTCTTCGGGAGCGGCGACCTGCGGACGCCCGAGGCCATCCTGGCGATGCTGCGCGAGACCGGCTGTGCGGGGGCGAGCATCGCGCGGGGGGCGGTCGGCGCACCGTGGATCTTCCGGCAGGCGCTGGAACTGGCGGCGCGCGGCTCCTGGGCGCCGGTGTCGATGGACGAGCGGCGGCGGGCGTTCCTCGATCACTTCGAGGGGCTCGTGCGGCAGTACGGGCCGGAGGGCGGCGTGCGGATGATGGCCCAGGTGGGACGGATGTACACGCGCGGCATCGCGGGGGCGCCCGAGGCGCGGGTGGCCATCCAGAACGCCCGCAGCGCCGCCGACTTCGCCCGCATCGCCGCGCGGTGGTTCGCCGGCGAGGCTTGAGAGCCGAAGGAGAAGGTGGCAGAAGGAAAAGGTGTCAGGAACCGTTTCTTGCGTCATAACCACTGAGCACGTCGCGAACTTTCTCCTTTGATACTCGGTCTGCCTTCCGAATCGAGCTCACGCACAAGAAACGGTTCCTGACACCTTTTCCCAGCTCTTCGCCCACAAAGCGAATTTTGCGGATCTGAGTTTCTTCGGACTTCCTTGGCAAGGGCGTAAGCGACCCGGTTAGGATTCCCTAGATCGGGCTTTCGCCTCGTCGAGAGTGGCATAAACCATGCCCCAAGCGATCGCTTCTACCTGATTCCTTGTGAAGGCCAATGTCTTAATGATGCTCGCGTCAAGTATTCTGGAAATATAAACATGGCAAGGCCATTCTTTTACTGGGAAAAGCGAAAAGCCCTGGCGACGAGCGGAGATAATCAAGGCCGTAATGTCTTGACTGCCAAGCCCATAGGTCTGTCCGACTAGCGGGGGTTCAATTTCAATCAGCATGTGATCGTCACGAACCTCATCTCTTAAGCGACCTTTTATCCGGCAGGCGCGCGGAATCGAGAGATCCCCCCTAACCTCTCCGGCAGCAGACAGGAAGAGATCGGGCTTGTTCTTCATTCCTCACCTCACCACGACGGGTTGGCCCCCAAACTCCCAGGGGGGAAAAAGTGTGAGGAACGGTTTCCTACTGACTCTTGCGAGGTCGCCCGTGGGGTCGGAAGACCGACTCCAGGTCAAAACGTCTTGTCACGTTTTCCACCCAAGAATCGCTCCCCAACGGCTGGCCGCGTCTGACGCAACGGCGCAGCACCGCCAACTCCTTGTCCGTCTCAGGACGGTTCACCTGGGCGAGCCAGTCGGTAGACATCCCTCCCGGCCAGGCCGCCAACAAGCGCCGCGACTCGGCGTCCCCGAACGCGCGCCGCCACGGGCTCGACCAGCGCCACTGCTCCGCCCGAGCACACAAGCCCGCGCGCAACGCGTTGCGCTCCACGTACCGGCAGACCGTCCAGAGGTGCTCGTCCGATTCGACCAGGAACGACTTGAAGCGGCCCTGGTAGATGTGCCCCGACCCCGTCGAGTGCCGACGCGCATGCCAACGCTGCGTGTGCGTCAGCGTCAGCCAGCGCACGAAAGCCGACAGGTCCCCCTCCCGTCGCGGCCACACCACCAAGTGCCAGTGGTTCGGCATGACGCACCACGCCAACAGGCGCATGGCTGCCCGCTCCGCAGCCTGCTCCAGGATTCGTTCGAAAGCCTCGTAGTCGCCGGGCTCGTCGAAGATCCGCAGGCCACCGTTGCCCCGGTTCAGAACGTGGTAGACCAAGCCACCTGTCCCGACTCGTGGGGGCCGTCCCATACCCATACCCTATCACACTGGGCGCCCCCCCGTCAATAACGGTTCCTGACACCTTTTTCCACGCGCAGCCGCGCGGAAAAAACTTTCGCCCGGCGCCGCCCGTGCCTATACTGGTGGCACTACGTCGTTTGTGCCGTAACCTACAGAAGAGGCGTACCGACTCATGGCCGCAGAGATTGCAGAGGCGTTGGCCCGGCAGTCGGGCACGGATGTCGAGCGGGTTCGCGGGGCGTGCGAGTTGCTGGACCAGGGCCTCCCCCCCGTCTTCATCGCTCACTACCGCAAGGCGGCCACGAGCGGGATGGACGAGCCCGCCGTTCGCCGCGTCGCCGACCTGCGCCAGGAACTCCTCGCGCTCGGGGACCTGCGCGAGACGGTCCGGGCCCAGTTGCGGCAGGCCGGCGCCCTGACGGACGACCTGGCGCGGACCATCGCCGAGACGGCCGGTCCCGAGGTCCTGCGGGACCTGCTGCTTCCCTACAAGCCCGGGCGCCGGACGGCGGCCTCGGTGGCAGCGCAGCGCGGCCTCGGGCCCCTGGCCGACTACGCCTGGGCCGGGCCGGCCGACGGG
>CAYGZE010000184.1:3176-9093 GCA_964354185.1 uncultured Anaerolineales bacterium | reverse complement strand
CCCGGCGGGGCGGTTCGTGGGGGGCGGGCCGCACGGCGACTCGGGCCTCACGGGGCGCAAGATCATCGTCGACACCTACGGCGGGAAGGGCAGCCACGGCGGCGGGGCGTTCAGCGGCAAGGACCCGTCGAAGGTGGACCGCAGCGCCGCGTACATGGCCCGGCACATCGCGAAGAACGTCGTGGCCGCCGGCCTGGCCGACGAGTGCGAGGTTCAACTCTCGTATGCCATCGGCATCGCCGACCCGCTGAGTATCCACGTCGACACCAGCGGCACCGGGACGATCTCCGACGTCGGCATCGCACGGATCATCCGCAGCATCTTCCCCCTGAAGCCGCGCCAGATGATCGAGTACCTGAACCTGCTGCGGCCCATTTACCGCAAGACCGCCGAAGGCGGGCACTTCGGCCGCGAACTGCCGGAGTTCACTTGGGAAGAGTTGCGCAAGGTCGACGAACTGAAGCAGGCCGCCCGGGCCTGTGCCTGAGACGTTCCTGAGGTGGACGATTCGCGGGGTCCGCGCCGTGGGCGCGGGCCCCGCTTGCGTTTCAGCGTTTTCGCGGCGGGTCCCCGGGCCGGGTGGCACCGGTGGCTCGTCCACCAGTGTATTGAGTCTTGCGCGGCCGGTCTGCGTACCCGCCGCGCAGAGTCGAGGGGAGGGGGGAGGGCAGCCGGGCGACGGCCCCCACAAAACGGCCCGCCCCGACACGCTTGTGCCGGGGCGGGCGCAGCCGAGTATGGAAAGGAGTCACAGACCTTATCGGCGCCCGGCGGGCGGGGGCTTGAGGAGAAGCCGCATGGTCCCGTCAGCGCTGAACCGGGGGATCGCCGGCCGTCACGGGACAACTCCGCCGGCCGTCGCGCAGCGGGGGTGCCAGCGCTCGGACGGTAACTCTGCCGGGCGCGGCCACGTGGGCGGGCAGGGGTCGGAGGGCCGCCGCGCAGGGCTCCTCTTCGGTCCCCCCGATCCCCTCGTCAGTACTTCCTCAGGACGCCGATCACGACGCCCTGGATCTGCACATCGTCGACGTAGATGGGCTGCATGGCGGGGTTGGCTGGCTGGAGCCGGACCCGCCCGGCCTCCTTGTAGAACTTCTTGAGGGTGGCCTCGCCGCCCTCCAGGAGCGCGACCACGGTCTCGCCGTTCCGGGCGTCGGAGCGCTTCTCGACGAGGACGTAGTCGCCGCTGCGGATCTGCTCGTCGATCATGGAGTCGCCGCGAACCTGGAGGACGAACGTCTCGCCCCGGTGGCCGCTGAAGAGGGTGTCGAGGTCGAGGACCTCGCGGTCCTCAACGGCCTCGATGGGGCGGCCGGCGGCAATGCGGCCGAGGAGCGGCCACTTGGGCGCGACCTCGGCCACCTCGCGAGAGAGGATGATAGCGCGGCTCCGGGTGGGCTCGCGGCTGAGGGCGCCCTTGGCCTGGAGGGCCTCGATGTGCTCGAACACCGTCGGGCGCGAGACGCCCAGGTGGTCGGCGATCTCCTGGTACGTAGGCGCGTAATCGTGCTCCGCGACGTAGTCGCGGATGAAGCGGACGATCTCGAGTTGTCTTGGCGTCAGGTTCATGGCCTCACCTCTTTCCGTGGGCCCATCGTGACCTTGCGCGGGCCGGCGTGCAAGCATGTTTCGCGCGCCGGCCGGACGTTCCGCACCGCGGACGCATCGCGGCAGACTCGCTCCTCCTGGGGCGCGGCCCGCCCCGGCCCTCGGCGGCCGGGGGGAGTGGGGCCGGGGCGGACCCTGGGAATCCGACATCTCTCATCTGAGATGGGAGATCCCCTCGGAGGCCCACCCCGGGCCCACGTGGTCTCTGCGTCGGCTGTGGGGAGGCGACACAGAGGGGTTCACCTCGGAATCCGGCCGCCCTCGGACAAGACCGGTCAGAAGGCGTGGGGGACCTTCCGGCTTTCGCCGGCCGCGCGTCCCGTCGGACGCGCGGCGATCGATCTGCCCGAGGGCGGCTGGGCAGCCGCCCCGGATTGGGTGGGAGGGGCGGCCGCCGCTGCCAGATTCCGGAGATGGCAGGCCAGGTTCAACGATGGGTGAGGTGGGTGGGCCAGGAAGGGCACGGGGATGCTCCCCAGCCCCACCCAACCTCCACCCTCGCGTCCATGGCTCGGCTCGCCGACGTGGAGATTGTTTGACACCTCGACGCGGCGACCGGTATAAAGCACCCGGTGGCTTGCTTGTCAAAGAGCGGCGGTCATGCGGCCATCGTTAGCGTCATGTTAGCCTAACGGCCTGCTAACGTCAAGGGGGAAATCGGCCCGATTTCGAAAAAACTTGAGGTGTTCCCCGAACATAACCCTAACCCGTTGTCGGGACGGGATTTGCATCCACGAGAAAAGGGCGCCCTGCGGGCGTTTTTCCTGCCGGGCGGCCGGGACCCGGGAGTGCGGCACCCATGAAAACGATCGTGCGCGACCGCCTGAGGCGCCTCCGCGAGCGGCTGGCCGAGCGGCACCTCAGGGCCATGCTGGTGACGCGGACGGCCGACGTGGGGTACCTGTCGGGCTTCATGGGCGAGGACTCGTGGCTGCTCGTCACCGAGTCGGGCGCGACGCTCATCACGGACTCGCGGTTCACGGTGCAGGCGGCGCGCGAGTGCCCGTGGGTGGCGCGCCTGGTCCGCAAGGGGTCGATGGTCGACGCGGTCGGCGACGTGGTCCGGCGCAAGCGGGTCCGGCGGGTCGGGTTCGACCCGACGAGCATGACGGTGGCCGGCCGGTCCGACCTGGCGCGGGCGCTCAGGAAGGCGCGGCTGGTGGCGGTGCGCGACGTGGTCTCGGCGCTGCGGATGCGCAAGGACCCGTTGGAGGTGCGTGCGATCCGGCGGGCAGTGCGCGTGGCCGAGGAGGCGTGGGCGGGGTTCCGGCGGGCCATCCGCCTGGGGATGACGGAGCGGCGGCTGGCGGCCGAACTGGACCACCGGCTGCGGCTGGCGGGGGCGGACGCCCCGGCGTTCGACACGATCCTGGCGATCGACGCGTCGGGCGCGATGCCGCACGCACGGCCGGGGGACCGGCGCCTGCGCCAGGGCTCTGTCGTTGTGGTGGACTTCGGCGCCCGGGTGGGCGGCTACGTGTGCGACTTGACACGGGTCCTCTTTGCCGGTAGAATCCGGTCCCACGCTCGAAGGGCCTACGAGACGGTGCTGGAGGCCCAGGCCGCGGGCATCGCGGCCGTGCGGCCCGGGGCGCTCCTGAAGGACGTCGACGCCGCCGTCCGGCGGGTCATCACCGCGGCCGGCTGGGGCAGGCACTTCCGGCACGCGACCGGCCACGGCCTGGGGCGGGAAGTGCACGAGGCGCCGGGCCTGAGTGCGCGGGCTGGCAAGCAGCGCCTCCAAGAGGGCATGGTCGTCACGATTGAGCCGGGGGTCTACTTCGAGGGGCGGTTCGGCATCCGCATCGAAGACGACGTCCTGGTGACGCGGACCGGCCGGCGCGTCCTCACGGGCGTGGAGAAGGACATCGGGGCGATGGTCGTGTAGCCCTGGGCACGGTAGGTTCGCGGGCGACCTGGCTGCCGGCAGGCAGGGCAGGTCCGAGCGAACCGGCAGGGAGGGTGGCCATGGGAGACCGGAAGCAGCCTGAGGGCGAGGCCGGGGCCGGGCGGACGAACAGCGGCCGCATCGACGTGGAGGCGATCCGGCAACTGCTGGACCTGATGAGCCAGCACGACCTCGCGGAACTGGAGATCGAGCAGGAGGACTTGGCGGTGCGGCTGCGGAAGGCGGGCGCGGCCGCGGCACCGGCCGCCGTCCCGCCGGTGCCTGCCCAGCCCGCGGCGCCCGCGGTCCCCGAGTCGGGGGCCGGTGCGCCGGCGGCGGAGGACCTTCCGGCGATCAAGTCGCCGATGGTGGGCACGTTCTACGCCGCCTCGGGTCCCGACGCGGAGGCCTTCGTCGAGGTCGGGGACCACGTGACCGAGGAGAGCGTCGTCTGCGTCATCGAGGCGATGAAGGTGTTCAACGAGATCCGGGCGGAGATGAGCGGGACGGTCGAGAGAATCTTCGTGCGGAACGCCCAGGCGGTCGAGTTCGGCCAGCCGCTGTTTGCCGTGCGGCCGGACTAGGCGCCGGATCCGGCGGGGAGACGCATGTTCTCACGCATCCTGGTGGCGAATCGCGGCGAGATCGCCTTGCGGGTCATCCGGGCCTGCAAGGAGATGGGCATCGAGGCCGTGGCCGTCTACTCCGAGGCCGACCGGGGCGCGCGGTACCTGGACCTGGCGGACGCGGCCATCTGCATCGGCCCCGCGCCGGCGGCGCAGTCGTACCTGAACATCGCGCGGATCATCTCGGCGGCCGAGGTGGCGGACGTCGACGCGATCCATCCGGGCTACGGCTTCCTGGCCGAGAACGCCCACTTTGCCGAGGTCTGCCGCTCGTGCAACATCGAGTTCATCGGCCCGAGCGTCGAGGCGATGAACCTCCTGGGCGACAAGGTCCGGGCCCGCGACATCGCCAAGCGGGCGAAGATCTACACGATCCCCGGCTCCAGCGCCGCCCTCGAGAGCGAGGAGGAGGCCCTGCACCTTGCGCACGAGATCGGCTATCCGGTCATCGTCAAGGCCGCGGCGGGGGGAGGCGGGCGCGGCATGCGGATCGCCCACAACGACATCAGCCTGACCCAGGCCGTCCGCCAGGGGCGGGCCGAGGCCGAGGCCGCCTTCAAGGACGGCCGCGTCTACCTCGAGAAGTACCTGGAGGGCGTGCGGCACGTGGAGGTCCAGATCCTGGGGGATCGCCACGGCACCGTCCTCCACTTCTGGGAGCGGGACTGCACGCTCCAGCGGCGGCATCAGAAACTGGTCGAGGAGTCGCCCTCGCCCGCGATCAGCCCCCGGACGCGCGACAAACTGTGCGACGCGGCCGTCCGCCTTGCCCAGGCCGCCGGCTACTACGGCGCCGGGACGTGTGAGTTCCTCCTCGATCGCCACGAGACGTTCTACCTCCTCGAGGTCAACGCCCGCATCCAGGTCGAGCACCCCGTGACGGAGATGGTGACCGGCATCGACCTCGTGCAGTGGCAGATCCGGGTGGCGGCCGGCGAGGCGCTCCGGATGAAGCAGCGCGACGTCCCGCAGAACGGCCACGCCATCGAGTGCCGCGTCAATGCCGAGGACTGCTCGAACGGCTTCCGTCCGTGTCCCGGGCGGCTCGGCAAGTTCCGGATCCCCGGCGGCCCCGGCGTCCGCGTGGACACCCACTGCTACGACGGCTGGACGATCGGGCCCCAGTACGACTCGATGATCGCCAAGGTGATCGTCCACCGCCCAGACCGCCGGGCGGCCATCGCCACCATGCGGCGGGCGCTCGCCGAGTTCCAGGCCGAGGGCGTCAAGACCACCGTACCTCTTCATCAGCAGATCATCGCCAACCCGGATTTCATCAGCGGCAAGGTTGACACGGGCTGGGTTGAGCGTATGCTCCAGAAGAAGCCGTAGGGCGGGGCAGGCGAGAGGGTCAAGGGCGGTCCGGAGAGGGGCGCGGCACCGCGGCGCAGCCGCGGCGGCCGGACGTGGGCCTCGCGCGTCGTTCCGGGGGCGGTTCCGGCGCGGCATGACGTCAGGGGAGTGTGGGCCATGCCCGTCGCTGCAACGTGCAAGTGCGGCAAGTCGTACCAGGTCAAGGATGAGTTCGCCGGCAAGCGGGTCAAGTGCCCGACGTGCGGGCTGATGATCGACGTGCCCGCCCTCGCCCCGGCCGCGCCCGCCGGAGCGTCGACCGCGGCGGCCCCGCGGATGTCGGGCCGCAAGATGCTCTTCATTGCCGCCGGCGTGAACCTCGGGGCGATCGTCCTCGCGGCCCTCGCCCTCACGTTCCTGTACCTGACCGAGCGGCCGGACTCCTACGGGGCGCCCTCGCGCGCCGGGGCCCCTTCGGAGGGCCCGACGGAGCCGGGGCCGG
>CAYGZE010000184.1:0-3076 GCA_964354185.1 uncultured Anaerolineales bacterium | reverse complement strand
CGGGACGCCGCCCGCCCCGCAGCCTGGCGTGCCGCCCGCTCCCTCCCCGCAGAAGCCGCCCGCGCAGCCGACCCCCGCGACACCGACTCCGGCCAAGCCGCCAGCCACGCCGACCACCCCGCCCGCCAAGCCGCCGGCTACGCCGCCTACGCCGCCTGCGCCGCCCGCCGCGGCGAACGCCCTCGTCTACAAGGACGATGTGAACGGCGCCACGCTCAGGGTCCTTCCCGGCAGCGTGCTGCTGTTCGAGTTGCCCGCCAGGTTCAAGACGGCGAACCACGTTGCTGCGACCCTCGACGACGAGGAGAAGGCGCTCCAGGACCTCGGCCAGGACAAGGAGGCCGAGAAGCGCGGCCTGTATGTTTTCAAGTACAAGGCCGCCCAGGCCGGGACGGCGCAACTGGTCGTCACGTTCTCGGACACGCCCCCGGGCCAGGGCAAGGGCGAGACATGGAAGTATGGCGTGCGCATCAAGGTGCGGGAAGACGCGCCGCCGGCCGGCCTCGTGACCCCGGGGCCGCCGCCGAGGCGGCCCGCGCCGCCCCCTCCGGCCGAGAAGCCGGCACCCAAGCCGGCGGCCCCCGCGCCCGCCGCCCCGAAGCCCGCCCCCAAGGGCTGAGGCCCCGGCGCCGCCGGCCGGGCGTCGGGGCGCGGCCGAGGGCGGCACGAGGGACTTGACAGGGGCTGCCCGGGGGTGTATCTTCCCGCGACTTCATCAGGAGGCGTAGGCGATGGGCGGGTCCCGGATCTCTCTGGCGGCGTTTCGGACGACCGTGACGACGGGCGTGCGCCCCTCGCGCGGCACGAAGGCCAAGCCGCCGCGGGGGTCGTAGGGCTCGCCGCCCTGGCAGCGTGTATGCGGCCCTGCGATCGCGGAAATCGCGGGGCCGCTCTTTTTCGGAAGCGCGTCCGCACACGCGGGAAAGGAGCCGTCCGGTGGGCCTCAAAGTGACCGTGGTGGGCGTGGGCCTGGTGGGGGAAGCGATCGTCTCGTGCCTGAAGGAGCGCCGGTTCCCGTGCGACTGGCCGCCCCGCGTGGCCGCCACGCGCGAACGCCCGGAGACGCTGGCCGGCGAGAAGATGCTCGTCGAGGAGACCCGCGCGGAGGTCTTCGAGGGCGCCGACCTGGTCCTGTTCGCGGGCCAGGAGGGCGCCAAGGGCGCCAGCGTCACGTGGCGCGAGACGGCCGAGAAGGCCGGCGCCTGGTGCATCGACAACGGCCGCGACTTCCGCCTGGCCGCCGACGTGCCCCTGGTAGTCCCCGAGGTCAACGCCGACGCCGTGACGCCGCGGACGCGGTTCATCGCCAGCCCGAACTGCTCGACCATCCAGATGGTGGTGGCCGTGGCGCCGCTGCACCGCGCCGCCCGGATCCGGCGGATCGTCGTCGCCACCTACCAGGCCACCTCGGGCTGGGGGCTGCGCGGGCCGCAGGAACTCCGCGCCCAGACGCCCGGGGCCCTGGAGTCGCTCGAAGGCCTCGCCTACGACCCCAAGGTCTTCAACCGGCCCATCGCCTTCAACTGCCTGCCCCACATCGACCGGTTCGAGGACAATGGATATACGCGCGAAGAGATGAAAATGCTCCATGAGACCCGGAAGATCCTCGCCGCCCCCGACCTGCGCGTGTCGGCGACGGCCGTCCGCGTCCCCGTCCTCAACGGCCACGCCGAGGCCGTCTGGATCGAGACCGAGCGCAAACTGGCGCCCGACGAGGCCCGCGACCTCCTTCGCAAGGCCCCGGGGGTGGTCGTCATGGACGAGGCTGCGGGCGAGGGCCTCCGCACCTACCCGACCCAGCACGACCTCCTGAAGCACCCGGACCCGGTCCTCGTGGGCCGCATCCGCGAGGACACCAGTTGCGACTGCGGTCTGGCGATGTGGGTCGTCAGCGACAACATCCGGAAGGGCGCGGCCCTAAACGTGGTGCAGATCGCGGAGGCGCTGCTTCAGCGCGGCCTCCTGAAGGCGTGAGCCGTGCCGCAGGGGGTAAACAGCACTGGCGGACAAGCCGCCAGTGGCACCCCGCGGGGGGCGAGGCCGAATCCGGTTGACCGCGCGCCCCGTCCGGCTAGAATGCTTGCCGGGGCTCCGGCATGCGCGCCATCACCTTTCACATCGCGACGGCGAAGTGGTTCCTCTGCAAGGCGCTCGGCCGCTTCCGCCGCAGCGTCTACTGGGGCCGCCTCTCGACCGTGCGCCTGCGCGACATCCCCGAGCAGCCGCTCCCGGCCGATGACTGGGTCCGCCTGCGGCCGCGCCTGGGCGGCATCTGCGCGAGCGACATCGGCCACGTCCTCCTCGCGAACCCGCCGGACGTCTTCACGAAGGCCCTCGCGGTCGAGCCGATGGTCCTCGGCCACGAGAACGTGAGCGTCGTCGTCGAGCGCGGCCCGGGGGCCCGGGACGTTCCCGAGGGCCTCCGGGTCAACGTGGACCCGATGATCGCCTGTGCCGCGCGCGGCCTCGAGGCGTGCCCCTCGTGCCGCGAGGGCCAGTTCTGCGCCTGCTGGAACGCGGGGCGCCGGGACCCGCGGCTCGGCGTCTCGGTGGGCCACTCGGGCGTGGTGGGCGGCTCGTGGTCCGACGCGTTCGTCGCCCATCGGTCCCAGTTGATCCCGGTGCCGGAGGGGCTCAGCGACGAGCAGGCGGTCCTCGTGGACCCGCTCTCGTGCAGCGTCCACACGGTCCTCAGGCGCCCGCCGACGGAGGCCGACCAGGACGTCCTGGTGATCGGGTGCGGCATCATCGGCCTCGGCCTCATCGACTTCCTGCGCGCGTGGGGGTTCAAGGGGCGGCTCCTGGCGACCGCCGCCCACCGGTTCCAGAAGAACCTGGCGCTCCACCTGGGGGCCGATGAGGTTTGGGACCGCAGCGACCTGGGGGAGCGCGACCTCATCCGCCGCGTCGCCGACCTCTACGGCCTTGCCGCGATCCGGGGCCGCTACGGCAAGCCGATCGTCCTCGGGGGCGTGGACCTCGTCTACGACGCCATCGGCAACCGCAACTCCGTCGAGGACTCGCTCCGTGTCGTCCGGCCCCAGGGCACGGTCATGATCGTCGGCATGGGCCACCC
>CAYGZE010000183.1:7830-9151 GCA_964354185.1 uncultured Anaerolineales bacterium | reverse complement strand
GCGGCAGCGCGGGGAAAGGCCGCCATGACCAGCCGCGAGCGCGTCGCCGCCGCCCTCGAACACCGCGCGGCGGACCGGACGCCCCTGTTCGAGATCTTCCAGCCCTATCACCCCATCCACTGGGACGTGTGCGGCCGCACGGTCGCGACCGACATGGCGGCGGCGTGGGACGCGATGGCCGACGGCATCTCGCGCGAGGAACTCCTGGCGGCCCACGTCCGCGACGAGTACGCGATATGCAGATACTTCGGCCTGGACATGGTCCGCCTGAACGGCCCGCCCGGCCTGGAGCCGCGGCCCGTCAAGACCGGTCCGGCCTCCTGGGAGCGCGGCGGGCGGGCCTACGCCGTGAACCCGCGGACGCGCCTGGTGGAACTCGCGAACCCGGGCGAGGCGGCGGCCGACTCGCGCAAGGTCTCGGAGGACGACCTCCGGCGGGAACTCGACGCGCCCGAGCCGCCCGTGCCCGAGGGGCCCGACCGGCCGGACCCGTTCCTCGCGGGCGTGCGGCGCCTGGCCGAGGCCGACGGCCTGGACTGGGTCTTCATGGGCGAGATCGGCGCGGGCACCGGCGTCGCGTTCTACCCGCCGTTCCTCCTGATGTGGATGCTCCAGGAGCCGGACCTGTACGGGCGGTGGCTCGGGCGGCAGAAGCGCCGGGCGCTGGCCGCGACGCGCCGGGCCGTCCGGGCGGGGTGCACGGCCATCGCGCTCGGGGGCGACTGTAGTTGCGACAAGGGGCCCTTCATCTCGCCCGCCCTGTACCGGCGGTTCATCCTGCCGGTCATCCGGGAGCACGTGGCCCTGGTGCACGATCTGGGGGCGAAGGCGGTCTACACCTCCGACGGCAACCACTGGGCGATCCGGGATGAGTTCTTCTTCGACTCGGGAATCGACGGATATAAAGAGGTCGATCAGGCGGCGGGGATGACGTGGCCGCGCCTCCTGGCCGAGGGCGTGGCCGACCGCGTGTGCATCCTCGGAAACGTCGACGCGCGGCGGACGCTGTGCCTGGGGACGCCCGAGGAGGTGCGGGCCGAGGTCCGCGAGTGCCTCGCCTGGGGCCGCCGGGCCCGCGGCGGCCACATCCTGCACGCGAGCCACTCGGTCCACGAGGACGTCAAGGTCGCCAACTACCGGGCCATGGTGGAGGCGTACCGCGAGGTCGTCGGCTTGGGGCCGCTGCCGTGAGGGAGGGCCTTCGAGGCCGCGGCGCGCATTTTGAGGAACCTCCGGGGGCCGGCATCATTTAGAATAGCGGCGAGAGAGCGGCTGCGAGCCACGAGCCGCGGGCCGCGAGCCAAGGCCACAGCAAAGGCCA
>CAYGZE010000183.1:0-7730 GCA_964354185.1 uncultured Anaerolineales bacterium | reverse complement strand
GTGGCACCCGCCACATGGGCAAGGGCAAGGTCAAGGAGGCACACGATGGCATCGCACGTGGATCGGCGGACGTTCCTGAAGCAGTCGCTCGCGGCGGGGGCGGGCGGGGCGCTGGCGCTGGGCGCCGCCCGGGCCGCGGCCGAGGAGGCCAAGCCGGCCGAGGCCCCCAAGCCGCCGCCGGCGGCCGACGCGCTCCCCCAGGGCAAGATCGGCAAACTCCGGGTCAGCCGCATCCTCCTCGGCGGCAACCTCCTTACCCACTTCACCCACAGCCGCGACCTCCGCTACGTCTACACCCTCACCGAGCACTACAACACGGACGCGAAGATTATGGAGACGCTGGCCAAGGCCGAGGAGCAGGGCATCAACACGGTGTCGATGCACAACCCGCCGGGCCCGATGGCGGTCCTGGCCAAGTACCGCAAGCAGGGCGGCAAGATCCAGTGGATCATCTGCCCGACGGCCGGGGCCGACGACTCGATGCGCGAGTACACGGACCAGGTGCGCCAGTTGATGGACCTGGGCTGCGAGGCGATCTACGTGTGGGGCGTCCGGTCGGACGAACTGCTGAGCCGGAAGCGCGTGGACCTCATCGGCAAGGCCGTCGAGATCGCGAAGGACTTCGGCGTCCCGTCGGGCGTCGGGGCGCACGACCTCCGGGTCGTCCAGGAGGTCGAGAAGGCGAAGATTCCTGCCGATTTCTACATTAAGACATTCCACCATCACAAGTACCCGAGCGCCCCGCGGCCCGAGCAGGTCAAGGGCCCCTACAACGAGGTGCCGGGCTACTGGTGTGCGGACCCGGCGGCGACGATCGAGGTCATGAAGGGGGTCGAGAAGCCGTGGATGGCGTTCAAGGTGATGGCGGCCGGGGCCATCCCGCCCGAGGACGCGTTCCAGTACGTGTTCGAGAACGGGGCGGACCACGTGCTGGCGGGGATGTTCGACTTCGAGATCGCCGGCGACGTAGCGATTGCCAAAAAGATCCTGGCAGGCGTCAAGCGCGAGCGGCCGTGGCGGAGTTAGCGAAGGCGATTTCGGATTTCGGATTGCGGATTGCGGATTGGCCGAACACGGGCGCACCCGCGGCGGCGCGGGGCGCCCGCGGCGTTGACGGCGGCGCCGCCGGGCGGTAGGCTGGCGGGTGTTCACGCGAGGGGCGGCACTGGCGGACAAGCCGCCAGCGGTCAAGCCACGGCAGCCTGCCACGGCACGGTGCGTGGCCGTGTCAGGGGCTTGCCCTGCCAGGGTGGAACCCGCCGATAGGAACTTGTGAGGCACGCGGAACACGTACCCGGAGGAATCCGTCATGCAGGCCCACAGCGCGGTGGTGGTGCTGGCAGTCGTGCTGGTGTTCGCGGCAGCGTCGTGCGTGGGGGGCCAGACGCGCGTCGCGGTGGTCAAGCGGCCGCCGACGGACACGCCGAACGCCTACTACGTCTCGAACCGGCCGCCGCTCGAGCCGAGCCCGTTTGCGAAACTCCCCATCGGCGCCATCGCGCCGCGCGGCTGGCTGCGGCACATGCTGGAACTCGAGGCCGCCGGCATGACGGGGCACCTGGCGGAGATCAGCCCGTGGTGCAAGGCCGAGGGCAACGCGTGGCTCAGCCCCGCCGGCGAGGGCCACAGCCCGTGGGAGGAGTTGCCCTACTGGCTCAAGGGGTTCGGCGACCTGGGGTACGTCCTGAAGGACGAGCGGATCGTCCACGAGGCCCGCAAGTGGATCGACGGCATCCTCGCCAGCCAGCGCGAGGACGGCTGGTTCGGGCCGCGCTCCAACCTCACCAACGTCGACGGCAAGAGCGACATCTGGCCGAACATGGTCGCGATGGACGCCCTGAAGTCCTTCTACGAGTACACGGGCGACGAGCGGGTCCTGCCTTTCCTGACGAAGTACTTCCGGTGGCAGGCCGCCGTGCCGCGCGCCGACTTCCTCGTCGGCTCGTGGCAGAAGGTCCGCGCGGGCGACAACCTCGAGAGCGTCTACTGGCTCTACAACCACACGCACGAGCCGGCCCTGCTGGACCTGGCGCGCAAGGTGCACGAGCGGGCCGACGACTGGACGGGCGGCGTCGCCAACTGGCACGGGGTGAACTTCTGCCAGTGCTTCCGCGAGCCGGCCCTCTTCTGGATGCAGGCGCAAGAACCTAAGTATATCGCCGCGACGATACGCAACTACGACACCGTGATGGGCCTGTACGGCCAGGTGCCGGGCGGCATGTTCGGGGCCGACGAGAACTGCCGCAAGGGCTTCGGCGACCCCCGCCAGGGGGCCGAGACCTGCTCCCTCGTCGAGTACATGCACTCGTTCGAGATGCTCGCGAAGATCACGGGTGACCCCCTCTGGGCCGACCGGTGCGAGGAAGTCGCCCTCAACTCCCTGCCCGCCTCCCAGCCGCCCGACCAGAAGGGCCTGCATTACCTGACGGCCTCGAACCAGCCGTCGCTCGACGCCAGGAACCACGCGCCCGGCATCCAGAACGGCGGCTGCATGTTCGCCTACAACCCCCACGAGTACCGCTGCTGCCAGCACAACGTCTCGCACGGGTGGCCGTACTACGCCGAGGAACTGTGGCTGGCGACGGCGGACAACGGCCTGGCGGCGTCGCTCTACGCGGCGTCCGAGGTCGGGGCCATGGTCGGCGACGGCACCGCCGTCGTCCTGACCGAGGAGACCGACTACCCCTTCGGCGAGACGGTAACGCTGACCCTGACGGCCCCGAGCCCCGTCCGGTTCCCCCTGTACCTGCGCGTGCCGCTCTGGTGCCGCGGGGCCAAGGTGGCGCTCAACGGCAAGGCGCTCAAGGTCCAGGCCGAGCCGCTCTCCTTCATCGTCATCGACCGGACGTGGGAGGACCGCGACCGCGTGACGCTCGAACTGCCGATGCGCCTGGCGGTCAAGGTCTGGGACAAGAACAAGAATGCGGTCTCGGTGAGCCGCGGGCCGCTCTGGTTCTCGCTGCGGATCGGCGAGGAGTGGAAGCGCTGCGGCGGAACGGACAAGTGGCCGGCCTACGAGGTGCTGCCGACGACGGCGTGGAACTACGGCCTCCAGGTGGACCCCGCGCGGCCGGAGGCGTCGATCGAGGTCGTCCGGAAGGAGATCCCCGTCCCGCCGCAGCCCTTCACGCCCGCGGCGGCGCCGATCGAACTAAGGGCCAAGGCCCGCAAGGTGCCCGAGTGGGGCTTCGACCGCTTCGGCCTGTGCGCGGTGCTCCAGCCGAGCCCCGCGCGCAGCGAGGAGCCGCTCGAAACGGTGACGCTGGTGCCGATGGGGTGCGCGCGGCTGCGGATCGCGGCCTTCCCGACCGTCAGCACCAAGGCCGACGCCCACGCGTGGCAGGCCGCCCCGCAGGCGGCCTACGTGGCGAGCGCCTCGCACGCCAACCCGGGCGACACCCTCGACGCCCTCTCGGACGGCGTCCTGCCGGGGAACTCGAACGACCCCAACGTCCTGCGCTTCACGTGGTGGGACCACAAGGGGACGGCCGAGTGGGTGGCGTACAAGTTCCCGAAGCCGCGCTCGATCTCCTGGGCCGACGTCTACTGGTTCGACGACACGGGCGGCGGCGGGTGCCGCGTCCCGAAGTCGTGGCAACTCATGTATAAGGATGGAGGCGAGTGGAAGCCGGTGACGCTCGCCGCCGGCGCGGCCTACGGCACCGCGAAGGACGCCTTCAACAAGGTCGCGTTCGCGCCGGTCGTGACGCAGGAGGTCCGCCTGGAGGTCCAACTCCAGGACGGCTTCTCCGGCGGCATCCTGGAGTGGCGCGTCGGGCCGCCGGCCGGCGAGAAGTAGAGGGAGAACGCCGCATGCATCTCATCCGGGGCGTGGCGGTGATGGCGGCGGCGATGGCCGCGGGGTGTGCGGCCGTCGGCGCGGCGGAGGGACCGGCGATGAAACTCGAGGCCTTCGACCTGCGCGACGTCCAACTCGCCGACGGGCCGTGCCGCGCCGCCCAGGAGGCCAACCGCAAGTACCTCCACGCCCTTGACGCCGACCGCCTGCTGCGGAACTTCCGCCTGACGGCGGGCCTGCCCGCGCCGGGCGAACCCCTCGGCGGCTGGGAGAAGCCCGACTGCGAGGTGCGCGGCCACTTCGTCGGCCACTACCTGACGGCCTGCGCCCTCATGTACCGGAGCGCCGGCGACGAGGACCTCAAGGCGAAGGCCGAGGCCATGGTCGCCGAACTCGCCAAGTGCCAGAAGGCCCTCGGCGGCGAGTACCTGAGCGCGTTCCCCGAGTCCTTCTGGGACCGCGTCGAGAGCGGCCAGGCCGTCTGGGCCCCGTACTACACGATCCACAAGATCATGGCCGGCCTCCTGGACGTGCACCGCCTGTGCGGGAGCGCCCAGGCCCTGGAGGTCCTCAAGGGCATGGCCCGCTACTTCGACCGGCGGACGGCGCGCCTGTCGATCCCGCAGATGGACCAGGTGCTGACCGTCGAGTTCGGCGGCATGTCGGAGGTCCTGCACGACCTGTACGGCATCACGCGGGACCCGGCCCACCTGGCCCTGGCGCACCGGTTCGACCGGGCGGCGTTCCTGGGCCCGCTGGCCCTGGAGCACGACAACCTGAGCCGCATCCACGCCAACACGCACATCCCGGAGATCTGCGGCGCCGCCCGGCGCTACGAACTCACGGGCGACCCGCCCTACCGCCTCATCACCGAGTACTTCTGGGACCGCGTCGCCCACACCCGCTCGTACGCCACGGGCGGCAGCAACGAGGCCGAGCACTGGCCCGAGCCGGGGAAACTCGCCGGCACCCTCACCGACAAGACCCAGGAGTGCTGCACCACCTACAACATGCTCAAGGTGACGCGGCACCTCGTGCGCTGGACCGCCGACCCGCGCTACGCCGATTATTACGAGCGTAACTATTTCAATGGCATCCTCGGAACCCAGCACCCCGGGACGGGCATGCTCATGTACTTCGTCCCCCTGGCCACCGGCCACACCAAGAAGTTCGGCACGCCGGACGACTCGTTCTGGTGCTGCACCGGGACGGGCATCGAGTCGTTCGCCAAACTCGGCGACAGCATCTACTTCCACGACTCAGGCGGCCTCTACGTCAACCTGTTCGTCGCCTCGACCGTCACCTGGGCCGACCGGGGCGTCTCAATTGAGCAGGCGACGCGCTTCCCCGAGGAGGAGGGGACCACGCTCCTCGTGCACGCCAAGAAGCCGGCGGCCTTTACGCTGCACCTGCGCATCCCGTGGTGGGCGACGCGCGGCGCGACGGTCCTTGTCAACGGCAAGGCGGCCGAGGGCCAGGCGAAGCCCTCCTCCTACTTCCCCATCAAGCGCGAGTGGAAGGACGGCGACAAGGTCGAGGTCCGCCTGCCCATGAGCTTCTGGGCCGAGCCGATGCCCGACGACCCGGACCTGGTGGCCGTCATGTACGGGCCGCTCGTCCTGGCGGGGCTCACCGCCGACGCCTCGCCCCTGGTGGCCGACGCGGCCGCGCCCGCCTCCTGGGTCAAGCCCGTCGAGGGGAAGGCCCTCACGTTCCGGACCGACGGCGTCGGCCGCGACCTGACGCTCGTCCCCCTGTGCCGCGTGGTCGACGAGCCCTACGGCGTCTACTGGCTCGCAGTGAAGGAGGGGAGCGCGCGGCACCGCGAGATCCTGGCCGAGGCCGAGGCCGCGCGGCGGCGCGAGGGCCGCGTCGTCGACCGCGTCGTCGCCAACGACGCCGCCTCTGAGAAGGACCACAACCTCCAGGGCGAGGGCACCGCCTCGGGCGCCGCCTTCGGGCGCGGCTGGCGCCACGCGACGAGCGGCGGCTGGTGGACCTGGGACCTCCGGGTCCCGCGCGACGCCCCCTGGACGCTCACCTGCACCTACTGGGGCAGCGACGTTCCGCCGCGCACCTTCGACATCCTCGTCGACGGCGCCAAGATCGCCACCCAGTCGCTCGACCGCGGCCGGCCCGGCAAGTTCCTCACGGTCGACTACCCCGTGCCGGCGGACCTCGTGCGCGGCAAGGAGAAGGTCACCGTCAAGTTCGCCCCCCACGAGAAGAACACGGCGGGGGGCGTCTTCGAGTGCGCGGTCCTCAAGCCCGAGCCGTGACGCGCGGCGGCGCGCATGCGCCGGGTGCCACTGGCGGCTTGTCCGCCAGTGCTTGGCGAATGCCGCGGGCGTGCCTCAACTAGCCGGGTGCCACGGTTGCGCTGTCCGCAACCGTGCTGCCTCCGACGCGCACGGCTGCACACGGCGCAGCCGTGGCACCCGGCTTTCACTGCAACAGAGCACTTGTCCCCCGACGGCAGTCGGGGGCATTCCGGAGGAATCGAGTACGATGCATGTGTTACGTGGGCGGCGTGCGGTCCTGGCTGCGGCGGCGTGTCTCCTGGCGGCCGGGGCGGCGTCGGCGGCCGAGCCGGACGCCGCGCGCCTCCTCGAGGGCGTCGCCCGCATCGCCGCGCCCGGCGTCCCCGGTCCGCTGTGCGTCTTCGGCCCCGCCGCCTTCCCCGTGGTCGCGGGCGGGTCGGAGGGCGGCTCGCGCGAGGCCGTCGTCGCGGCCGCGCGCTGGGGCAAAGGCCGCGCCGTCGCCTTCGGCCACGACGGCTACTTCGACCCCAAGACGCTCGATCTGGCCGACACCGGCCGCCTGATGCTGAGCGCCGTCCGCTGGGCGGGCGCCGGCGAGCGGCCGCGCGTCGCCGTCCTCCGCTACGGCGGCCTGCGCGACTTCCTCCAGCGCGCGGACCTGCCCGTCGACCTGCTGGACGGTCCCGCGTGGCGCGACGGCCTCGCCGCCTGCCAGGTCCTGTGCGTCAATCCCGTCCACTTCAAGGACGACGCGGACCGCGCCGCGGTCGCCGCCTTCGTCGAGGGGGGCGGCGGCGTGATCGTCGTCGGCCTCGGCTGGGGCTGGCAGCAACTCAACCCCGGGAAGTCGCTCCGCACCGACCATCCGGCGAGCCGCCTCCTTGCCCCGGCGGGCATCGCCTGGGCCGACGGCACGCTGAGCCACACGGCCGAGGGGGGCTACGCCGCCGGCGACGTGCCGCCCCCGCTCCTCCACGTCGGCCGCGCGCTCGATGCCCTCCTCGCGCTCGACGCGAAAAAGGCGCCGCTCGGCGAGAAGGACGCCGCCCAGGCGCTCCTGGCGGTGACGCGCGCGGCCCGGACGCTGCCGCCCGACGACCGCCTCCTCCTGCCGCGCCTGCGCCGCGTGCGCGAGGACCACGCCGGCGCGGCCGTCCCGACGCCCGAGAAGCCCCTCAAGCGGGCCGACGTCCTGGGGCGGCTGCTCGTGACCCTGGACCTGGAGGAGGCCGACCGCCTGCCGCCCGAGCGCGTCCGGGCCCATCCGTCGGCCGCCGCGTTCCCGGGGCCGGTCCCTGCCGACGCGCCGCGGGTCGAGCGGTCCGTCGAGGTCGACACGGCCGTCCCCGACTGGCACGGGACGGGCCTCTACGCGCCGCCGGGGGGCGTCGTCACGGTGACGGTTCCCGAGGAGGCCGCCGGCAAGGGCCTCCAGGTGCGGATCGGGGCCCACGCAGACGGTCTTTGGCATCTCGATGCGTGGCAGCGATGCCCGGACGTCTGCCGCCGCGTCCCGATCGCCGGGCCCGCCACGCGGGTCGCCAGCCCGTTCGGCGGCCTCGTCTACCTGGAGGTGCCGCGCGGCTGCACGCTGGGCAAGGTGCGCGCGGCGGTCCGCGGGGCGGTCGAGGCGCCGTACTTCCGTCTCGGCGAGACGCAGCCCGAGGCGT